>DASVGR010000095.1:0-30658 GCA_036379395.1 Rhodanobacteraceae bacterium | reverse complement strand
TCCAGACCCAGCGCATCCACGCGCGCGCCGGGCAAGGTGGCCGCGGCGGGCCAGGCGCCCTGCCCGTCGCGTTCGACCACCAAGCTGACGCTGCCGTCCTCGTGCGCGCGTCGGCTCAGGGATTGTGCGGGTGCGGCGGCGCGCTGGCTGGCCGGCAACCACAGGCGGCCGTAATGCTCCTTGGTGTCGTCGACCGCGCAGTTGAGCAGCAGCCGACCTTCGTGCAAAAACGCCACGTCGGAAGCCACGCGTTCCAGATCGGACACGATGTGGGTGGAAAACAGCACCGTGGTGCCGGCATCGCCCGCGCGCATGGCCACTTCGCGCAGCAATTCGCGGCGTGCGACCGGATCGAGCGCGGCGGCCGGTTCGTCCAGCACCAGCAGCTCGGGTTGCGAGGCCAGCGCGCGGATCAGTTCGACGCGTTGGCGCTCGCCCGGTGACAGCTTGGCCATCACGCGGTTGGGCTTGATCTGCCAGCGTTCCAGCGTGGCGTGGGCAAAATCGGCGTCCCAGCGCGGGTAGAAGCGGCCCAGGTAATTGAACATCTGCGTCGCGGTCAGCCACGCCAGCGCCTCGGGTTGCTGCGGCACGTAGGCCAGGCGTTCCTTGGCGGCGTCGGTCAGCTTGAGTGACGGCTCGCCGAACACCTGCGCCTGGCCGCCCAGCGGCTCGATCAGGCCAAGCAGGATGCGGATCAAGGTGGATTTGCCGGCGCCGTTGCGGCCGATCAGGCCCAGCACGCTGCCGGGCGCGAGGGTCAGATCCACGCCCTTGAGGACGTTGGCGCCCTCGTAGCAATGCTGGATGGCGCGCGCTTCAAGCGGTGAGGTGGTGTTGGTGCGGGTGTCGAGCATGGCGTTCATGGGTCCTCCCCCAAAAGTTGTTCAAGCCGCGCGAGCACGCGCTCGGCGGGCAATTCCAGTTCACGGGCCTGGCGGGCGATGTCGCGCAGGCGCGGTTGCAGAAGATCGAGGCGTTCGTCGGCGCTGGCGGTGCCGGCACCCTGCCCGGCCGCCACCACCATGCCGACGCCGCGGTGGCGCTCAAGCAGGCCTTCGGCCTCGGCCAGGCCGTAGGCGCGCGACACGGTCATCGGGTTGACGGCATGGCAGCCGGCCACGGCACGCACCGACGGCAGCTGCTCGCCGGCCTTGAGCTGGCCGCCGGCGATCAGGCGCCGCAACTGCGCCACGATTTGCCGGTAGATCGGCTCGGGCGCGGACGGCTGTATGCTGAGAATCGATGCATCCATGTGTATCAATACAACAATACACTTGGGATGAAGTCAAGTGCCTTGATGGACCAAGCCGGTGTGGGAGCCCGCCGGCGGGCGATGGGATGGGCTTGGAGGCAGGTATCAGGCCATCGCGCGCGGGCGCGCTCCTACCGTGTTTTCAGGTTGTTTGCCGTCGTCAGACACCAAAAAAGGAGGCGACTTGCGTCGCCTCCCGTTGTGTTGCCTTGCCTGATTCTTGGCTCAGACCTTGGCGGAGTGATAGTCGTAATAGCCGTACGAGTAATAGCCGGCGGAACGTTTTTCCACGGCGTTGAAGATGGCGCCCTTGATCTGCACCTTGTTCTGCTCGAAACGCTGCTTGGCCAGCTCGATTTCGCGCGCCTGGTTCATGCCGAAGCGTGCCACCAGCAGGCTGGTGCCGGCGTGGTTGCCGATGATGGCGGCGTCGGTCACGGCCAGGATCGGCGGCGTGTCGATGATGACGAGGTCGTAACGTGCGGTCAGCGTCTTGAGCATCTCGGTGAATGTCGGATGCATCAAAAGCTCGGACGGATTCGGCGGCACCTTGCCGCGGGCCAGGAAGTCCAACCCTTCGACCGTGGTGTGGTGAATGGCGTCGTCCACGCTGCATTGCTTGCTGAGCACGGACGACAGGCCGCCGTTGCCGTTGCCCATGACGTGGTGCAACGTGCCCTTGCGCAAGTCGCCGTCGATCAGCAGCACGTGCTGGCCGGCCTGGGCGATGACGGTGGCCAGATTGGTCGACACGAAGGTCTTGCCGGCGTCCGGGCTGGCGCCGGAAATCATGAGAATGTTGTTGTCCGCTTCCAGCATGGCGAAATGCAGGCTGGTGCGCAGGCTGCGCACGGCCTCGACGGCGAGATCGGCCGGCTCGTCCACCGACAGGATGTGCAACTTGCCGTCCTTGTGATGATGATGCTGTGTGAAGCGGGCCTCGACGTCGCGCTGGTAGTCGCTCAACGGGATGGACGCGTACACCGGCAAACCGAGCTGCTCGATGTCGCGCGGATCCTCGATGCCGCGGTTGAGCATTTGCTGCAGGAACACCCAGGCCACGGCCAGGAACGCGCCCAGAATGGTGCCGGCAATGACGATCAGCGCGCGCTTGGGCTTGACCGGCTGGGCCACGTTGACGGCGGCCTTGTCGACGATGCGCGCGTTGCCGACGGTGCCGGCCTGGGCCACGTTGAGCTGTTGCGCCTGGCCCAGCATGGAGGTGTAAAGCTGCGTGCTGACCTGCACGTCCAGCGTCAGGCGCAGCAGTTGCTGCTGGGTGTCAGGCAGGTTGGTGATCTGCTTTTCCAGCTGCTTTTTTTGCGCGTTCAAGTCGGCGATCTGGTTCACCATGGTGCGGTAGGCCGGATGCCGCGAGGTGTATTTCTGCTCGATCTCGGCCTGCTGGATCTTCAGCTGCGACAGGCTGGTTTCGATGCCGGCGATCTGGTCCAGCAAGCCCTTGGTCTTCAGGTCCATGTTGGACGTGTGCACCTTGGTCTGGTAGTCGGCCAGCGCGGTCTCGGCCTTTTGCAGCTTGGCATGGATGGCCGGCAACTGGCCTTTGACGAAGGCCAGGCTTTGCGCCGCTTCGGCCGAGGCGCGCTGCACGTTTTGCAGCACGTAATCCTCGATCACCTGGTCGAGAACGTTGGTCGCAAGTGTCGGGTCGGCGTCCTGGTATTGCACGGCGATGATGCCCGAATCCTTGCCTTGCTCGCTGGCGGACAGGATCTGCTGCACGTCGGCGATGGTTTCCAGCGAGGGTTGGCGCACCACGGTGAATTTCATGCCCGGATTGGCGTCGAGTGTCTGCACCTGGATGGTGACGCCGTGGCCTTTCACCGGTCCGCCGATGGGGCCTTGCAGCAGCAGGTTGTCGTCGTCGTCATACAGCTTGAACGTGTGCTTGGGGCCAGCCACGAGAGTGAGGTTTTCGCCGATCAGGCTGGCTGGCAGGTCGAGCTGGTAGATCTTGAGTTCGGAACCACCCCAGTCGTAACTGTCCATGCCCAGCCAGGCACTGGCCACCGCGCCGGGTTTGTCCGGGCTGTAGTGGCGGGCGATGAAATTGCCGACCAGCGGAAAGCGGTGCGGCGTCACCACGATGTCGAGCTTGAGATCCTTCACCACCTTGCCGACCACCATGCGTGAGGTCATCAGCGCGATTTCGGTCACCGCTTCGGGTGCCGAGTCGCTGACCAGTTGCGAGAGGTCCTGCAGGCCTGGCAGGGTCGGAATCTTCGACTCCACCTGTACCATCGCGTTGGCCTGGTAGACCGGTGTGGCGAGGATGGCGTAGGCCAGGCTGACGACCAGGAAGATGCCAGTGACAATGCCGATCAGCCAGCGTCGGTCCCACAAGGTACCCAGCAGTTCCCGCAGGTCGATCTCATCATCATTGCCATCCATGGCGGTAGTGCGGGCATCGTTGGATTTGGCGTGCATTGCTACATCCGTGGTAAGGGTGAACGTGGGCGCAATAGTGAATCAGGCCGTGTGAATCGGGTGCGACGCGGGATCAGGTGTGTCCAAGATAAGGCAGCCAAGCTTGCACGGCCGCGTCGATCAGCTGGTACACATGCTCGAAAGCAGGACGTTGCTGGCGATAGGGATCGGGTATTTCGCGCTCGCCCAGCCATTTTCCCAGCAACATCGTGCGTCCGAGTGCTTGCGGCGCGATTTGTGAAATTTCGCGAGTATGCGCCTTTTCCATGGTCAATATGAGGTCGCTGGAGTGCATCATGTCCGTGTTCAGCTGGCGTGCAATGTGCGAACTGCCGTCCAGGCCGTGGGCGGCCAGGACGTCGCACGCCGTTGGATCCATGGACTGCCCGACCAGGGCATGCAGACCGGCTGACGCGACATGATGCGTCGGCAAGTGTCGACGCAGCATGAATTGTGCGGTGGGGCTGCGGCAGATGTTGCCGACACAAATGACCAGAATCCGTTGGAACACCTTCGCAAAAGCCTCGTTGGACCGGGGATGACGCCGAATGCCGGGAAAACCGCCCCGCGGCCAGGGTGACGGCCGGAACCGGGTGGTTTTGCAACAATGCCCCCTGCATCGTGCGGAGATCTTTGCGGCACGGTACCGTGAGGCCCATCCGCAAACGCTTCCCAGCGGGCCAATATAGGAAGCGTGCTTGGTGACGGTCAAGCTTGGCGTTGAATGGTGCCGATTGCGTGCAATGGCGTGCGCAAGCGTATGGTTGCCGTATATAAGCGTTCAGGCAAACCCCATGTCAAGCGTGGTACAACTAGCGTCACGGAGGGCGTATGTCTGTGTAAACAGTCACGCTTTGCTTGATTACCCGGTTACCAGGCGGTTTATACTGTCCAACCCATACGGTTGTTGATGGTCCAAGCAGGAGCAAGATCATGAAGTCAGTCATTACGGCGATCATCGCCGCCACTCTCGCCGGCGCCATGGGCGTCGCCTCCGCCGGTGTTCCGGCCACGTCGCCGAGCACGCCGGCGGCCACATCGCCGACGTCTGCCCAGCCAGCATCCGCTCCGAACGCCACGAAGCAGAGTTCCAGCAGCTCGGGTTCGGCTGCCGGTGGCTCCGCTGCGGCTGGTGGTTCGGCCTCGGGCGGTGTCAACACGGCCGTCATCGTTGCCGGTTCCGTCATCGTGGGCGGCATCCTCATCGGTGCGGCCACCAGCGGCGGCGGTGGCCACGGCACGGGTGGTACTACGGGCACCACAGGCACCACTGGCACGACAGGCACCACGAACTAATCCGTTCGTGTGATGCGTGTTCTGTATGCATGTCGGACATGGCGTCCGACACGGGGTTTTACGTCCAGTCGAATGTGGGATGCTTGCCGATGAAAAAGCGGTCGGTTGCGGGGTTGGTGCTGGCCGCGACATTGTTGCTGGGGGGGTGTGCCTTGGCTCCGGGCCAGCGCATGGATACGGGCGCCATCGAGAATGGTGATTCCGATCTTGGCAGTCACGTTCATCTGGTGCAGATCACGCCCAAGCTGATTGCCATCGACGAAGCGGCGGCGCAGCACGCCACCATCCCCGCGGCCTTGTTGGACTACAAACCTCCGGCCTACCGCATCGGTCCTGGCGATGTGCTTTACATCACCGTGTGGGATCACCCGGAGCTGACTGCGCCGGCCGGCCCGCAACAGCAGATTTACGCCAATGGCCGTCTGGTGCGCCCGGACGGCACGTTGTACTACCCGTTTGTCGGTTCCATCCATGTGGCCGGCATGACGCTGGAGCAGCTGCGCGCTTATATCGCCAAGAAGCTGTCGGCGTACGTCGAGCAGCCGCAGGTCGACGTCAACATCATCCAGTATCAGTCCAAGCGTGTCTGGTTCAGCGGCGCATTCGGCAATCCCGGCATCCAGGCCATCACGGTGACGCCGTTGACGCTGGCCGAGGCGTTGGGCAAGGCCAAGCCGAATCCCGCTCTGGCCGATTTGTCCGATCTGGTGCTGCAGCGCGACGGTGTGGATTATCACCTCGACATCAATGCCCTGCGCCACAGCCTGCACGGCCCGTCCGACATCTACCTCAAGCCCGGCGACCACGTTTTCCTGTCCTACAACGACCATCACCAGATTTACATGATGGGCGAAGTGCGTTCACCGCGCGCGTTGACCTACAAGACCAGCTCCATGAGCCTGTCGCAGGCGCTGGGCGAGGCTGGCGGCCTCAACCAGATTACGTCCAAGGGCAAGGCCGTGTATGTCATTCGCGGCGTGGCCGACATGCAAAAACAGCCGGCAACCGTGTTCCAGCTCAATGCGCGTTCACCCGTGGCGTTCGCTCTGGCGGACAACTTCCAGCTCAAGCCGGGCGACGTGGTGTTCGTGGGCGCTGCCGGCGTGACGCGCTGGAACCGTTTCCTGACCCAGCTGCTGCCGTTGTCGGTTCTGTTGCACAACGCGGCAGGCACGCAGAATGACGTCAACAACTGACCTTGCGATTCGTCGTGTGGGGTTGTTGTGCCTGTTGTTTGCGGTTGTGGTCGCCATGGGCGGTTGCTCGAACGTGGCTTCGGCCACGCGCGGAACGCTTGGCCTGCTGATCCACGGCACCAATTCACATGTCGTGCCCACGCCGGCCGGCGTGGCGGCCATTCCGTATGCCCAGTTGCAAGTGACTTCCAAGGATGGTTCGGCCGTACTGGTGCTGGGCAATGTCGATCATGGGCGTGAAGCCTGGTACAGCGCCGACAAGGAAATCGTGTTCCTGCGCGATGGTGTGCTGGTCAAGACGTGGCATTTGCGGCCGGACATCGTTTCCACGCATTTTCCACCCGACAGCCCGTTTTTGACGGGTTTGCAGCATCTTCGCGCCGCCGTCACCACCACGCGCACGCTGGATCTGCCGGATTATCGCTACGGTGTGGAAGCGACGTCACATCTGGTGCCGGCCGGCATGCATGACGTGGTCATTCTGGGGCGCACGCACCATTTGCTGCGCATCGACGAAACACTTGTGGCACCGGCTATCCATTTTCGGGCCGACAATGTCTATTGGGTCGATCCGACGACGGGTCTGGTGTGGAAAAGCCGCCAGTCGATTCCGGGCGGCCTGATATTGACGCTGACCCAGCTCAAGCCGTATCGGGGTGGCCGGTCATGAAGCGTCCGTTGCTTCGACATGGCGGCATGTGGCTGGCCGGACTGGCATGGGTCCTGCTGGCAGCGCCGGCCTGGAGCGGGGATATCACGGTGACGGTGACCGGTCGGGTCGCTCATCCCGGCGCACTGACCTTGCCCGCCGGTGCGCGCCTGAATCAGGCCATCGCCAAAGCCGACGTGTTGCCCGACGCCTATGTCCTGGGGGCCGCGTGGTTGCGTCCGCAACTGCACAAAAAGCAGCTGCGCTGGAAGCTGGCGGCATTGTTTGATGCCGGCGTGTTGCGCGGGCAGGCGCGCCTGGATGGTCGGCCGGCTTTGCTGGCACTGGCCACGCGCCTGCAGCGTGCCTGGCAGGCCTTGCCGGTGACGGGGCGCGAGCGCAAGGCGCTGCTGGATCTGCGTCCGCTGGAAGTGTCCACGCGCAACCACTTGCTGGTGGCGGGAGACACCATCGTGTATCCGTCGCGGCCGACCACGGTGCGCGTCGTCGGTGCGGTCAAGGCGCCGTGCGTGCTGGCCTTTGTGGCCATGCGCAAGGCGCGCGTCTATCGCCAGTCATGCCCGCTGACGGCATCCGCCAGCAAGGACTGGTTGTATGTCATCGAGCCGGACGGCAGCGTCAGCCGGCATGGCGTGGCGCTGTGGAACCGCGATGCGGGGCAGGTGCTGGCGCCGGGGGCCGTCGTCTACGTGCCGCTGGCACGCAGCGTCTTGCCCAAGGCCGTGCGCGACAGCTTCAACACCGATGCGGTGCGTTTCCTGTCCACGCAGGTGCTGCCGGTGACGGGAGACTCGCCATGAGGCACACGCGGCTGTATCTGGGCCTGTTGCCGCTGCTTGGCCTGATGGCCGGCAACGCCGCATGGGCGCAAACGGCTCCACCGGCCACGCAGGACGATTTTGGCGGTGTCGGCCTGTTGCAGATGCCCAGCGCGCGCATGGCGCCGGACGGCAATTTCGCGATCGGCATCAACCGTACCGTGCCGTACACGCGCTACACCATCGCGGTGCAGCCGCTGCCGTGGCTGGAAGGCGTGTTTCGCTACACGGACATTTCCAACCGCCTGTACGGTTCGCACAGTTTGAGCGGCGACCAGAGCTACAAGGACAAGGCGGTCGACGTCAAGGTGCGCCTGCATCGTGAAAGCCGCTGGTGGCCGGCGTTGTCCGTCGGCGCGCGTGACATTGGCGGTACCGGCTTGTTTTCCGGCGAGTATTTCGTTGCCAGCAAGCGCTGGGGCGCGTTTGATGCAAGCCTGGGCCTGGGTTGGGGCTACACCGGCGCGCGCGGCGACATCCACAATCCGTTCGGCTGGATCGACCACCGTTTCAACACGCGCCCGGCGCCGGATGCGCATTCGGTGGAAGCGGGCAAATTCAACGGCAAGCATTTTTTCCGCGGCCCGATGGCGCTGTTTGGCGGCATCGAGTACCAGACGCCGTGGTCGCCGCTGAGCGTCAAGCTGGAATACGACGGCAACAATTACCGGCACGAGCCGAAAAACAACAACCTGCGCCAGGATTCGCCGTTCAACCTCGGGCTGGTGTATCGCGTCAGCTCGCATGTTGATCTGACGTTGGGCATCGAGCGCGGCAACACGGCACTGTTCGGTTTCAGCCTGCACGGCGACGTCGGTCAGGCACCACCGTTGGCCAAGCCGCTCGATCCACCGCCGCAACCAGCGCCGAAAGTGCGCGCGAACACGCCGCCGGGCAAGGTCGATTGGGCGGTCGTCAGCCGGGAGCTGCAAGACAACGCCGGCTTTGCCGTCGATCGCGTGACGCGGCAGGGCAGCGAGTTGTTCGTCAGTGGCGAGCAGCAGCGCTATTTCTATCCGGACGAAGGCGTCGGCCGTGCCGCGCGCATTCTCGACCATGCGCTGGGGCAGGGCATCGGCTGGTTCACCCTGGTCGACCACAAGCAAGGCCTGCCGATCGAGCAGACCAGCGTGCAGCGGCAAGCCTTCAACAAGCTTCTGACCCACGATTTGTCGCTGACGGACTTCCGCCGCAACGTCGAGCGCGATCCGCCGACGCACGACGACACGCGCCAAGTGCTCTACCAGGCGCCGCTCAAGCGTTACCGCGGTGGTTTCAGCACCAGCCTGACGGAAAGCATCGGTGGCCCGAACGCGTTCGTGCTGTATCGCCTGAACGCCAATTACGGCGCCACGTACAACTTCACGCGGCATCTGTGGCTGGGCGGCTGGGCGCAACTGGACGTGGTCGACAACTACGACAAGTTCACCTACGACGCGCCGTCGAACCTGCCGCGCGTGCGCACGTACGTCCGCGAATATCTCACCTCGTCGCGCTTCAACATTCCCAACCTGCAGTTGACCTGGGCGCGGAAGCTGGCGCCGTCCTGGTATGGCATGGCCTACGCCGGCCTGCTGGAAAGCATGTACGCCGGCGCCGGTGGCGAAGTGCTGTACCGCCCGTTCGACAGCAACTTCGCCCTGGGCGCGGACGTCAACTGGGTGCGCCAGCGTGGTTTTGAACAGCATTTCGCCATGCGCGATTACCACGTCGTGACCGGCATGCTGACCGCCTACATCCGCACCGGCTTTCACCATCGCGTGCTGACCAAGCTCAGCGCCGGACGTTACCTGGCCGGTGACTGGGGCGGCACGATCGACGTGTCGCGCCTGTTCGGCAACGGCGTGCGCATGGGCGTGTGGGCCACGTTCACCAGCGCGGACGGCCGCCAGTTTGGCGAGGGCAGCTTCGACAAGGGCTTTTACCTCACCATCCCGTTCGACCTGATGCTGCCGCGTTCCACGCCAGCCAGCACGACGTTCGTGTGGCGGCCGCTGATCCGCGACGGTGGGGCCAGGCTGGGTCGCAATTACACGCTGTACGGCTTGACGGATGGCCGCGATCCGCAGCTGTTCGACGCCAACTTTGGAATGATCACGCAATGAACGGACCGTCGTCACGTCGCGCTGGTTGACATGCGTGGCGTTTGTCCCCGTTCCGGGGGCTCCCGCAGTCCTGGCGCGCCGAAGGCGCTATCGCCTCAATCGGCCAGATCGGCAATCAAGCGATCGATCTGCGCCTTGAGCAAGGCGCCGTTTTCGCGCAGCCAGTCGCGTTGCGCCTGATAGTCCGGGCACAGCTCGCCCACCTGACGCCAGAACGCCGGCGAGTGGTTGCGCACGCGCAGGTGGCTCAGCTCGTGGATCAGCACGTAACGCAGCGCCGCCGATGGCGCCAACGCCAGCGCCAGATCCAGATGGATGCGGTTGCGGGTGTCCAGGCTGCCCCACATGCTTTTCATCGGCCGGACGCGCAGGGCGGTCGGTGCCAAGCCCAGGCGCGGCACGTAGCGCATCAGCCAGGGCGAAAGATCCGCGCGCATGCCATCTTCCAGAAAACTGGCCAGCAAGCCATGCGCGATCGGCAACGCGCGCGCGTGCGGACGTGGCAGCATCAGACGCAGCGTGTGTCCGCGTTGCTGGACGTGCGGGTAGGCCGCCTCGCCCCAGTCCAGACGCATGGTCTGGCCGCGCCATGGCATTTCGGTCGGATGGCCCACCCTGAGCGGCGGCACCTTGATGGCGTCCAGGCGCATTTCTTCCAGCTTGTTCGCCAGCCAGTCCGCGTTCTGGCGCAAAAACGCCGAAACGCGGGCCGGATGCGTGCCGGCCGGGTAGCTCACGCGCGCGCCCTGGGTGGTCACGCTCAGCCGCAGGCGCCGCGAGCGCGGGTGTGCCGCGGTCAGAACCTTGATGGTGCCGCCGGCGGGATTGACCAGTTCCAGCCAATCGCCGGTGGAGGTGTGTCGGCCCATGGATGTGCGCGTACCTTGGTGGTCGGTACGGTCAGCCATGTCGCCGACCCCTCGAATCAGGCGCCGGCTGGCCGTGGCAGACCGAACCAGGTTTGCAGTTTGTCCAGCAGGCGCTGCACTTCCAGCGTCATCAGTGCAAACCGGGCTTCGTTTTCCGCCGTGGCCGATTCGTCGTCGAGATTGTCGAGCTCATCGGTCACCACGTCGAAGAAGCGCAGCTTGTGGATGACCAGGTCTTCGCCAAGCACGAAACCGATGCGCTCGTCGAACTCCAGACCCAGCTGATACACCTGCTTGCCGTTGCGAAGATGCTCCCGAATCTCGTCACTTTCAAGCGCCTGATGGCGGCATTTCACCACGGCGCCGCCGGCCCCGGCCGGATCGCGCAATTCCACCTCGTCACCCAGCGCCAGGCCCGCCGGCAACTCGCCCGTGGTCAGCCATTGCGTCATCAGCTGGCGCGGCGGTTGCTGCGGCGCCAGCGGTACGGCGGGGAAGCTGCCCAGTGCGTCGCGCAGCGTGCTCAGGGCGTTTTCGGCGGCTTTGCGGCTGGACGTGTCGATGACCAGCCAGCCCTGCTTGCGATCGAGGTAGGACGCCAGCCGCGACGGACGCGAAAACGCGCGCGGCAACAGTTCGTCCAGCACCTCGGCCTTGAGCTTCTTGCGCTCGCGGCCGCTCACCGGGCGCGCTTCTTCCTCGGTGATGCGCTGGATCTTGCGCGACAGTTCCTGGTTGACCACGGCCGAAGGCAGCAGTTTGTCCTCGCTGCCCACACACACCAGCGCGAACTCGCCCATCGAATGCACCAGCGGCGCGTCCTCGCCGTTGCCGAACGGCGCCACCGTGCCGCGCGTGGACATCTCCAGCGGACCGCACGGATGCAGGCGATGGCCGTCCAAAGCCTCGGCCAGCGCGGCCGGATCGGGAGCCACGTCGGCGGCAAAGCGGAACAGGGTCAGATTGCGGAAAAACATCGCGATGGCATCCTTCGGAGCGAACAGCAGGGCGGCCATTGTAATGGCACGCCGGGCGCACTTGACGCGCTACACTGAAGGCTTCCCCGTGCCTTCCATCACGTCATGCAATTCGAGGATTCCGTCCGCATCACCCAGCGTTTGGCCGAGCTGCGCACGGAGCATCGTGATCTGGACGAGGCGATTGCCAAGTTGTCGGCCAGCCCCGGCAGTGACCTGCTGCAACTGACCCGCTTGAAGAAGCGCAAATTGCGCCTGAAGGACATCATCGCGCGGCTGGAAAGCCGGCTGATTCCCGATCTGGACGCGTAACTGCGCGCCGCAGCAAGGGCGAGTACATGACCTTTGTTGCGGGAGCGCGCCCGCGCGTGCAAGGCAAGAACCTTTCGCCCGCAGGCGGGCTCCTGCACAGGCGAGATCCGGTTCAATGCTGCTTGATGGGATAGATTTGCGCCGCACTGCTGCTGGCGGCCGGAGCACTGGTGGCGGAGGTTGATGCAGCCGGCTCGGCGCCGCAGCGATAGGCGCCCCAGACCTGGCTGCCGTTGGACGGCTGGGTCAGCGGGTGCACGGTGTTGGCGTTGGCCATTGTGGCCGCCTGGTTGCGTGCCAGCACTTCCAGTTCGTCACGCACCTTGATCGCGTTGCGATCGAGCGGGCCGACGTGGTCGGCGACCGAAACCGTGATCTTGGCCAGGCGCTGGCAGCTTGTCATCGGGCCGTTCCAGTCGGTGCGCACCAGCCGGCCGGTGTCGGTCAACTTGATGCCCCACGAACAGCCGCCCAGAAGCACGGCGGCGGCGAGGGCGGAAATCATGACAGTGGTGCGCATGGACAAAACTCCGCAAGCTCGAAACGATGAAAAAAGCCGGATGAAAAAAGCCGGACGAGTTGCCCCGTCCGGCGTCCATGGTAGCCGCGCGGCATGAACCGCGCAGCAACTTACTTGGCGGCTTTGGCGGTGTCCTTGACCGGCTGGCCGTCGGCGTCGAGCACTGTCACCTGGCCCAGGTTCAGCGCGCGGATCGAGGCACCCACGCGGGCCAGGTCGCCCACGATCACCCAGGTGAAATGCCGCGGCTGGATGATGGCGTCGGCGGCGGCTTGCACCTTGGTCAGCGGCACCGCGTCGATGCGCTGCTTGAGCGTGGTCACGTAGTTGTCCGGACGCTGGTACAGCGCCATCCCACGCAGCTCGCCGAGCACCGCGCCGTTGGTCTGGAACTCGCCCGGCAACGCATGCACCTGGTTGGCCTTGACCTTGGCCAGCTCGGCGTCGGTGATCGGCTGCGTGCTGGTGATCGCCTTGGCATCGGCCAGTGCGGACTGGATCGACGGCGCCGTCTTGTCGGTCTGCACCGAGGCATACAGCATGAACGGACGCTGCCCCAGCGCGCTCGGCAGGAAGCTGTGCGCGCCGTAGGCCCAGTGCTTGGCTTCGCGCAGGTCAAGGTTCAGGCGCGAGTTGAACGAGCCACCGAAGGCGCCGTTCATCAGACCGATGGCCAGATCGTTCGGTGCCTTGGTCGACGGCGCGACCACGCCGGCGAAGATCGTCGATTGCAGCGATCCGGGGCGATCCATCAAGAACACGCGTGGCTGCGCGGGCTTGGCCACCTTGGCGATGGCTCGCGTGGGCACGGCCGTGGCCGGCGCTTTCCAGTCGCCGAACGCGTGGTTGAGTTTTTTCACCAGCGCGTCCATGGAAATGTCGCCGGCGACCAGGATGCGCACGTTGTCCGGACGCACGTAGTCGCGCATGAAATCGCGCATGTCGGTGGTTTTGAGCGACTGGATCGACGCGACCGTGCCCGAGCCGGTGAACGGCATCGCGTACGGATGGCCCTTGCCGTACAGCAGGTTCGGCAGGGTGCGCAACGCCAGCGTCACGGGACGGGCTTTTTCCTGCGCGATGCCGGCGATCCACTGCCCGCGCAGGCGCTGCACGTCGGCGCCGCGGAAGGCCGGGTGCTCGACGATGTCGGCAAACAGCGCCAGCGACGGATCGAGCTTGTCGGTCAGCGAATTGAGCGTGGCCTGGCAGCTGTCCAGCCCGCAACCGGCGCTGATTTGCGCGCCCAGAAGCTGCGTGCGGTCGCTGATCTGCACGGAATCGAGATCCTTGGTGCCTTCGTCGAGCATGCTCATGGTGAAGTTGGCGCGGCCCGGCTGGTGATCCGGATCGGACGCGAAGCCGCCGGCAAATTGCAGGCTCATTTCCACCAGCGGCACGTCGCTGCGTTCGGCCAGCGTGACCTTGATGCCGTTGTCGAGCGTGGCGTGCTGCAGCTTGGGGAACGTGAGGCTGGGGAAGCGGGTCACCGCGGGCACGCCCTTGCTGCGGTCGACCGTGCTGGCGACGGTTTTCCAGTCATGCGACACGGCCTTGGCCGGCACCGGTTTGCCGGATGCCGGGCCGAGACCGTTGGCCATTGCCTGGTTGGCCGTTTCGGGCTTTTCGCCCTTGGCCACCGGCAGCACGGTCAGCGTGTAGTCGCCGCGGCTGAGCCATTGGCGCGCGGCATCGCGCACCTGCGTCGGCGTGGCGGCCAGCATGTCGGCCAGCGCCTTGCGCCAGGCGTCGGGCGAGCCGTGGAAGGTTTCGCTGCGGCCCAGGATCATGGCCTTGCCGGAGAACCCGCCGACGCGTTCGAGGCGGCGCACGAAGCTGGCGCGAAAACCGGTCTTGGCGCGTTCCAGCTCGGCTGCGGTCGGGCCGTCCTTGAGAAACTTGGCCCACACGTCGCTGACGGCCCGATTGATCTTGGCCAGGTCCGCGCCTTTCTTCGGCGTCACCACCAGCACGAACTGCGAGCCGAGCTTGCCGGAGCGGTCGGACACGGACACGTTGTCGGCCAGCTTGTCCTGATAGACCAGACGCTGGTACAGCCGCGAGCTGCGGCTGCCGCCCAGCACGTCGGCGGCCAGCGACAGCAGGTTGTCGGCATGGGTGCCGTCGGCCGGCGTGTTCCACTCGCGGTAAATGCGCGTTTGCGGCACGTCGGAATGCATCACACCCTTGGTCGAGGTGGTGCGCGCGGCCGTCCACGGCTTGAGCGGCGCGACGGCCGGGCCGGCCGGAATGTTGCCGAAATACTTCAGTGCCTTGGCTTTGGCCTGCGCGACGGTGATGTCGCCGACCAGCACCAGCGTGGCGTTGTTGGGGCCGTAGTAGCTCTTGAACCAGTGGCGGAAATCGTCCAGCGAGGCGGCGTCGAGATCCTTCATCGAGCCGATCGTGGTGTGGTGGTACGGATGGTTGGCCGGATAGGCGTGCGCGGCGATGTTTTCCTGCACCAGGCCGTAGGGCTGGTTTTCATCTTGGCGCTTTTCGTTTTGCACCACGCCGCGCTGCTGGTCGACCGACGCCTGCGTGAGGCCCTGCAGCAGCCAGCCCATGCGGTCGGACTCCATCCACAGCGCCATGTCCAGCGCCGTGGTCGGCACGGTTTCGAAATAGTTGGTGCGATCCGAATTGGTGGTGCCGTTCATGCCGGTCGCGCCGACCTTCTGGAACGGCTTGAAGTAATTGCCCTTGTGGTGGGCCGAACCTTCGAACATCAAATGCTCGAACAAGTGCGCGTAACCCGTCTTGCCGGCCGGCTCGCGCGCCGCGCCCACGTGGTACCACACCGCCACGGCCACCACCGGCGCCTTGTGGTCGGGGCTGACGATGACGGTCAGGCCGTTGGGCAGCGTGAAGCGCGTGTAATGGATGTTCGGCAACTGCGCGGCCTGCTGCGCGTGATCGCCGGCGGTCGTTGTCGCCATGGCTGGCATGGCGACGCCGATGGAACCGGCCAGCGCCAGACACACGGCGGCCGCAAGAGCTTTGGAATGCTGCATGGTTTTCCCCTCACGAGTCCTTGAAAAGGCGAACCCGGTTTTGCGCCGGGTCCGGCCAGCCTAGCCAAGGGCTTGCGCGGCACGCAATAAATTCAATCTGTTTATGAGCGGGGATTGAAAGCCGGACACTGGCGTCCGTCCGCGGACAGACGGGTTGCGGCAGACAGACGGGGGACGTCACGGCAAGTGCATGACAAACATCAATATTTTTTGAAATGCGTGGTTGGCATGCTGATTGCACAGCCTGTCATGGGCACCGTGTCCGCCAACCAAGGAACGCATCATGAACTTCTTCAAGACTGTCTCGCCGCAACTGGAACAAACCCTCGTCTGCCTGACTTTTGCCGCCTGCGCCGTGGTCGTGGGGCTGGCCGTGGTTACGCTGCTGAGCGTGCCGATCGAGCCGGTCGGCATTGCCCATGCGGCCGCGCAGGCCGTGCATGCGGCGGGATAGGCGATAATGGCCGGATGCTCAACGTCATCCTGCATCATCCCGAAATTCCGCCCAACACGGGCAATGCCATCCGCCTGTGCGCGAATGCCGGTGCCGCGTTGCATCTGATCCGTCCGCTGGGCTTCGAGCTGGATGACAAGCGCCTGCGCCGGGCCGGCCTCGATTATCACGAGTACGCCACGCTCAAGGTGCACGACACACTGGATGATTGCCTGGTGTCGCTTGGCCAGCCGCGCGTGTTTGCGTTTACCGCGCATGCGGCGCGCTGGCACACCGAGGTGGCGTTTGCCGACGGCGACGCGCTGCTGTTTGGCTGCGAAAGCCACGGCCTGGGGCCGGAGTTGCTGGCCACGTTGCCACCCGAGGCGCGCATCAAATTGCCGATGGCTCCCGACAACCGCAGCCTGAACCTGTCCAATGCCGTCGCCGTGGCCGTCTACGAGGCGTGGCGGCAGCTGGATTTTGCCGGCGCCGTGCGCTGAGTCTGGCTACAGCAAGTCTGGCTACAATAAGGGCATGACCGACTCGCCCCGCCACGTCCCGTTGCCTCGTCCGTTGCGCGCCCTTGCCGGGCATGCGCTGGAAGCCGCGCTCAACCGCGTTGTCGCGCTCGATCCCGACACGCGCGACAGTCTGGCCGCGCTGGAAGGCCGGCGCGTCGAGCTGACCTTGCGCGGGCCGGACGTCGCGCTGGTCGTGGTCGTCGTCGATGGCAAGCTGAAAGTGCAACCGAGTGATGCCGACAATGCGGCCGCGCTGCACGTCAGTGCCACGCCCGGTGGTGTGCTCGGCATGGTGCTGGGCGCCGGTTCCGATGCGCCGGTCGCGCCCGGCAAGGTGACCATCGCCGGTGATGCGGATCTTGCCCGACGGCTGGAGAAACTGGCGCGCGGCTATGCGCCCGATTTCGAGGAAGCGTTCGCGCGCTATTTTGGCGACGTCATCGGCGTGCCGCTGGCGCGCGCGTTGCACAAGGCGCTGTCGCACCTGCGCGACAGCGGCCGGCATCTGGTCGAGGACGGTGCCGACTGGCTGCGCGAAGAAACCCGCGTGGCCGTGTCGGCGGCCGAAATGGACGTGTTTCTGGACGATGTGGACGCGCTGCGCGAACGCGCCGAGCGTCTGGAAGCGCGCCTGAACCGCCTGGCCGCGCGCAAGGGGCCAGCTGCATGATCACGCCGTGGCGTCTGGCGCCGCGTTTGTTGCGTGTGGCGACCGTGCTGCTGCGCTATCGGCTGGACGACGTGGTCGATGCCACGCATTTGTACCGTCCGCTGAAATGGATGCGCCTGCTGCTGCCGCGCGCGCGTGCCGATTTGCGCGGTCTGTCGCGCGGCGCGCGCCTGCGCCTGGCCATGAACGAGCTGGGGCCGATCTTCGTCAAGGCCGGGCAGATGCTGTCCACGCGCCGCGACCTGGTGCCCGCGGACATCGCCGACGAGCTGGCCAAGCTGCAGGACCAGGTCACCCCGTTTGACGGCGCCACCGCGCGCGCCATCGTCGAGGCCGAGCTCAAGGCGCCGGTGGCCGACCTGTTCTTGCATTTCGACGAAAAGCCGCTCGCATCGGCGTCCATCGCGCAGGTGCACGCGGCCACGCTCAAGGATGGCAGCGAAGTGGTGGTCAAGGTGCTGCGGCCGGGCATCGAAAAGCGTGTCAAGCGCGACGTCGACCTGCTGCGCGCGTTTGGCGAGCTGGCCCAGCGCTGGCATCCGGCGGCCGACAAGATCCGCCCGCTGGACGTGGTCGCCGAGATCGAAAAGACACTGCGGCTGGAACTGGACCTGCAACACGAAGGCGCCAACGCCAGCCTGCTGCGGCGCAATTTCGAGCACTCGCCCGATTTGTACGTGCCGAGCGTGTACTGGGAACACAGCACCGTGCGCGTGCTGACGCTGGAGCGCGTGTACGGCGTGCCGGCCGACGACGTGGAAGCCATCGACAAGGCCGGCATCGACCGTCGCAAGCTGGCCGCGATGGGCGTGAAGCTGTTCTACGAACAGGTGTTTCGCGACAACTTTTTCCATGCCGACGCACATCCCGGCAACATCTGGGTCGATCTGGACGAGGTGGCGCACCCGCGCTTCATCGCGCTCGATTTCGGCATCATGGGTTCGTTGCCCGAGGACGACCAGTACTGGCTGGCCGAGAACTTCCTGGCCATGTTCGAGCGCAATTACCGGCGCATCGCCGAGCTGCATCTGGCGGCCGGCTGGATGCCCAAGTACATCCGCGTGGACGAGCTGGAAGCGGCCATCCGCACGGTGTGCGAGCCGTATTTCACGCGGCCGCTGTCGGAAATTTCGCTGGCCGAGGTGGTTGGCAAGTTGTTCGCCACCGCGCGGCGCTTCGAGCTGACGTTGCAGCCGCAGCTGATCTTGCTGCAAAAAACACTGCTCAACATCGAAGGCGTCGGCCGCACGCTCGATCCCGAGATCGACATCTGGGCCGTCGCCTACCCGGTGCTCAAACGCATCGTGCGCGAGCGCTACAGCCCGCGCCAGGTGCTCAAGGATTTGCGCCAACGCCTCCCGGCCTGGTTGCACGCGGCACCGCAAATGCCAGAGCTGATCCACCAGTTGCTGGAAGAAACCGTGCACGGCCAGACGCGCGTGCATTTTTCTTCCGAAGACGTGTCCAACCTGCACGCCGAGGCGCGCCACATCCGCCGCCTGATGGCCGGTGGCCTGTTCGGCTCGACGCTCATTTTCGGCGCCATCCTGTTGTGGGCGCTGGCGCCGCAACACGGCATGTGGCTGCCGATCGTCATTGGCTCCGTCGGTTTGCTGAGTTTCATTTCGGCCTGGCCACGGCGCCGCTGAAGATGTCCCGGGCCGGGTGACTTACTGGCCGGATGGTTGCAGGCCCAGGTACGCATACGCTGCCGCCACGGCAATGCCGAACCAGGCTTGTCCGGTGCTGGTCAGGGCCGGCTGCGCGTGCGGGTGGAGCAGGCCGATCATGAAAGCGCCCAGCCCGGCCACCAGCCATATCAGCAGATACAGGGTGCTTACCGTGCGCAGCCAGTGTATGGCACGCGCGCCGGCGTGCGGCGAAAGCAGGCGGGCAGCGGGCATTTCGCCGGCACGGGCAATGGAAAGCTCGGCGATCACCAGCGCCGAGACCAGGCCGGTGGTGACGGACAATACGCGCGCCATGGCCGGGTTGAAGGTTGGTACCGGCACGCCGAAAACCGCCAGCGCGGCCATCACGATCAGCCACGCATAAATCCCCAGCAACACGATGGCGATGACGCCGCCGGCGACGGTTTTCATGGCGCTTCCACTTTACACCCGGCGTCGGAGAGGCGTTGCAGTGTGGGTATTCGGGTTGCCGCGGTCGGATCGCGGCGTGGCGTTATAACCATGCGATCTGGCCGTCCAGCCGTCCCGTGTTGACGGTGTGTCCGACGCTTTGCTAACGTCACACCCATGTTGTTGACGCACGCCCCTTGCCTGTCTGTTGCACTGCCGATTGCGGCGGTGCGTGAGGGTGTGGCCATTCGCGTGAGCATTATTTCGATTACCGGCTGCGGTGCGGGATAAGGCGCGCGTCTACACGACACCCCTTGGCAAACCCCGCACCGGCAACGATGCGGGGTTTTTTCATGGCTTTCATCCACGCTTGACCAGGACCCCGAACATGGCTTTTGCACGAATTACGCGCTCGCACGACCGGCCGCACCTCTCCCTTTTTGCCCGCGAGCACCGCCATGACACCTTCCCTTGCCGTCGAACGCCACGTTGACACCCTGCCGGCGCCGCTGCACGTGCGCACGCCGCTGCTGGCCACGACGGTCGGCAACCGCCACGTCGGCCTGAAGCTGGAAAACCTGCAGCCGGCGCGATCCTTCAAGATCCGTGGCATCGGCCGCTTGTGCCAATATCACCAGGCGCACGGCGCGCGCGCGCTGGTGTGTTCGTCGGCCGGCAACGCCGGTTACGCCGTGGCCTGGGCCGGGCGCGCGCTGGGTTTGCCGGTAACCGTCGTGCTGCCCGAAACCAGCGCCGAATGGATGCGCGAGCGCATCGCCGAACTGGGGGCCGAGGTGGTCGTCGAGGGCCGGGTGTGGGACGACGCCAACACGCTGGCGCTGGCGCTGGCGCGCTCGCCGGATGTGGCTTACATCCCGCCGTTTGACAACCCCGAAATCTGGGCCGGCCATGCCAGCCTCGTCGACGAGCTGGCTGAACAATGTGCGCGGCCGCCGGAAGCCATCGTGCTGGCGGTCGGTGGCGGCGGCCTTCTGCTGGGCGTGCTGGAAGGCTTGCGCCGGCACGGCTGGACGCGCACGCGCGTGCTGGCGGTCGAACCGGAAGGCGCGGCCGGCCTGGCCGCCAGTCTGGCGCAGGGCCGGGTGGTCGACCTGCCGGCGCCGCACAGCGTGGCTTCCAGCCTGTGCGTGCGCCATGTCAGCGAGGCCTTGCTGCCGGCCTGCCGCGACATGGCGGTGACGCCGGTGGTGGTCAGCGACGATGCCTGCCGGCGTGCCTGCGTGCGCTTGGCCGAGCGTTACGGCATGGTGGTCGAGCCGGCCTGCGGCGCGGCGCTGGCGCCGGTGTTCGACGATCATCCGGCGCTGGCCGGCGTGCACGACGTGGTCAGCGTGGTGTGCGGCGGGCAGGTGGTGACGCTGGAAGATCTGGCCGAGTGGTCGCGGCAGGGGAGCTCTGATTGAATCGGCAGACGGGCATCTCGCCACTGTGGGAGCGCGCTTGTGCGCGATGGCATGATGCCGGTTTGCAACAAGATTCTTTCGCCCGCAGGCGGGCTCCTACACAAGGCAAGCTCCCGCAAAAAACGGGCACTTCGCTGCCGCAGACACTCCGGATTGAATCCAAGGCGGCCCGTGTCCGATGCAATCAGAGTTTTCCGGGCGGCCTGAGCGGCGGTTTCCTCAGCCTGGGCGTGGCGGGTTTGCCGCTAGAATCGGTGCCGCCATGCTCATCGTCACGTCCCGCATCCATATCCCCGAAGCCGAGCTCACCGAGCACTTCACGCGCGCGGACGGCCCGGGCGGGCAAAACGTCAACCGCACCGAAAGCGCGGTGGAGCTGCGTTTTGACGTCGCCGCGTCCACCGCCTTGCCCGAGGCCGTGCGGGCGCGCGTGCTCGGCAGTCACGATCGGCGGCTGAACAGTGCCGGCGTGCTGGTGATCCGCGCGCGCCGGTTCCGCGACCAGGTGCGCAACCGCGAGGACGCGCGCGAGCGTCTGGCCGGCATCTTGCGTGCGGCCACGGTGACGGCAAAAAAACGCGTGCCGACCAAGCCGACGCGGGCCTCGCGCGAGCGTCGCCTGGCGGGCAAGAAACAACGCGCGCAAATCAAGCAGACGCGCGGCCGCAACTGGAGTGATGCATGAGTGTACCGTTGCCTCGACCGGCCACGCGGCCGGTCGTCATGCCGGGTTATCGCGACAATCTGCTGCGGCGGTTGTGCCGTGCCATCGTGCGCGCCAGCGGCTGGCATCTGGAAGGTGAACTGCCCGATTGCGCGCGCCTGGTGCTGATCGGCGCGCCGCATTCGTCATGGTGGGACGGCATCTGGGGTTTGCTGATGAAGGTCGGCATCGGTGCCGAAGTGCATTTCATGATCAAGAGCGAACTGTTCCATGGCCCGCTGGGCTGGCTGCTGCGGCGGCTGGGCGGCGTGGCCATCGACCGGCGCGCGGCGGGTGGCGTGGTCGGGCAGATGATCGACACGTTCGCGCAGGGTGGCGCGTTCTGGCTGGCGATCACGCCCGAAGGCACGCGCAAGCCGGTCGAGCACTGGAAAACCGGTTTCTGGCACATTGCGCACGCGGCCGGCGTGCCGGTGTTTCCGGTCGCCTTCGACTACCCCGGCAAGCGCTTCATCCTCGGTCCGCTGTTCGAAACCACCGACGACAAGCAGGCCGACGTCGCCCGCCTGCGCGCGTTCTATGCGCCCTACAAGGGCCTGCATCACGGCGTCTGAGGCACGTCCTGCGGCGGCGTCAGCATGATCACGGTCCAGCCGGGCCTGGGTTCGACCTCGCGCTTGTCCGATGCCACGCGCAACAGCCCGTTTGGCGTGATGCCGAACAGCAACACCGCCTCGTCACCCACGTGCGCGCGCAGCTGCGGCCAGTCGAACGTGTCGGTCAACGCGGTGGACTTGACCCGCCAGCCGGCGGCCAGGCGGGCACTGAAGCGGGCATGCGTGGAGTCTTCGCCAAACAGCACCTTGGACTGGATGGTGCCGGCAAACGCGGCGCGCGAATGGCTTTGCTCCGGCGCCAGGATGCGCAGCCGGTACACGCGTTCGCGGCCGAAGGTCTGGCGGTATTGCATGCACGTGAGCGAGTTCAATTCGCGCCGCGTGGACATCGCCAGCAACCGGCCGATGCCGGTCAGGTCCAGATGCAGTGCCGCGTGCTGTGACGTGGGGTTGCCGTAAAACGTGTCCAGCCCGGCCATGCGCGCGTCGCGGATGCTTTCCCAGTCGTCGTCGACGATGAGCACGCGGAAGCCGTGTTCGGTGAGTGCCTGGGCCACGGTGCGTGCCACGTGGTCGGAGCCGAAAATCATCACGCCGTTCGGATCGGGATCGGCCACCTTCAACCACTTGGCGAACGGGCGTGCGGTGACCGATTCGAGCACCACCGTACCGATGATGAGGATGAACACCAGCGGTACCAGCGTGTCGGCGCCGGCCATGCCCAGGTCGCCCAGGCGCAGCGCGAACAGCGACGACACCGAGGCCGCCACCACGCCGCGCGGCGCGATGAAGGACAACAGCGTGCGCTCGCGCCAGTCGAGCGCGCTGCCGGCCGTGGACGCCAGCACCGACAGCGGCCGGATGATGAATTGCGCCACCAGGAACACCGCGATGCCGCTCATCAGCACGCCCGGCGGCAGCGGCCATTTCAGGCGCGCGGCCAGCACCACGAACAGCATCGACACCAGCAGCGTGGACAGGTGTTCCTTGAAGTCCATGATGTGGTCGATATAAACATCGCGCATGTTGCCCAGCCAGATGCCCATCACCGTCACCGCCAGCAGGCCGGATTCGTGCGTGATGGTGTTGGACAGGCTGAACGCGCCCAGCACCGCGATCAGCGTGCCGTAGGTCTGCAGATATTCGGGGATGAGCTGCCGGCGCAAGGCAAAGCCCAGCGCCCAGCCGAGGACCAGGCCGATGCCGGCGCCGACGAAGATGGTGAGCGCGAACACGCCCAGCGAGTGGCCTTCCTGATGCGACACGATGGCCTCGAACACCAGCACGGCCAGCAACGCGCCGAGCGGATCGATGACGATGCCTTCCCAGCGCAGCACGCTGGCGATGCGTGCGTTGGGGCGCAATGTGCGCAGCAACGGCATGATGACGGTCGGCCCGGTCACGCAGGTCAGCGCGCCGAACAGGAACGCCAGTTCCCAGCGCACGCCGGCGATGTAGCGCGCGGCCACGGCCAGCAACGCCAGGGCGATCAGGGCGCCGTAGCTGACCAGGCCGCGCACGGCCTTGCTGACACCTTGCAGCTCGGAAAAGCGCAGCGTCAGGCTGCCTTCGAACAGGATCAGCGCCACGGCCAGCGACACGGCCGGAAACAGCAATGGCCCGAGTGCCTTGTCGGGATTGAACAGCCCAGTCACAGGCCCCAGCACGATGCCGGTCAGCAGCAAGAACAGAATGGCCGGCACCTTGACGCGCCAGGCAAGCCACTGCGCGCCGAAACCGACCACCAACAGCAGGGTGAGCATGACGCCCAGATCAATGGCCATGCGCGCTCGCGTTTGTGGATGACGAAAACATGGTAACGGCAAATACCGCCAAACGTGGTTGTGGGTTTTGCCGCAAGAACGTGGCGCCGGCGATTTTGCCAAGGCCGTCAAGCGAGGCCAGGCCCCCGGTACCGGAGCGGGGGGAGGGAGGGAGATCCGGTACCGGGGCGGCGGGTCGGTATTTGCATACCAGACGGTTCAATTATCCTCGATAACGATAACTCGTCAACTCCCGCGTTATGCAACGTGGGAAGTTTGCCGGGAACACGGTGTTTCTGTCGGTGAACGATCAGGCCGTCACGGCACGGTCAAAACGGCGCAACTGCAGGGCCTCGGCCAGGTCGTGACGGTTGACGCAGGCCGGGCGGCCATCCAGGTCGGCAATGGTGCGTGCCACGCGCAACACGCGGTGATAGGCGCGGGCCGACAACTGCAGCTTGTCCAGCGCCCGTTCCAGCCAGGCGCGCTCGCTGGCGCCCAGCGCGCAGTCACGGACCAGATCGCTGGCCGGCAGTTCGGCATTGGGCAGGCCGCCGCGCACCAGGGCCAGTTCACGCGCCGCGATCACGCGCGTGCGCACGCTTTGGCTGTTTTCGGCAGGGGCATCGTCGCGGGTCAGTTCGGCCAATGGAATGCGTGGCACCTCGACACTCAGGCCGATGCGGTCGAGCAACGGACCGGAAATGCGCGCGCGGTAGCGGGCGATCTGGTCGGGCGTGCAGCGGCAGCGGCCGTTCGGATCGCCGGCGTAGCCGCATGGGCAGGGGTTCATCGCCGCGACCAGCTGGAACTGGGCCGGGAAATGCGCCTTGCGCATGGCGCGCGAAATGACGATTTCGCCCGATTCAAGCGGTTCGCGCAGTACTTCGAGCACGTGGCGGTCGAATTCGGGCAGCTCGTCCAGGAACAGCACGCCGTGATGGGCCAGCGAGATTTCGCCCGGTTGCGGCACCGAGCCGCCGCCAACCAGGGCGACCGCCGAGGTGGTGTGGTGCGGCGCGCGGAACGGACGCTGGCGCCAACGGGCCAGATCGACCGGCATGCCGGCGACCGAGCGCACGGCGCACGATTCCAGCGCCTCACATTCGTCCATCGGCGGCAGGATGCCGGGCAGGCGTTCTGCCAGCATGGTCTTGCCGGTGCCGGGCGGGCCGATCAGCAGCAGGTGATGGCCTCCGGCCGCGGCGATTTCCAGCGCGCGCCGGGCCTGCGCCTGGCCGCGCACGTCGGCCAGGTCGGGGATGCCCTCGGCGGTCATGTCGCTGGCGACCATCTCGGGACGCGGCAACTCGCCGCCGCGCAGCCAGGCGCACACGTCGGCCAGCGAATCGGCAACGTAGATGTTGGCATCGTCCACCAGCGCCGCCTCCGGGGCGTTGCCGCGCGGCACGATCACCTGGCGTCCGCGCATGCGCGCGCGCAGCAGGGCCGGCAACACGCCGCTGACCGGACGCAGCGCACCGGACAGGGCCAGCTCGCCCAAAAATTCGCAATCATCCATGCGTTCGCGCGGCACCTGACCGGCCGCGGCCAGGATGCCCAGCGCGATGGCCAGGTCGAAACGCCCGCCGTGCTTGGGCAATTCGGCCGGTGCCAGGTTCACCGTCACGCGCGAGTGCGGGTACTGGAACGCGGTGTTCTGGATGGCCACGCGCACGCGGTCGCGCGCCTCGCGCACGGCGGCTTCCGGCAGGCCGACGATGGCGGTGCCGGGCAAGCCGCCGGACAGGTGCACTTCGACCATGACCAGCGGAGCCTGGACGCCCTGCTGGGCGCGCGACAGGGTAACGGCGAGGCTCATGCGCACATCCTTTTGCATTGGCCAATGACAAGGCACCGGGCGTCGTCGGCGACACCCGGTGCGAGCGCAAGCAATCCGCGCGCGCAACATGCCGCGCGTTTTGGCATTTCCAGCTGCACGAAGGTGGCGCGCGGCCACGCGTCATGCAACAGACTTTGGGAGACGAAAAATACCGCTTCCGGCCTAATCGGGGTGAGGTGACAGACCGGAAGCGGTGCTCCCGGGAGCGGTGTGGCGCACACAGTGCGCCCAAAGCCGTCAGTGGCCGGACGCGGCCGCGGCTTCCATTTCGGCGAGGCGCTTTTCCAGCTGCTCGAGGCGCTCGCGGGTTCGGGTGAGCACCATGCGCTGGACATCGAATTCCTCGCGTGTGACAAGGTCGAGGCGGCGCAATCCCTGCGCCAGGACATCGCGAAAATTGGCTTCGAGATCCTCTCGGGCTTCCGCTACTCCAGGCGGCACCAATCCGGCGAGTCGCTGCGCAAGTTGGTCAATGGTCTGGACACCGATCATGGCAGCACCTCGAATACGGTTGGTGAAAGATTAGGCGTGTCACGGCGCGGACACTATCGGGAAATGCCGCGTCATCGTGTAGGGATTTTCCTACACGTGGTACGGACGTGCGAGTGCGGCTGATTGCGCCGTTCAGGCTGGCTCCCGGTTATAGTGCGAATCCCGCTACCGGAATGCTTGCCATGAAACTGGTCACTGCCATCATCAAACCCTTCAAGCTGGACGACGTGCGCGAGGCGCTGGCCGACATCGGCGTGCAGGGCATCACGGTGGCCGAGGTGAAGGGTTTCGGACGCCAGAAAGGGCACACGGAGCTGTATCGCGGCGCCGAATACGTGGTGGATTTTCTGCCCAAGATCCGGCTCGACATCGCGTTGCCGGACGATCTTCTGGAGCGTGCCGTCGAAGCCATCCAGCAGTCCGCGCGCACCGGCAAGATCGGTGACGGCAAGATCTTCGTCAGCCCGCTGGAACAGGTGATCCGCATCCGCACCGGCGAGCTGGACGCGGACGCGCTGTAGGCCAGCGCCGACATGCCGGCTCGGCACCCGTCACCCGCAGCTCCCGGTGGATACGCTTTTGTAGAAGCACGCCCGCGCGCGATGGCTTGATGCCGGCATGTGGCCAGACCCTTTCGCCCGCGGGCGGGCTCCTACAGGTGCATGGTCATGGCTTGTGATTTTTGTAGGAGCGCGCCTGCGCGCGATGGCCTGATGCAGGTGCGTGGCAAGGTCCGTTCGCCGGCAGGCCGGCTCCTGCAAAAGCAGCGTTCCCGCACGACAGCGCTTCTTTGCGCCAGTCAGGCCTTGGCACGGCCCTGGTTGGCGACGGCTGCGGCTTTGGCGGCGATGGCGTCGGCGTCGCCCAGGTAGTAGCGCTTGAGCGGCTGCATGGCGTCGTCGAATTCGTACACCATCGGTACGCCGTTGGGGATGTTGAGCCCGGCGATGTCGTCGTCGGAGATGCCGTCCAAGTACTTCACCAGCGCGCGCATCGAGTTGCCGTGCGCGGCCACCAGCACGCGCTGGCCCGAAGCCACGGCGGGCTTGAGCATGTCGTGCCAGTACGGCAGCACGCGCGCCACGGTGTCCTTGAGGCATTCGGTCAGCGGCAGCTCGCCGTCGGCCAGCGACGCGTAGCGCGGGTCGCCGGCACAGAAGTTGTCGGCGGGTTCGAGGGCCGGCGGCGGCGTGTCGTAGCTGCGCCGCCAGACATGCACTTGTTCGTCGCCGTATTTGGCCGCCGTGTCGGCCTTGTTCAAGCCGGTCAGCGCACCGTAGTGGCGTTCGTTCAAACGCCAGTCGGTCAGAACCGGCAGCCACGCCATGTCCATGGCATCGAGTGCGTGCCAGAGCGTGTGCACGGCGCGTTTCAACACCGAAGTGTGGGCGATGTCGAAACCGAAACCTTCGGCCTTGAGCAGTTCGCCGGCGGCCTTGGCCTCGGCGATGCCCTGGGCGGTCAGGTCGACGTCGGCCCAGCCGGTGAAACGGTTTTCGAGGTTCCACTGCGACTGGCCGTGGCGGATCAGGACGAGTTTGTGCATGGCAATGTGGGAATGGCGGGTAACCCGGCTATGGTGGAAGTGCCCGCCGGCAAGGTCAACGTCGCGGCTAAACCATTTGGCATGACGGCGCATCCAACCGACCAATCCATTTCACGAGGCATGGGCATGAAAGCGATGATTTGCGCTCTGGCGCTGGGTGTGGGGCTGGCGGTTTCCGGTGTCGGCTGCGCCGGCATCAACAGTGATGTCGTGGTGGCGGCGGGCCAGCATGCCGGCAACGTCAGCTCGGTCAACGGCGACATCCGCGTGGCGGCCGACGGCCATGTGCGCAAGGCCGAGACGGTCAATGGCGACATCACGCTGGGCGCGCGCGCCACGGCCCGCAAGCTGGAGACGGTCAACGGCGGCGTCACGCTCGGCAACCAGGCGCGCGTGAGCGATGACGCCGAAACGGTCAACGGCGACATCACCTTGCATCAGGGCGCGGACGTGCGCGGCGAGGTGTCCAACGTCAACGGTGACCTGCGGCTGGAGGCGGCGCATGTCGGCGACGGGCTGGAGACGGTGAGCGGCGACATCACGGTCGGCGCCAACTCGCGCGTGGAAGGCGGCATCGAGGTCGAGCGGCCCAGCCGTGGCAGCATGTCCACGCATGTGCCGCGCATCGTGATCGGTCCGCATGCGGTGGTGACCGGCAAGCTGCAGTTCAAGCGGCCGGTGAAGCTTTACGTCAGCGACAGCGCCACGATCGGCCCGGTCACGGGTGCCACCGCCGTGCGTTTCAGCGGCAGCCGGCCGTGAGCGGTCACACCCAGTCGCGCGGCTTGAGATAGTCGGCCAGGCGCGCTTCGGGCGAGCCGGGTTCCGGCGCATAACCGTACTCGAAGCGCACCTGCGGCGGCAGGCTCATCAGGATCGACTCGGTGCGCCCGCCCGACTGCAAACCGAACAGCGTGCCGCGGTCGTAGACGAGGTTGAACTCGACATAGCGGCCGCGCCGGTACAGCTGGAATTGCCGCTCACGTGCGCCGTACGGCGTGTCCCGGCGGCGTTCGACGATGGGCAGATAGGCATCCAGAAAGCCCTGCCCGACGGCTTGCGTGAAGGCGAAACAGCGCGCGAAGCCGCCTTCGTTCAAGTCGTCGTAAAACAGGCCGCCGATGCCGCGCTGCTCGTGCCGATGCTTGTTGACGAAATACGCGTCGCACCATTTTTTGTAGCGCGCGTAGACATCGTCGCCGAACGGCGCGCACAGGTCGCGCGCCACCGTGTGCCAATGCACGGCGTCCTCGTCGAAGGCGTAATACGGCGTCAGGTCGAAGCCGCCGCCGAACCACCACACCGGATCGGCGCCTGCTTTGGTGGCCTCGAAATAGCGCACGTTGGCGTGCGCCGTCGGCACGTACGGATTGTGCGGATGCAGCACCAGCGACACCCCGGTCGCCGTGAAGCCGCGGCCGGCCAGCTCGGGCCGGTGCGCCGATGCGCTGCCGGGCAGCTGGTCGCCGGTCACGCGCGAAAAATTGACGCCGGCCTGTTCGAACACGCCGCCATCTTTCAGCACGCGCGTGCGTCCGCCGCCGCCGGCCGGGCGCTGCCAGGCATCTTCCACGAACGCGGCCTGCCCGTCCGCCGCCGCCACGGCTTGGCAAATCTGATCCTGCAGTTCACGCAAAAACGTTTCGACGCGGTCGGCTTGTTCGCTCATGGGCGCAAGCTTAGCAAGGCGCGCGCCGGCGTTTGCATGCGCGGGTGTCGCAGGCGCAGCCTCCAAGCGGTGCGACGAAACCGGTATGCTGCCGGCCCATGATCGACCGCATGACCCCGCTTGCCATTGCCGCCTTCACCGCCACCTCGGCGCTGGGTCGCGGCGGCGACGCGCATGCACGCGCGTTGGCCGACATGCGCGGCGGGTTGCGGCCCAATGACATCAGCCATGCGCCGCTGGCGTGTTTTGTTGGCCGTGTCGACGGCATCGAAGACGTGGCTGTGCCGGCCGCGCAGCGGGCGCTGGACAGCCGCAACAACCGGCTGGCGTGGCTGGGCTTGCGGCAGGACGGTTTTCTGGATGCCGCGCGCGCGGCCGTGGCGCGGCATGGCGCGTCGCGCGTGGCGGTGTTCATGGGCACGTCCACCGGCAGCATCGGCGCGACCGAAGACGGCTACCGGCATCTGGTCGACGGCCAGTTGCCGACGTCCCTGCGCGAACCGCTGTTGCACACCTTGCACAGCCTGGGGCATTTCGTGGCGGCGGCGACCGGCGCGGCCGGCCCGTGCCTGACCGTGTCGACGGCCTGCTCGTCCAGCGCCAAGGTGTTTGCCATGGGCGCGCGGCTGATGGCGGCGGGGCTGGTCGATGCCGTCATCGTCGGCGGCGTGGATACCTTGTGCGACAGCGTGTTGTTCGGCTTCAACTCGCTGCAGCTGGTGTCGCCCGAACCGTGCCGGCCGTTCGACGTGGCGCGGCAGGGCATTTCCATCGGCGAGGCGGCCGCGTTTGCGTTGCTGGAACGCGTGGATGCCACGCCGGACGCGCCGCGGCTGGTCGGGTATGGCGAATCGAGCGACGCCTGGCACATGTCCACACCGCATCCCGAAGGGCTGGGCGCGCGGATGGCCATGCAGCAGGCGCTGGAGCGCGCCGGCTTGATGGCCGATGCCGTGGATTACATCTGCCTGCATGGCACGGCCACGCGCAAAAACGATGAGGTGGAAGCCGCCGCGGTCGCACGCCTGTTTCCCGTTTCCACGCACGCCAGTTCCACCAAGGGTTACGTCGGCCACACGCTGGGCGCGGCCGGCGCGCTGGGCGTGGTGACAGCGTTGCTGGCCATGCGCGAACAGTGGGTGCCGGGCAATCTGGGCTGCAGCGAACCCGATCCGGCCTGCGGGCCGCAACTGGTGTTGACGACGCAGTCGGCCAGGGTCGATGTGGCATTGGTCAACGCGTTTGGTTTTGGCGGCAACAACGCGTGCCTGGCGCTGGCGCGCGCGGAGGCTGGCGCATGAGCGGCACGCTTTCGGTCTGGATCGAGGGCATCGGCGCGTGGATGCCGGGCCCGCCCGACTGGCCAGCCTGGTGCGCGTTGCTGCGCGGCGAGGGCGACGTGGATGCCGCGGCGGCGGCCAAACCGCGCCCGGCCAGCGTCGCGGCGGGCGA
>DASVGR010000094.1:0-20913 GCA_036379395.1 Rhodanobacteraceae bacterium | reverse complement strand
CTCACCGCACCCGAGTGATTTCCAAATGCTTGATGCCGTACTCAATTTCCTGTCCAACGGCGTGACCCACGCGAGTTGGATCAGCATGCTGGTCTACCTGTTGGTGATGACCCAGCTCACCATCTTCACGGTGACGCTGTACCTGCATCGCAGCCAGACCCACCGCGGCGTGGATTTCCACCCGGTGCTGGCGCATTTCTTCCGCTTCTGGGGCTGGCTCACCACCGGCATGGTCACGCGCGAGTGGGTGGCGGTGCATCGCAAGCACCACGCCAAGGTCGAGACCGCGGACGATCCGCACAGCCCGATGATCTACGGCATCAAGAAAGTGTTCTGGGACGGCGTTTCGCTGTACCGCGACGCCTGCGAATCGAAGCAGGACATGGAGCAGTACGGCCGCGGCACCCCGGACGACTGGGTCGAGCACAAGGTCTATGGCGGCCATCCGTATTGGGGCCCGACCCTGATGCTGCTGATCAATCTGGCGCTGTTCGGCGTGATCGGCGCGGCGCTGTGGGCGGTGCAGATGATCTGGATCCCGTTCTGGGCCGCCGGTTTCGTCAACGGCATCGGCCACTGGGCCGGCTACCGCAATTTCGAAAGCGCCGACACCGCGCGCAACCTGATCCCGTGGGGCTTCTGGATCGGAGGTGAAGAGCTGCACAACAATCACCACGCCTTCCCCAGCTCGGCCAAGTTCGCGCTGCGCAAGTGGGAGTTCGACATCGGCTGGGCCGTCATTTGCGGGCTGGAAAAAGTCCACATGGCCAAGGTGTTGCGCGTGGCGCCCAAGCTGGACGTGCGCCCCAACGTCAACCTGCCCGACACCGACACGCTCAAGGCCGTGCTGACCCATCGCTTCCAGGCGCTGACCGACTACTACCGCCAGGTGATCGTGCCGACGCTGCGTGAGGAAGCCGCGCGGCGTGGACAAAGCCTCAAGACCATCGTGCCGTTGCGCCTGCGCCGCGCGCTGGCCGACGGCGGCCGCTGGCTGGACAACGACGGCCGCGAAAAGCTCGAAGCCGCCGTGGCCAAACAGCCCAAGCTGCGCGTCGTGTGTGCCTATCGCGCGCGCCTGATGGCACTGATGGAACAGCGCGGCACCGACAAGGCCCTGAGCGGCCTGCAGCAATGGGTGCGCGAGGCCGAGGAAAGCGGCATCCACGCCCTGCAGGATTTCGCCCGGCACCTGAAGGGCTACCACATCGCGCCCGCACACCACTGATCCGGTTGCGGTAACGCCACAACGCGACAAGGCCCGCTTCGGCGGGCCTTGCCGTATCCACAAGACCCGAATTTTCAAGACATCCCTGGTAGGAGCGCGCCCGCGCGCGATGGCGTGATGTTTGGTTCAGGGCAAGAACCTTTCGCCCGCAGGCGGGCTCCTACAAGGGCAAGGCTCAAACCTCAAACCACATCTGGTAGGAGCGCGCCCGCGCGCGATAGCGTGATGTTTGGTTCGGGGCAAGAACCTTTCGCCCGCTGGCGGGCTCCTACAAGGGCAAGGCTCAAACCTCAAACCACACCTGTAGAAGCGCGCCCGCGCGCGATGGCGTGATGCCGGTTTGCAGCAAGACCCCTTCGCCCGCAGGCGGCTCCTGCAGCAAAGAAGGCGGCATTCACGAGTGCCCAGGCACGCCCAGTTTCAGCATCACCACGCCGAAGCGCGGCACGCTGAACACGGTGGTGGCGTCGATGTCACCCAGGTTGCGGTGCTGCCACAGGTCGCGTGCCGCCACCTTGCCGGTCAGGCCCAGCGCCTTGAAGTCGATGGTCGTGCGCAGCGGGTGGTCCACCGTGTTGAACAGGCCCACCGCGAGCGTGCCGTCGGCCAGCGGTTTTTCCCACAGCTGCAACCCGCCCTGCTGCCACACGCGATGCCCCTGCACGCCGCGCGCGTCCTGATCGACGGCGATCACTTCGCGGTTGGTCAGCACCACGCGCGTGGTGGCATCCATCTTCGACAAGTCGTTGCCGGCGATGAGCGGCGCGGCCAGCAGCGACCACAAACTCATCTGCGTGCGCTCCATGCCCGGATCGGTCAGGCCCTTGTTGCCGATTTCCAGCATGTCCGGATCGTTCCAGTGACCGGGCCCGGCGTACTGGCCCAGGCCCTGCTGCGCCAGCGCGTTGAACCACATGCTCTGGTAGCTGGCGCGGATGTCGATGGTGGTACGCCACAGGTTGCCGCCGACGCCGGCGCCCCATTGCCACACCTTGCCCCAGCCGTAGCTGCACAGCGAATACACGATCGGGCGGCCGGTCGCCGCCAGCGCCTGGTGCATGGTCTTGTAGACGTCCTGCATCATCGCCACCTGCCGCGCCGGGCTCTTGCCGACCATCCGGCGGCGATAGCTGCACAGGTCGTACTTGAGATAGTCCACGCCCCAGCCGGCAAAGGTCTTGGCGTCCTGCACCGCGTGTCCGTAGCTGCCGGTGAAGCCGCCGCAGGTGTGTTCGCCGGGCGACGAATAAATGCCGAACTTCAGTCCTTTCGAGTGCACGTAGGCGGCCAGCTTGCGCATGTCCGGAAACTTGGCGTTGGCATGCAGCACGCCATTGGCGTCGCGCTTGCCCTGCCAGCCGTCGTCGATGATGACGTAGTGGTAGCCGGCCGCCGCCATGCCCGATTTGACCAGCGCATCAGCCGCATGGCGCACGTCGGCGGCGGTGACGTTGGCGCCGAAATGGTTCCAGCTGTTCCAGCCCATCGGCGGCGTCGCGGCCGGCATCGACGTGCCACTGGCGGCCAGCGCGGCCAATGGCCACAAGGCACCCGCCGCGAGAAAAGTCAGGCCTCGCCGCCATGCGTGGCGGTGCGGATGGTGTGCAGGTGTCGACATGCCGGTCTCCCATTTCAGTTTGGAGCGCTCAGCATACTAATATTGTAGTACGATTTTATAGTACCCTTTCGACAGGCGCCCCGGATGCTTCGTCATGCTCCGGAAAGGGGCGGCAACGAAGGACTTTGCCACCATCATTCATAGTATGAGTTGAGGAACAAATCGCCCGCACCTCCTGCCCGCCACGCTTGGCTTCACGGGCAAGGAACAGCCAAACTAGCCGTTTGGCCGCCTATTCCGGTTGGCCATTCCATCACGGAGAGACCCATGCCACGATCCACGCCACCCCGCAGCCTGCACGGCCACGTCATCCACGAGTTGGGCAAACGCATCGTGAGCGGACAGATCGCGCCCGGCGACCTGCTGCCGCGCGAGGAAACCCTGGCCGAACAGATGAGCGTCAGCCGCACGGCCTTGCGCGAAGCCATGAAGGTGCTCACGGCCAAGGGGTTGATCGAATCGCGGCCGAAGGTCGGCACGCGCGTGCGCGATCCGCGTTACTGGCAACAACTGGATGCCGACGTGCTGGCGTGGCGCTGCGAAAACCTGCCGACGGACGACTTCATCGAAAAACTGATCGAGATGCGCGAAGTGATCGAACCGGCCGCTTCCGCCGCCGCCGCGCGCCACTGCGACGCCGATCAACTGGCGCGGCTGGAGACGGCGTACGCCGCCATGGCCGATGCCGCCGACCACGAGGCGTGGAGCGCGGCCGACCTCGATTTCCACGAGGCCATCCTTGCGGCGACCAACAACGAATTGATGATGTCGCTGTTCGCGGTGATCGAAACCGCGCTCGGCACGTTCTTCGTGCTTTCGGCGCGCACCGCGGCCGGACAGTTCAAATATTCGCTGCCGCACCACGAGCTGGTGCTGGAAGCCATCCGCCGCCGGCGCCCGGAAGCGGCGCGCCGTGCCATGCAGCGGCTGGTCGACGATTCACGCGCCAACATGGCACAACGCAAGCACGGCAGGAAAAATGCCTGATTCTTCCGCCGCCGCGATCGTTCTGGACTGGGGCACCTCGCGCCTGCGCGGCTGGCTGCTGGACGACGGCGGCCGCGTGCTTTGCGCACGCACACGCGACTGGGGCATCCGCCACCTGCCGGACGGCGGCTACGCGGCCGCGTTCGCCGATCTTGCCCTGCACTGGCCGCGCGTGCCGGTGCTGGCCGCCGGCATGGTCGGCAGCCGCCAGGGCTGGCGCGAAGCACCGTACGTCGAAGCGCCGGCAACGCTGCAGGCGTTGTGCGCCAGCCTGGTCGACGTGGCCAGCAACGATGGCCGGTGCATGTCGATCGTGCCGGGCGTGCGCGACGACGCCGGTCCCGACGTGATGCGCGGCGAGGAAACCCAGGTCTTCGGCGTGCTGGAAACGCATCCGTCACTGGCCGCCGACGCGCTGGTGATCCTGCCCGGCACGCACAGCAAATGGGTCGCGGTGAAGGACGCGTGCATCGCGCGCTTTGCCACGTTCATGACCGGCGAGCTGTACGGCATCGTGAGCCGGCATTCCATTCTGGCCATGCCCGACGCCGCGCCGGAACAGGCGGCCGACGCGCACGCCGCGGCGTTTGCGCGAGGCCTGGCCACGGCCCGCGACAGCGGCGCGCAAGGCGCGTTGGCGCGGCTGTTTTCCGCCCGCGTGCTGATGCTGGAAGGACGCCTGGCGCCGGCCTGCGTGGCCGATTACCTGTCCGGCCTGCTGATCGGCGAGGAGTGGCGCGCCGCGCTGGCTGCCGACTGGCTGACGGTCGCGCGGCCGCTGGTGCTGGTCGGCGAACCGGCGCTGTGCGCGCGCTATCGACAAGCCGCCGCCGTGTTCGGCGCGCCCGAACCACTGATCGTCGCCGACGCGGCCGTGCACGGATTGTGGCGCATCGCCCGCGCCGCGACGGTGGCCGGCAAACCCCTGCTGGAGATGTGCTGATGTTGCCTGCCGAACTGGCCGCCATGCCGCTGGTCGCCATCCTGCGCGGCGTGAGGCCGGACGAAGTTGTCGCCGTCGGCGACGCGATTGTCGATGCCGGCTTCCGCGTGCTGGAAGTGCCGCTCAACTCGCCGCAGCCGCTGGACTCCATCGCGCGGCTGGCCAAACGTTTCGGCAGCACGTGCCTGGTCGGCGCCGGCACCGTCATGACCGCGACCCAGGTCGCCGGGGTCGCGGCCGCCGGCGGTCGCCTGATCGTCATGCCGCATGCCGACACCGAGGTCATCCGCGCCGCCGCGCAAGCAGATCTGGTGTGCATGCCGGGCGTGGCCACCGTCACCGAAGCCTTTGCGGCCATTGCCGCCGGCGCCAGCGCGCTGAAGGCGTTTCCCGGTACGCAGGTGACGCCAGACGTGCTGCATGCCTGGCGCGCCGTGCTGCCGCGCGACATGGCCGTGTTGCCGGTCGGCGGCGTCACGCCCGAAACCATGGCCGTCTATACGGCCGCCGGCGCCGCCGGATTCGGCATCGGCTCGGCGTTGTACAAGCCGGGCCGGTCCATCGAAGAAATCGCCACCGCCGCGGCGCGGTTCGTCGCGGCATGGCGCATCTGCTCCAGGAATTCAACCGCATCATGAAGATCACCAAACTCACCACTTTCCTTGTTCCGCCGCGCTGGCTGTTCGTGCGCGTGGACACCGACGAAGGCATTTCCGGCTGGGGCGAACCGGTCGTCGAGGGCCGCGCGCGCACCGTCGCCGGCGCCGTCGACGAACTGTCCGATTACCTCATCGGCGCCGACCCGAGCCACATCGAAGACCTGTGGAGCGTGATGTACCGAGGCGGCTTCTACCGCGGCGGACCGGTGCTGATGAGCGCCATCGCCGGCATCGACCAGGCGTTGTGGGACATCAAGGGCAAGCATCTTGGCCAGCCCGTGCATGCGCTGCTGGGCGGGCCGGTGCGCGACACGATCCGCGTGTATTCGTGGATCGGCGGCGACCGTCCATCCGACACCGCCAAGGCCGCCACCGACGCGGTCGCGCGCGGCTTCACCGCGGTCAAGATGAACGCCACCGAGGAGCTGCAGTTCGTCGACACCTGGGACAAGGTCGAGCACGTGCTGGCCAACGTGGACGCGGTGCGCAGCGCGGTCGGTCCGCGCATCGGCATTGGCCTGGATTTTCACGGCCGCGTGCACAAGCCGATGGCCAAGGTGCTGATGCACGAGCTGGCCTCCTACCACCTGATGTTCATCGAGGAGCCGGTGCTGTCGGATCACCTGGAAGCGATCCCCGAGCTGGCCGCGTTGTCGCCGGCGCCGATCGCGCTGGGCGAGCGGCTGTATTCGCGCTACGACTTCAAGCGCGTGCTGGCGACCGGCGGCGTGGACATCATCCAGCCCGACCCGTCGCACGCTGGCGGCATCACCGAAACGCGCAAGATCGCCGCCATGGCCGAGGCCTACGACGTGGCGCTGGCGCTGCATTGCCCGTTGGGCCCGATCGCGCTGGCCGCCAACCTGCAACTGGACGGCGTGTGCCACAACGCCTTCATCCAGGAGCAAAGCCTGGGCATCCACTACAACGCCGACAACGACCTGCTCGACTACCTGACCGACCGCCGCGTGTTCGCCTACAAGGACGGCATGGTCGACATTCCGTCCGCGCCGGGCCTGGGCATCGAGATCAACGAAACCTACGTCACCGAGCGCGCCAAGATCGGCCACCACTGGCACAACCCCGTGTGGCGCCACGCCGATGGCTCGGTCGCCGAATGGTGATGGCCCGTAGGGTGGATAAGCGCAGCGCATCCACCATTGATGCACGTTTCGGTGGATGCGCTGGCGCTTATCCACCCTACGAATACTTGACGAGATAAATCCCATGCCCGCTTTTGCCAGCTATCCCAGCCTTGTCGACCGCGCCGTGTTGGTCAGTGGCGGCGCCACCGGCATTGGTGCCGGTTTTGTGACGGCGTTTGCGCGCCAGGGGGCCAAGGTCGCGTTTCTGGACGTGGACGACGAAGGTGCGCTGGCGCTGGTCAAGCAGTTGGGCGACGCACCCCATGTGCCGACCTACGTGCATTGCGACGTGACCGACCTGACCGCGCTGGCGGCAGCCATCGACACGGCCCGCGAAGCCATCGGCGATCCGACCGTGCTGGTCAACAACGCCGCCAACGACATGCGCCACACGCTGGAAGGCACCAGTGCCGAGGCATTCGAACGCAGTCTGGCGGTCAACCTGCGCCACCAGTATTTCGCCACCCAGGCCGTGGTCGATGGCATGCGCCGCGCCGGCGGCGGCTCGATCATCTGCCTGGGTTCGACCGGCTGGATGATCAAGAACGACTGCTACCCGATGTACACCATGGCCAAGGCCGGCGTGCACGGGTTGGTCAACGGGCTGGCGCGTTCGCTGGGCCGCGACCACATCCGCATCAACTGCCTGGTGCCCGGCTGGGTCATCACCGACAAGCAGCGCCGGCTGTGGCTGGATGCCGAAGGCGAGGCCGAGATCACGCGCAACCAGTGCCTGCCCGGCCACCTGCACGTCGAGGATCTGGCGCGCATGGCGCTGTTTCTGGCGTCCGACGACAGCCGCATGGCCACCGGGCAAAGTTTCATCATCGACGGCGGCTGGGTGTGACCGACACGCGCGCCACCGCCGTCGTCGCCTGCGCCAACACGCTGGGCGAAGGCGTCACGTGGTGCGGGCGCGCGCAACGGCTGTACTGGACCGACATCCACGCCGCCACGCTGTGGGCGTTCGATCCGGCCGCCGGTACCACGCAGACCTGGTCGCTGCCCGAACGCCTGGCCTGTTTTGCGCTGTGCGATGACCCGGACTGGCTGCTGGCCGGGTTTGCCGGTCGTCTGGCGTTTTTCCATTTGCCGAGCGGCGCGATCCGGCCGGTTGCCGGGATCGAGCCTGACCTGCCCACGCGCGTCAACGACGGCGCCTGCGACCGCGAGGGGCGCTTCGTGTTCGGCACGCTGCACGAGCCGGCCGGCGGCGGCGCCAAGCAGCCCATCGCGAGCTTCTATCGGCTGGATGCGGACTTGTCGCTGCACCGTCTGGACTTGCCGCACGTGGCCATTTCCAACGCGCTGGCGTTCAGTCCCGACGGCCGCACGCTGTATTTTTGCGACACGCCGACCCGACGCATCCAGTGCGCCGACTACGCGCCCGACGGCACGGTATCGAACGTGCGCACGTTCGTCGCGCTGGACGACACGCCCGGTGCGCCCGACGGCGCCTGCGTGGATGCCGGCGGCGGCCTGTGGAACGCGCAATGGGGCGGCGCGCGCGTGGTGCGCTACACGCCCGACGGCCGTGTCGATGTCGTCATCGCGACACCGGCCACGCAGCCGTCCCGACCGGCCTTCGGCGGCGCGGACCTTGCCACGCTGTACGTGACCAGCGCGCGCGAAGACCTGTCCGCCCCCTCACCCGACGACGGCGCCGTGCTGGCGGCCCGCGGCCCGTGGCGCGGCCTGCCGGAGCCGCGTTTTGCCGGTCGCGCCAAAGGCCCGTCCGCATGAATACGTTTTCATGGCCAGCGCCGCCGCCCCTTGCGCCAAGATGGAGCGCGTCGTACCGATTCATTGACAACTGTGGGAACGCGCCCGCGCGCGATGGCGAGTGAGGGTGCAAGGCAAGATCTCGTCGCGCGCGGGCGCGCTCCTACAACTTAGCGGTGACCCGGACGACCGGCGAATTATTGCGGTGGTCGTCCACCATTTTGTTCACGCTGTGGAGGTAAAGCATGAATACGTTGTCTCGCCCCGCCGGAGGCTCCATTCGGTCATCGGCCGTGTTCGTGGCCGTGCTGGCGGCGCTGGCCGGGCTGATGTTCGGCCTGGACATCGGCGTCATTTCCGGCGCCGTCAAGTTCATCAAGTCCGACTTCGGCATTTCCGACCACACGGTCGAATGGATCGTCAGCTCGATGATGGGCGGTGCCGCGCTGGGCGCACTCGGCGCCGGCTGGCTGTCGTCCTCGCTGGGACGCAAGCGCTCGCTGATTCTGGGCGCGGTGGTGTTCGTGATCGGCTCGGTGCTGTGTTCGCTGTCGCTGTCGGTGCCGATCCTGATCGCCTCACGCGTGGTGCTGGGGCTGTCGATCGGCGTTCTGACCTTCACCGCGCCGCTGTATCTGGCCGAGATCGCGCCCAAGGAAACCCGCGGCGCGATGATCTCCAGCTACCAGCTGATGATCACCATCGGCATCCTCATCGCGTTCCTGTCTGATACCGCCTTCAGCTACACCGGCAACTGGCGCTGGATGCTGGGCGTGATCGCCATTCCCGGCGTGCTGTTTCTGCTGGGCGTGCTGACGCTGCCGGGCAGCCCGCGCTGGCTGATGATGCGCGGCCGCAAGCAGGAAGCCACCGACGTGCTGCAGCGCCTGCGCGGCGACGCCGGCGCGGCCGCGCAGGAAATCGCCGAAATCGAGGAGCAGCTGCGCACGCCGCAGCATGGCTGGTCGATGTTTCTGGAAAATCCCAACTTCCGCCGTTCGGTGGGCCTGGGCATCGTGCTGCAGGTGGTGCAGCAGTTCACCGGCATGAACGTGGTGATGTATTACGCGCCGCGCATTTTCGAGGGCATGGGTTTCGGCACCAGCCAGCAGATGTGGTTCACCGCATTGGTGGGCCTGATCAACGTGCTGGCCACGTTCATCGCCATCGGCCTGATCGACCGCTGGGGGCGCAAGCCGATCCTGTACGTCGGCTTCGTGGTGATGGCGCTGGGTCTGGCCATCGTCGGCTACATGATGAGCCTGGCCACGCTGACCGAAAGCGAGCAGATGTTCACGGTGGTCATGCTGCTGGTCTTCATCGTCGGCTTCGCGATGTCCGCCGGTCCGCTGATCTGGGCGTTGTGTTCGGAAGTGCAGCCGCTCAAGGGCCGCGACTTCGGCATCGCCTGCTCGACGGTGACCAACTGGGTGGCCAACATGATCGTCGGCGCCACGTTCCTGACGCTGCTCAACCACGTCGGCGACGCCGGCACGTTCTGGATCTACGCCGGCCTCAACGCGCTGTTCCTCGTCATCACCATCTGGCTGGTGCCGGAAACACGCGGCATCTCGCTCGAACACATCGAGCAAAACCTCATGGCCGGCAAGAAACTGCGCCACATCGGGCGCTGAAACGCGGGCGCGGGCTGCCGCCCTCAGGCAGCCCGCCGCCGGTCGCACCTGTCGCCAGTGCGACTGCGGCCCATCGCACCACGCCGCCATATGACGAATAGGCGATACGGCCTGCCCGCAACAGGCAGGCCGAGGCGGACATGCCGGTACGCGCAGCGACCGGCCCGGCGCCGGAAACCCTGATGCCACCGGCCTTTGCACGAAATCGCCGTACCTGATCGACGGCCGCAAATCCTTCTTTGAGCGATGCGCGCGACGGCTTCCGAAGCACTGGATAAATCGCGGAGCGTATGTTAAAAATTTCAGTTAGCGCTAACAACCTGTAGGGGACCACAGGGAAAAAAGCGTTTTGTGGGGCAAGACGCGGGTGGGAAAGCCGTTTTTTGCCAAGCGGCGCAATGGCGTCCGTTTTTTGGCAAGACACGCCGCGCCCTGCTCGACGGGTCGTTGCCACGCAACAGGAAAGCGTGGCGGCAGCAGATGTCCCGGAGGCGTCTGGCCCGGATTGGCCAGGGAAGGCGAAGAAAGAAAAAAGCGGACGTTGAGCCGCGGATGTTCCGGCATCGGAAACATCCATCACATCAATCACATTTTTGGGAGGGGTATGCGATGAAGAACCACTGCTAGTTGTCGTGCCGTGCATCCGCCAGACCATGGCGCATGCAACCGTTGCAACGTGCGTCATGCGCACGATTGTTCGAAGTCTACTCGCCGCCCAGACGGCGGCAGCACGAAGGGAACACTTGCATGAATTACGACAAGATGAAGCGCTTCAGATCCAAGGTCATGTTCACCATCGTCGGTGGCGTGGTCATCATCAATCCGTTGTACGCACAGAACACTCAACCGGCGCCGCAAACCACGCCGGTGGCGCAGACGACCTCGCAGTCGGCGTCGAAGAACGGCAAGAAAGCGTCGGCCAGCAAGAGTGCCGGCCAGCAGCAGTCACCGACCCAGCTCCAGGGCATCGTGGTCACCGGCATGCGCAGCAGTCTCGAGCAGTCGATGGACATCAAGCGCAACGCCATCGGCGTGGTCGACGCGATCAGTGCCGAGGACATCGGCAAATTCCCGGACACCAACCTGGCCGATTCGCTGCAACGCGTCACCGGCGTCTCGATCAATCGCCGCAACGGTTCGGGCTCACAGGTCACGGTGCGCGGTTTCGGCCCCGGGTACAACATGGTCACCGTGGATGGCCGCATCATCCCCGGCGCGGATGCCTTCGGCGCCGCCGGCCAGGTGCCGATCGGCGACATCAACGGCGGCACGCGCGCGTTCAACTTCGCGCAGCTCTCCCCGGACGGCGTGAATGCCCTGGAGGTCTACAAGACCGGCCGCGCCAACGAGGCCAGCGGCGGCATCGGCGCGACCATCGACATCAAGACCGACAAGCCGTTCTACCACAAGGGTGGCAAGGTCATCGCCGCCTTCGGCGTCAAGGCCCTCGACGACACGGGCGAGCCGTTCGGCAACAGCGTCACGCCGGAATACTCCGGTACCTTCAGCTACGCCAACCCGGACAAGACCTGGGGCATCGGCATCAACGGCAGCTACCAGAAACGCCACGGCGGCAACGTGCAGGCCACCGAAAATGCCTGGACCACGAAGGTCTGGACCGGCAGCGATCCGGCCTTCCGTCCGGATGCCGTGATCACGAACGCGCCGAAGATCGGCCAGCTCTACGCGATACCCAACGACATCCGCTACGCGTTCTACGATTTCCGCACCACGCGCAAGAACGCCCACATGGTGTTCCAGCTCAAGCCGATCGACAGCCTGACGATGACCATGGATTACCTGTATTCCAGGTACCAGATCACGGCCGACCGCGGCGAGCAGAGCATGTGGCTGCAGCAGGCCAACAGCTTCACCGCCGCCACGTTCGACACCGACCAGGCGGTGGCCACGCCGGTGTACCTGCGCGATGTTCCCGATGGCGAAAAAGACTTCGGCATGGAACAGCAGCACTACATGCAGAACTACAAGCTGGATTCGCTCGGCCTGAACGCCAAGTGGGACGTCACCGACGACTTCTCCCTGACGTTCGACGGACATGACGCCAAGAGCCAGAGCGTGCCCGACGATCCGCTGACCGGCGGCGGCGCCACCTTCATCAGCATCGCCGGCACCAATCCCCCCAACTGCACCGGCGTGCAGTGCGGTGGCGCCTGGGGGCAGGAATTCCGGTTCAACGGCGGCCTGCCGATTGCCACGCGTACCTGGTATCCGTCGCATGCCGATGCCATCGACAGTGCCGGTGACGGTGTGGTCAACATGCCGTTTGCCGCCAAGAACATCGGTACCCAGCCGCTGCGCATCGACGCTCAGGCGCAGACCACCGAGGTCAAGGAAGCCCGCATCGACGGCGAGTGGGATTTCAGCAACGGCCGCTTCCAGTTCGGCACCGATTTCATCAAGACGACGCTGCATCAGACGCAGGCGGTCGAGAACTCCTTCAATCTGGGCAACTGGAGCGTGTCCGACGCGGGCGAATACCCCGACCTGATGAATTACCTGCACCAGGTTGATACCGTCGGCCTGTTCCACAGCTACAACACCGGCGGCATCGCCACGAGCACGTGGCGCGGCAATGCCGATTCCCTGGCGCAGTGGGCGGCCAAGCACTACCCCGACGTCAAGCTCACGGTCAATCCGACATTGGCCGCGGACAATCGCGTCGAGGAGTACACCAAGGCGGCCTACATGCAGGTGGTGTTCAACAGCGAGCTTGGCAGTCTGCCCACGACCACCCGTTTCGGCATGCGTTACGAGCAGACCAACGTCACGTCCTCGTCGCTCGTGGCGATACCGAGCGCGATCGTGTGGGAGTCCAACAACGACTTCAAGACCGATGTCTCTGCCACCAACAAGAAGACGTTTGGCCAGACGGCCAGCTACAGCAACCTGCTGCCCAACATCGACTTCGACATCAACTTCACCGACTCGCTGGTGGGCCGTGCCGCGTACAGCAAGACCATCGCGCGTGCGCCGTACGGCAATTTGTATGCCAGCCAGTCGTCAGGCAATCCGACCGGCTCAGTCCTGATCGACCCGGGCGCACAGGCCACCGGCAGCATAGAGAACCCGGCGTTGAAGCCACTGACGTCGGACAACCTCGACCTGGGCCTGGGCTGGTATTTCGCGCCGGCCAGCTACGTGTCGGTGACTTTCTGGGACAAGCGGGTCAAGAACTTCATCGGCAACTCGGTATTGCAGGAAAACCTGTTCGGCCTGCGCGATCCGACCTCGGGTCCGCGTGCCAAGCAGGCCGCCGCGTTCCTGCAGAGCGCGCAATGCAAGGCCCAGGTGACGGCGGCGGGCGGCGATGCCACCTCGTCATGCGCCCTCAACAACACCTCGCTGTACACCACGGTGGCGTTGTTGACGAATGCCGCGGCAACCGGTGGCCTGGCCGCCTACAACGGCAGCTCGGCGCAGGTGTTTGCCATGGAGAACAATTACGACGTCACCGCCGATCCGGATGATCCGTTGTACACGTTTGCCGTGTCCAAGCCGGTCAACCAGCACCAGGCCATGATTCACGGCTGGGAGTTCGGCGGCCAGTACTTCTTTGGTCATACCGGTTTCGGCGTCCTGGCCAACTACACCCTGGTCGACGGTGACGTCCACTTCAACAATTCGGGCGATCCGACCGTCAGCCAGTTTGCGTTGACCGGCCTGAGCAATACCGCCAACGTCGTGCTGATGTACGAAAAGTACGGCTGGTCGGCGCGTCTGGCCTGGAACTGGCGTGGCGAGAACCTGCTGCTGACCAACCAGGGCAACACCAACAACCCGTACTACGTCGATCCCTACCAGGAGTACGACCTCAGCGTGAGCTACGATGTCAACGACCATCTGTCGTTCACGTTCGACGGCATCAACCTTGCCGGCGAGCCGATCCGTTGGCGTGCGCGTTCGGAGATGCAGTTTGTCAGGGTCGTGGATCAGAAACCGTTCTACGAACTTGGCGTGCATTACAAGTTTTGACCCGACCCGACGGGACATGGAACGGGGGTCGTCGCGATGCGGCGACCCCCGCTTTCCCGAAGCTTGCGGCGGCTTGACCGGTCCGGGTTTTCGACATGCCGTGAAAGATGATCCCCGGGGGACGAGATGGCACGGTACGAATTGCTCAACAACGTGGCGCACAGGGATCTGCGCATCATTACCCGCTACGGCCGCGAATTCGGCGATGCGGTCGGCATGGTGCCGGCCTATCCCACCGAGTACGCGGAACTGCAGCGCGAATATCCCGTTTTTTTCCGCAAAGACCGCGACAGCGGCGAATATCGATCCGTGGCCCTGCTCGGTTTCGGCCGCGACGAGAACCTGTTTTTGCACGATGGCCGCTGGAACGCCCGCTACCTGCCGGGTCATGTCGCCAGGGGGCCATTCCTGATCGGTTTCCAGGAGCGCACGGTCGACGGCGAGTCGCGCACCGAGCCGGTCGTCCACGTCGACCTCGACCACCCGCGCGTCAGCTTCCACGAGGGCGAGCCGGTCTTTCTGCCCCAGGGCGGCCACAGCCCGTACCTGGAACACGTCATCGCCGTGCTGGGCGGCATCCGCGACGGCATGGAAGGTGGCAAGGCGATGTATGCCGCCTTCGACGCGCTGGGGCTGATCCAGCCGGTCAAGCTCGACGTGAAGTTCGACGATGAACACGGCGCCGACGTCACCGGCCTGTTCGGCATCGACCGCGAACGGCTTGCCGCGCTGGACGCCAAGTCGCTGCATGCGCTGCACCGTTCGGGCTATCTCGAAGGTGCCTATCTGGTGCTGGCCTCGATGCACAACCTGCGCGGGCTGATCGCCGAAAAGCAGCGCCGCCTGCGTCACGAAGGCGTCGCCGCGAACGCGATGTGAGCGCCATGACGGAATCGGTTGCCAGCATCGACGAACGATCGGATGTCCGTGCCGACGCCGTGCCGGTCGATGCGCTGCTCGACGCCGGGCAACCGGTCGTGCTGCGCGGCCTGGCGCGCGGCTGGGAGCTGGTCGGCGCGGGCCGGCAGTCGGTGGCCGAGGCCATGGCCTGCCTGCGGCGTTTCGACGGCGGCCACCCGGTGCAGTACTCGTACGGCGCGCCGGACATCGCCGGGCGCGTGTTCTATACCGACGATCTCACCGCCATCAATTGTGCAGTCCGGCGCGACGGTTTGGCGACCCTGCTCGATGCCATCGCGGCGCATCTGGATGATCCACGCCCACCGACGTGGTACATGGCCTCGACGCCGATCGACGCCTGTCTTCCGGGCTTTCGCGCAGCCAACGACCTGGACCTTGCCGCGGCCGGCGTCGAGGCGCCGCCGCGCATCTGGATCGGCAACCGCACCATCGCCTCGTGCCATTACGACGCGCTCAACAACATCGCCTGCTGCGCGGTCGGGCGGCGGCGGATCACGGTGTTTCCGCCCGAACAGATCGTCAACCTGTATCCCGGTCCGCTGGCGCCAACGCCGGGCGGACAGGCGGTCAGCATGGTCGATTTCGCCCGTCCCGATTTCGCGCGCCATCCGCGTTTCCGCGACGCGCTCGCCACGGCGCGGACCGCGGTGCTGGAGCCGGGCGATGCGGTGTTCATTCCCAGCCTCTGGTGGCATCACATGGAAGGGCTGGAAGCTTTCAACGTGCTGGTCAATTACTGGTGGAGCAGCATGCCGGCGCACGTGCCGACACCGATGCACGCGCTGTACCACGCCCTGTGGACGATCCGCGACCGCCCCGAGCGCGAGAAGCGCGCCTGGCGGGAAATTTTCGACTACTACGTGTTCGGCCCGGCCGGGCGCGCCGGCGAGCACCTGCCGGAACCGGCCCGAAACGTGCTCGGGCCGCTGGACGAGACCATGGCGCGGCAGTTGCGGGCAATGCTGATCGACAGGCTCAACCGATGAACAAGGGTTCCCGTTTGCGCGGGGAGACGATGCAAGGCGAACGAGGGGAGACAACCACATGGGTGCGAACAAGATACGCAAGGTCGTGATTGCCGGCGGCGGTACCGCGGGCTGGATTGCCGCCAGCACGCTGGCCCACCAGTTCCGGGATCTGCTCGACATCACCCTGATCGAGTCGAAACGGATCAGCACCGTGGGCGTCGGCGAGTCGACCGTGCCGCCGGTGCGCAATTTCCACCGCTTTCTCAACATCGACGAGCGCGAGTTCATGCGCGAGGCCGCGGCCACCTTCAAGCTGGCGATCTCGTTCGAGAACTGGCCGCGTCCCGGCGACCGCTACATCCATCCGTTCGGCGTGACCGGCAAGAGCACGCTGGTCTGCGGGTTCCACCATTTCTGGCTCGACAGCCTGCGCCGCGGCATGCCATCGGAACTGGACGACTACAACGTGGAGGCGATCGCCGCGCGCCAGGACAAGTGCGCGTTGCTGGACGAGCCGCAGGTCAACTACGCCTACCACATCGATGCCGATCTGTACGCGCGCTTCCTGCGCCGCAAGTTCGAGCGCTACGGCATCAAGCATGTCGAGGGAAAAATCCGCGAGGTCAGGCAGGATCCCGACAACGGCTACATCAAGTCCCTGGTGCTCGAGGACGGGCAAGTGGTCGAAGGCGACCTTTTCATCGACTGCACCGGTTTTCGCGGCCTGCTGACCGAACAGACGCTGCACACCGGCTACGAGGACTGGAACCAGTGGCTGCCCTGCGACCGCGCGGTGGCATTGCAGACCGAGTCGTTCGACGCCTCGCCGGTGCCGTACACGCGCGCGATCTCGCACGAGGCCGGCTGGCGCTGGCACATCCCGGTGCAGCACCGCGTCGGCTGCGGGCTGGTGTTTTCCAGCCGGCACATGTCCGACGACGAGGCGCGTGCCAAGCTGATGGACGCCACCCATCACGCCAAGCCGGTCAAGGACCCGTGGCTGGTGCCGTTCCGCACCGGCCGGCGGCTGAAGGCCTGGAACAAGAACGTGGTCGCGGTGGGCCTGGCCAGCGGTTTCATCGAGCCGCTGGAATCGACCAGCATCCATTTGATGATGAGCGCGGTGATGCGTCTGGTCGAGATGTTTCCGTCCGCGGGCATCTCTGACAAGCTGGCCGATCTCTACAACGAAAAATGCCGCCACGAGCTGGAAGAAGTGCGCGACTTCATCATCCTGCACTACCACGCCAACCAGCGCGACGAGCCGATGTGGAAGGACTGCCGCGAAATGTCCCTGCCGGACTCGCTGCAAGCCCGCATCGACGCATGGCGCGAACGCGCGCACGTCTGGTACGACCCGGGCGACTTGTTCACCACCTACTCGTGGGTCCACGTGTTGCTGGGGCAGGGCTTCAAGCCCGGACAGCATCATCCGTTGCCGCGCGGCCTGTCCGATGCCGACCTCAAGCGCCTGCTCGACAGCCTGCGCCAGCAGGTCCGGCACGCGGTGGCGCGGATGCCGCCGCAGCAGGCATTCATCGACCGCTATTGCAAGTCGTCGCCGGACGTGTGGGACACGAAACGGCCGACGACGGCATGAACGGAGGCTTTGCACCATGTTGATCCAGCGCAATCCGGGGCTGCGCATCCAGCGGTTCACCCTCGGCAACGAGGGCGCGCCCCTGCTCGTCATCGACCACGTCGCGGCCGATCCCGAGCGGCTGGTGCATGGCGCCACGCGCCGGGTGTTCAACGTCAAAAGCGAATACTTTCCGGGGGTCCGCGCGCGGGCGCCGGCCATGTACGAGCGCTTCCTCGACGAGGTGCTCAGGCCGTTGCTGCCGGAGCACTTCGGCATCCGGCCGACGGCCCGTCGTTTCACGTTTTCGACGTGCCACTACTCGCTGGTGGCCACCCCGCCCGAACAGCTGCGCTTCCTGCAGCGGGTGCCACACATCGACTCGGCCAACGGCAACGAACTGGCCACCGTGCACTACCTGTTCCACGGCGACTGGGACGGCACCGCCTTCTATCGCCATCGCGATACCGGTTTCGAATACATCGACAAGGCGCGGCGGGAAACCTACTTCCGCCGGCTCGAAGCCGAAAGCCACGGTGCCGCCGCGCCCGCGCCCGGCTACATCAACGGCACCACCGCGCTGTTCGAGCAGATCGGCAAGGCCGATGGCGTGTTCAACCGCATGCTGGTGTACCGGCGCAACTCGCTGCATTCGGCCTGCGTCGACGACCACCACGTTCCGCCGCCCGATCCGCTGGCCGGGCGGTTGTCGATCAACACCTTCGTCAACGTGGTCTGAGGCGGCGTGTGCGCCAGCCGGCGGACCACGGAAGGTCCGCGCCTCAGTGGCCGACCGGCAAGAACAGCAGCAGCGCCGCGCCGAGCGCGATGCGGTAGATGGCAAACGGCGTGAACGTGTGGGTGCGGATATAGCCCAACAGCCACTTCACGGCGATGAACGCGACGATGGCCGACACCACGAAACCGACCGCCAGCATGGTCCAGTTCTCATGCACGGCGGCGCCGCTGTGCGCCACTTTCAGCAGCTCGTAGCCGGTGGCCGCGTACATGGTCGGGATGCCGACCAGGAAGGCGAATTCGGTCGCCGCCGCGCGGTTGGAGGTGCCGAACAGCATGGCCGCGAAAATCGTCGAGGCCGAACGCGAGGTGCCGGGAAAAATGCCGGCGATCATTTGCGCGATGCCGACCAGGATGGCGACCGTCCAGGTCACTTCGCTGCGGTCGGGCTGACGCGCGGCCAGCTGCTCGGCACCGATCATCCACAAGCCGCCGATGACCAGCGCCCACGCGATCGGCGTGACGTCGGTCGGCAGCTTGAAGCCCATCTTCACGGCAATCAGGCCGAGCACGGCCGTGATCAAAAACGCCACGATGAGCTTAAGCAGATACGAGCGATTGGCCGGCTCACGCCAGCGCGTCAGCAAATCCCACAGGCGGCGCCAGTAGATCAGCGTGATGGCGAGGATGGCGCCGGCCTGGATGCCCACGTTGAACAGGTCGCTGCGGTGGCCCAGCCAGTGCTCGGCGATCAGCAGGTGACCGGTCGAGGAGATCGGCAAAAACTCGGTGATGCCTTCGATGATGCCGAGGATGATCGTCCGTATCAGTTCGTGCATGCAGGCACCGTTCGAGGTTGTGGGCAAGTGACGGCACGGGGCCGGATTCAAACTGCCACAGTGTAGTGGCAAGTACTTCGGACGGATGGGGCTTCGACAAGCCCCTGGCACCTTGGCCCGATCCAGCCAATCTGCACCAAACCAGTGCATTCTATCCCCCCGCCGACGCCCCATGCGTGTGCAGACGCGCAAAACAACCGCTCAAGAATTCTTTCATCCCATTGTTTTACAACAATTTTATAGATGGCACGCGTCTTGCTCATTCCCTGTAGTCAATGAGGCTCATTGGCGCGCCTTTCGCGCCAATGCAACCCATCAATCAACGGACAACGGGGATGCGTGTTTAATGAAACATGAAGGGCAAAGACGGTGGATGATGGCAGGCTTGCTGCTGGCCGCCGGTGGACTGGCTGGAACGGCGGCTCAGGCTGCCAAGCCGGATGCTTCGGCGGTATCCGGCAGCGTGACCGTGGTCAGCGATTACCTGTTTCGCGGCCTGTCGCAAACCGATAGCCAGCCGGCCTTGCAGGTCGGCATCGGATACACCGCCCCGCAGGGCTTTCACGCGAGTGCCTGGAGCAGCAATGTCAGCTGGCTGTCGGATGGATCGACGGCCGCCGCGCCCATTTCAAACAGCCTGGAATTTGACGCCGATGTCGGCTGGCTGACCACGTTTTCCCATGGCATGAGCCTGAATGCCGGTCTGCATGGCTACGACTACCCCGGCCGTTACCCGCATGGCTTCACCAGCCCGAATACGGCCGAGGCGTACGTCGGCCTGGGTTTTGCCGGTCTGAGCCTGACGTATTCGCACGCGCTGACCAACCTGTTCGGTTTCGATCACAGCCGCAACAGTCGTTATCTGGATTTGTCCTGGAGCCGCGTCATCACGCCCGGCTGGACGTTGTCGGCGCATGCCGGACATCAGGTTGTCACACACGCGTCACATGCCGATTACAACGACTGGAACCTCGCGCTTGCCCATGATTTTTCCAGCGGCTGCGCAGTGGCACTCGGCTACTACGACACCAACGCCAAGCGCGCCGTCTACAGCAATGCCCGTGGGCGCTATCTGGGACGCGCCACGGCGGTGTTGTCGCTGAGCAAAAGCTTTTGAACCGGGCACCACTCATCCGCAACGAGGAATACCGATGAAATTGATCACTTGCATCATCCGCGCGCACGTTCTTGACGATGTGCGCGAGGCGCTCACGGAAGCCGGCGTCATGGGCATGACCGTGACCGAAGTGCAGGGTTTTGGTCGCCAGAAGGGGCATACCGAGTTGTACCGGGGTGCCGAATACAAGGTCGACTTCGTGCCCAAGACCAAGCTCGAAATCGTGGTGCCGGACAACTTGCTGGAAACCGCAATCGAAGCCGTTCAGGACCACGCCCGGACCGGCAAGGTCGGCGACGGAAAAATCTTCGTCGCCAACATCGAGCACGCCATTCGCATTCGTACCGCCGAGGAGGACGTTGATGCGCTGTGAGCCTTCGGCCCCGTGGCCCGTGTCCCTTTTTGATCGAGAGATTTTTGTCATGAAATGCATTTTGTCGTTGTGCGGGCGTGGCCGGCGTTGGCTGATGCCGCTGTCCGTGCTGGCGCTGTTTGCCCCCGCGGTGCAGGCCGCCACGGACACCCCGATGAACCATGGCAACGTGGCCTGGATGCTGGTCGCCACGCTGCTGGTGCTGATGATGGCCGTCCCCGGTGTGGCGCTTTTTTACGGCGGTCTGGTGCGCTCCAAGAACGTGTTGTCGGTCCTGGCGCAGGTGCTGTGCGTGCTGGCGATGGCGTTGCTGGCGTGGATGGCGTACGGCTACTCGCTGGCCTTCAGCGGCGGCGGCGCCGTGCTGGGCAATCTGCACGAGGCGTTTTTGCTCGGCATCACGCCCACTACGCGCACGGCGGCCAGCAGTGGCCTGCCGACGTATCTGT
>DASVGR010000093.1:0-21517 GCA_036379395.1 Rhodanobacteraceae bacterium | reverse complement strand
TCGATGCCGATGCCCAGACCGCCGGTCGGCGGCAGGCCCACTTCCAGCGCCGTGATGTAGTCGGCGTCGTAATGCATGGCTTCGTCGTCGCCCGAATCGAGCGCCTCGACCTGCGCGCGAAAGCGTCCGGCCTGATCCTCCGGGTCGTTCAACTCGGAAAAGCCGTTGGCGATTTCCTTGCCGTTGATGAACAGCTCGAAGCGGTCGGTCATTTCCGGATCGTCGTTGTTGCGGCGCGCCAGCGGCGAAATTTCCAGCGGATGGGCGGTCACGAAGGTCGGCTGGATCAGCGTGCCTTCGGCCGTCGCCTCGAAAATTTCGGACAGCAGCTTGCCCCAGCCCCAGCCGTCCTTGACGTGGATGCCCAGACGCGCGGCGTGCGCGGCCATGGTGTCGCGGTCGCGCAGTTCCCCGCGCTTGATCTCGGGGTTGCGCTCAAGCACCAAGTCGTCCATGCGCGCACGGCGGAACGGCTTGCCCAGGTCGATGTCGTTGCCGTCCCACGGACGCACGCTGGAGTCGCACACGTTCTCGGCCAGGTCGCGGATCAGGCCTTCGGTCAGATCCATGATGATTTCATAATCGGCGTACGCGTGGTACAGCTCGAGCATCGTGAACTCGGGGTTGTGCCGCGTGGACACGCCCTCGTTGCGGAAGTTGCGGTTGATCTCGTAGATACGCTCGAAGCCGCCCACGACCAGACGCTTCAGGTACAACTCGGGCGCCACACGCAGGTACAAGTCAAGATCGAGCGCGTTGTGGTGGGTGACGAACGGACGCGCCGTCGCGCCGCCCGGAATCATGTGCATCATCGGCGTTTCCACTTCCATGAAACGCCGCGGCTCGGCTTCCAGCCAGTGGCGGATGCGGCTGATGACGCGCGAGCGCAGGCGGAAGGTTTCACGCGCCTCGTCAGTCACGATGAGGTCGACGTAACGCTGGCGATAACGCTGCTCGACGTCGGCCAGGCCGTGGAACTTGTCCGGCAACGGGCGCAATGATTTGGTCAGCAGGCGCAGCTTTTCCACCCGCACCGACAGCTCGCCGGTGTGCGTGCGCATGACCACGCCCTCCACGCCGATGATGTCGCCGACGTCCCAGCCCTTGAACGCGTCGTAGACGGTTTCGTCAGCCAGACTCGCCTTGCGCACGAACAGCTGGATGCGCCCGGTGGTGTCCTGCACTTGCACGAAGCTGACCTTGCCCTGCACGCGCTTGAGCATGATGCGGCCGGCGACGGCGACGTGCCGGGCCTCGGCGTCCAGCGCCTCGCCCGTCCACTTTTCGTCATCGGCGTAGGTGGTTTGCAGGTCGCCGGCAAACGCGTCGGGACGGAAGTCGTTGGGATACGCCTGGCCGGTTTCGCGCAGCGCGTCGAGTTTGCCGCGCCGCTCGGCGATCAGGCGGTTTTCATCAACAACGGCGGTTTCGTTCGGCGTATCGGTCATGGTTTTTGTCGGAAGCGGTGGATCGGATGGAAAGGTGGGCTGACTGGATGGATCGGGTCACGCGTCGGCGCGTTTGGCACCGGCGTCGAGGCCGGATTTGAGCGCCGCCTCGATGAATTCGTCGAGATCGCCGTCGAGCACCTTTTGCGTGTCGGTGCGTTCGATGTTGGTGCGCAAATCCTTGACGCGGCTCTGGTCGAGCACGTAGTTGCGGATCTGGTTGCCCCAGCCGATGTCGGATTTGGTCGCCTCGACGCGGTCGCGCTCGGCATTCTGCTTTTGCACTTCCAGCTCGTACAACTTGGCGTACAGCATTTTCATGGCACGGTCGCGGTTGGCGTGCTGACTGCGTTCGACCTGGCAGGCCACCACGACGCCGGTCGGGATGTGGTGCAGGCGCACCGCCGACTCGGTCTTGTTGACGTGCTGGCCGCCGGCGCCGGACGAACGATAGACGTCCATCTTGATGTCGGCCGGGTTGATGTCGATCTCGATGGAATCGTCCACTTCGGGCGACACGAACACCGAAGTGAAGCTGGTGTGGCGGCGGTTGTCCGAATCGAACGGGCTCTTGCGCACCAGGCGGTGCACGCCGATTTCGGTCTTCAGCCAGCCGTAGGCGTAATCGCCCTCGACGCGGAACGTGGCCGACTTGATGCCTGCCACTTCACCGGCCGAGACTTCCATCATCTCGGTCTTCCAGCCGCGGTGCTCGCACCAGTGCAGGTACATGCGCAGCAGCATTTCGGCCCAGTCCTGCGCCTCGGTGCCGCCGGCGCCGGCCTGGATGTCGACGAACGCGTTGGACGCGTCCATCTTGCCCGAGAACATGCGCTGGAATTCCAGCTTGCCGACTTCGCCTTCCAGCCAGGCCAAGTCCTTGAGCACGGCATTGACGGTCGGTTCGTCGTCATCGGCGACGGCCAGTTCCAGCAACTCGCCGGCATCGTCCAGGCCGCGCGTCAGCTTGTCGATGCCGCCCACGACGGTTTCCAGACGCGCGCGTTCGCGGCCCAGTTCCTGCGCGCGGGTCGGGTCGTTCCAGACGTCGGGGCTTTCCAGTTCGCGGCTTACTTCTTCCAGCCGTTCGCGCTTTTCAGGGTAGTCAAAGGTACCCCCTAAGCGCTTCGACGCGCGAACGGACGTCCGCGATCTGCGCGTGGATCGGATTGATTTCGATCATGATGGTCAAGGCATGCAAAGACCGCGCAGTTTAGCACTTGCAGAAGGTTTTTCGGGGCTCCGGCGCGGCTCAGGCCGGCTCGACATGACGCAACACCAGGCGCGCCGACTGCCGCCCGTTCCAGTCGTTGACGACAAGTTCGTAGGCCGCGCGCAAGTGCGTCGGGAAAATCTGCTCCGGCGCCACGCCGAACATCACCGCATCAACGAGCATGCCATCGCGCGGATCGCGCAATTGCAGACGCCGGTGACCGACGCCCATCGGCCGCACCGACACGCATTCGAACGCGTTGTCGAACAACGGCGCGGCAAAACCCTGGCCCCACGGGCCGGCGTAGCGCAGGGCCTGCGCCAGTTCCAGGGTCAGTTCGCCCGGCGCCAGTTCGCCGTCGCTCCACAGTACTGACTGCAAGGCTTCGGCGCCCAGTTGTTCGCGCGCGACGGCATCGAACGCGGTGGCAAAATCGGCAAAGTGGCCGGGCGCCAGGCTCAGCCCGGCCGCCATCGCGTGGCCGCCGAAACGCTCGATCAGGCCGGGTCGGCGCGCATGCACCAGCGCCAGCGCGTCGCGCATGTGGAAGCCCGGAATGGAACGCGCCGAACCGCGCAGCAAACCGCCCTCGCCGGCCGGCGCGAACGCCACCACCGGGCGATACAGGCGATCCTTCAATTTGGAGGCGACCAGCCCGACCACGCCGGGATGCCAGGTGTCGTCATACAGCGCCACGCCGATCGCATCGGTGTGCGCGACGCTGCCGGCCATGCGCTCGGCGTCGGCCACCATGTCGGCCTGCAACTGGCGGCGCTCGGCGTTGATGGCCGACAAATGGTCGGCCAGCGGTTGCGCCGTGGCGGCATCGTCGCTGAGCAGGCAGGCGATGCCCTGGGTCATGTCTTCCAGCCGGCCGGCCGCGTTCAGCCGCGGCGCCAACGAGAACGCGATGTCGGTCGAAGTAAGCGTGGCCAGCGCACGGCCACTGGCCGCCGCCAATGCGGCAATGCCGGCACAGGCCTTGCCGCTGCGCATGCGATGCAGACCGGCCGCCACCAGCACGCGGTTGTTGTGGTCAAGCCGGACCAGATCGGCCACCGTGCCCAGCGCCACCAGGTCCAGCAGGCTGGACAGATCCGGCTCGGCACGATCGGCAAAACGCCCTTCCCGGCGCCAGCGCACGCGCAATGCCAGCAGCAGATAAAACATCACGCCGACACCGGCCAGCGCCTTGCTGGGAAACGCGTCGTCAGCCAGATTCGGGTTGACGATGGCCTGCGCGTCCGGCAATTGCGCGCCGGGCAGATGATGGTCGGTGACGACCACCTGGATGCCGCGTGCGCGCGCCGCCGCCACACCTTCGAGGCTGGCCACGCCGTTGTCGACGGTGATGATGAGGTCGGGATCGGTTTCCAGCGAGGCCACCAGCGCCGCGCTCAAACCGTAGCCGTGGCGAATGCGATGCGGCACCACGAAGCCCACGTGGCGCGCGCCGAACAGGCGCAGGCCACGCACGGCGACGGCCGTGCCGGTGGCGCCGTCGCAGTCGTAATCACCGACCACGAGAATGCGCCGGTCGGCGTCGATGGCCTGCGTGATGATCGCCGTGGCCGCGTCCAGCCCGCCCAGCATTCGCGGCGGAACCAGATCGGCCAGTCGGTAATGGATGTCGGCCGGATCGCGGATGCCGCGCGCCGCATACACGCGCCGCAAGGCCGCCGGCACGGTTTCCGGCCAGACGCCTCGCGCCACGGCCACCGCTTCGCGCCGGCGCAGCCGGGGTGCGTCCGGTGCGCTCACGCGGCGTGTCGCCAGAAGCGCCAGCGCTGCGCGCGGGTGAGGCGCCAGCGCTCGCCGCCGGCAAAATGCAGCGTCAGCGCGTCGGCCTGTTTGCCGTCCAGAAGGCCCAGCAGCAACTCGCTGCAGGCGGCCGGATCGGTGCTGCCGCCCAGATCCAGCAAGACGTCGTGCGGCAGCGGTTGCGTGGTCGGCAGCGCGTCCAGCGGTTGCAGCGGCACGCCGGCCTTGTCGGCCAGCGCGGCCAGCAGCAGATCGTCGCCATACGCCACGGCCACGTTCGCCTTGACCCATGCCGGCAGGCGTCCCGCGCCCCACAGCCACAAGCTGTTGACGGTCGACTGGCCCTGCTGCGCGCGCTGCCGGTTGAGCGCGTGCTGATGCAGCACGATTTGCGTTTCGTTGAGGATCTGGCGCCAGCGTCGTCCGGCCGCGCCTTCCGGCAAATGGCGCGCCAGATCATCACCCAGCACGTCCCCCGGCGCTTCCATCTGCGGCAACGGCGCGTCGGCCGGCAGGCGCAGGTGCCAGCGCGACGGCAAGGTGGTTTCCAGCGGCATGCCGCTGTCGCCGAACAACGGACGCAACGGTGCGGCCAGCGCTTCGGCGTCGGCCGCGGTCAGCGTCAGGCTGCCGATCGCCAGCACGCGCACGCCGGTCATGTCCGGCTCGCAATGAGCCAGGTCGGCGCACAACCACACATGCTCGCCGGCATCGTGCACGACGTGCTCGCGAATCAAGGCCGCTACCGGCAGGCTGTCGCCCGGCCACTGAAAGCCGTCGCCGACGGCCAGCTCGTGGCGTGCACCGGGTTTCAGCGCATCGGCGCGCGCCAGGCGACGCTTCAACTGGGGTATCTGGTCAAACCGCGCCAGGGCCGGCAACACGGCGTAAACCGAACCACTCATGCCACTTCCTGTTCCAGGGACTGGCCGACATCCAACCACTCATCCTCGAGTTTTTCCTTGCGCTGGCGCAATTCGCCCTGCTCGCGGCCCAGTTCGGCCAGAGCGGACGTGGGGCCTTCATAAATGGCCGGATCGGCCAGCTTGTCGGTCAACTCGACCAGACGCCGGTCGATGCGCGCCACCTCGGCCTCGATCTTGCCGAGGCGCTTGCGCAACTCGCGCGTGCGCTCGCGTTCGGCCGCGGCGGCACGGCGACGCTCGCGCGGATCGCTGCGGGCGGCCGCGGCTTCGGTCGTCCGGGCGGACGACGCCTGCGACTTGTCCTCGCGGCGCAACTCGCGCAGCCAGCGCGCGTAGTCGTCCAGATCGCCGTCGAAATGCGTCACCTCGCCCTGCGCGACGCGCCAGAAGTCGTCGCACACCAGACCCAGCAAGTGGCGGTCGTGCGACACCAGCAGCAGCGCGCCGGGATAGTCATTGAGCGCGTCGGCCAGGGCCTCGCGCATGTCCATGTCCAGATGGTTGGTCGGCTCGTCCAGCAGCAGCAGGCCGGGCTTGGCCCAGGCGATCAACGCCAGTGCCAGACGCGCGCGTTCGCCGCCGGAAAAGCCGTCCACCGGCTCCATCACGCGGTCGCCGTTGAAGTTCCAGCGACCCAGCCAGTCGCGCAGTTCCTGCGTCGGCGTGTCCGGCGCCAGGCGCAGCATGTGTTCCAGCGGACCCAGGCCGTCTTCCAGCGCCTCGACCGTGTGCTGCGCGAAGTAGCCGATGGTGAGGTCCTTGTGCGCCGTGCGCTCGCCCGACAGCAACGGCAAGTCACCGACCAGCGTCTTGACCAGCGTCGACTTGCCGGCGCCATTGGGGCCCAGCAGGCCGATGCGGTCGCCGGCCTCGATGCCCAGTCCGACATCGCGCAGGATGACGCTGTCCATGCCGTAACCGGCATCGACATGATCCAGCCGCAACATCATCTGCGGCAGCCGCGCCGGCACGGGAAACGCGAAATGCAGTGGTCGCTCGGCGCGCACCGCCTCGGTGCCGGCCAGTTTTTCCAGCCGCTTGACGCGCGACTGCGCCTGCCGCGCCTTCGTCGCCTTGGCCTTGAAGCGGTTGATGAACGATTCCAGGTGCGCGCGCTCGGCCTGTTCTTTGGCATGCGCGGCGGCCTGCTGCGCCAGCTGCTCGGAACGCTGGCGCTCGAACGCGGTGTAATTGCCGGCGTACAACGCGGCCTTGCCGGCATCCAGATGCAGGATGTGCGTCGTCACGCCGTCCAGAAACTCGCGGTCGTGCGATACCACCAGCAGCATGCCGGGATAGCGCGTCAGCCACTGCTCCAGCCACAGCACGGCGTCGAGATCCAGATGGTTGGTCGGCTCGTCCAGCAGCAGCAGATCAGACGGCGCCATCAACGCGCGCGCCAGATTCAGGCGCACGCGCCAGCCACCGGAAAACGTGGCCACGGCCCGTTCGTGATCGGCCGGCGCAAAGCCCAGTCCGTGCAGCAGGCGGCCGGCACGCGCACGCGCGTCGTAGCCGCCCAGCGCCTCGATCTTCTGATGGGCCGCGGCGGCGCGTTCGTGCTCGCCGGCGGCTTCCGCCTCCGCGGCATCCTTGATTGCCGCGGCGACAGCCACATCGCCGCCCAGCACATAGTCGATGGCGGCATCCGGCAAGGCCGGCGTTTCCTGCGCCACCGACGCGATGCGCACGTCCGAGGGCAGTTCCAGCACACCGACATCCGGCTCGAGCTCGCCGCGCACGGCGGCCAGCAAGGTCGACTTGCCGCAGCCGTTGCGCCCCACCACGCCCACTTTCCAGCCAGCGTGCAACACAACGTTGGCCCCCGACAGCAATAGTCGGGGGCCACGCCGCAGGGACAGGTTGCGCAATGCAATCATTGATCGATCCGCTTACTGGTAACGCACCTCGATGATCTCGTAATGCCGCACCCCGTTCGGAGCCTGGAATTCGAAACTGTCGCCTTCACGCTTGCCGATCAGGGCACGCGCGATGGGCGAGGACACGGCGATGAGGTTCTGCTTGATGTCGGCTTCGAGGTCGCCCACGATCTGGTAGGTCACCTGCTTGCCGGAGTCTTCCTCTTCGAGATCGACGGTGGCGCCGAACACGACCTTGTCACCCACGTCGAGCGTGGACGGATCAATGATCTGCGCGGTCGACAGCGTGCCTTCCAGCTCGGCGATGCGGCCTTCGGTGAAGCTCTGCTCCTCGCGCGCGGCGTGGTACTCGGCATTTTCCTTCAGGTCGCCGTGCGCACGCGCCTCGGCAATGGCCGCGACGATGCGCGGACGTTCGGTGAATTTCAGACGCTCCAGTTCAGCGCGCAAGCGCTCGGCACCCTGCTTGGTCATCGGGGCACGGTTCATGAAGTGCACTCCTTGGAACAGGTTGGACAAAACGCCGACACTTGCCCCTCGCGGGACAAGATCGGCAGGGAATGAATTGTGTAACCGTTTGCTCAGCATGGGGCCCTCGGCTCAATAAAACAAGCCGGGCCCCAGACTGTTGTCAGGCTTGATCGGAAGCCATGTCGGCCGCCAGCTGCCGGTGCAGTTCCTGCAAGCTGTGAACCTCTCCGGAACCGCGGAATTCCAGCGAATGCAGCAGTGCCTTGGCACCGGCCACGGTGGTCGAATACGTCACGTGCTGCTGCAGGGCCGAACGCCGGATCGAGAACGAATCGGTGATCGCCTGACGGCCTTCCGTGGTGTTGATGATGTAGACGATTTCGCCGTTCTTGATCAGGTCGACGATGTGCGGACGGCCTTCGATGACCTTGTTGACGCGCTCGCACGGCGCGTCATGCTCATTGAGGTACGCCGCCGTGCCGTGCGTGCCGACCAGCGTGTAGCCGCGCCGCAGCGCCTCGCGCGCGATCGGCAGCAGCAGTGCCTTGTCGGCGTCGCGCACCGACACGAACACCTTGCCCTGCGGCGGTGCCTTGATCGCGGCCGCCTCGTGACCACGCGCAAAGGCCGCGCCGAAGCTCTTGCCCACGCCCATCACCTCGCCGGTCGAACGCATTTCGGGGCCGAGGATCGGGTCGACGTTCTGGAACTTCAGGAACGGGAAAATCGCTTCCTTGACCGCGTAGTAATGCGGCACGATTTCGCGCGTGGTGCCCTGACTGGCCAGGCTTTGCCCGGCCATGGCGCGCGCGGCGATCTTGGCCAGCGGCCGACTGGTGGCCTTGGACACGAACGGCACCGTGCGCGAGGCACGCGGGTTCACTTCGAGAATGAAAATGTTCTCGCCCTGCACCGCGAACTGCGTGTTCATGATGCCGACCACCTTGAGTTCGCGCGCCAGCAACGTCACCTGGCGACGCAGCTCGTCCTGCAACGCCGGCGTGAGCGAATACGGCGGCAGCGAGCACGACGAATCGCCCGAATGCACGCCGGCTTCCTCGATGTGCTCCATGATGCCGCCGATCAGCACCTGGCCGTCGGCATCGGCGATGATGTCGACGTCGACCTCGGTGGCATGGTCGAGGAAGCGGTCCAGCAGCACCGGCGAGTCTTCCGACACCTTCACCGCATCGCGGATGTAACGCGCCAGATCCTCGTCGGCGTAGACGATTTCCATCGCGCGGCCGCCCAGCACGTAGCTGGGCCGCACCACCAGCGGGTAGCCGATTTCGTTGGCCAGCGTCAGCGCTTCCTCGGCGGTGTGTGCGATGCGGTTGTCCGGCTGGCGCAGGCCCAGGCGCTGCACCAGTTGCTGGAAGCGCTCGCGATCCTCGGCCAGGTCGATGGAATCGGGGCTGGTGCCGATGATCGGTACGCCGGCCGCTTCCAGCGCGCGCGCCAGCTTCAGCGGCGTCTGGCCGCCGTACTGCACGATCACGCCAATCGGCTTTTCGATGTGCACGATTTCCAGCACGTCTTCCAGCGTGAGCGGCTCGAAGTACAGGCGATCGGAGGTGTCGTAATCGGTCGAGACGGTTTCCGGATTGCAGTTGACCATGATGGTCTCGTAGCCGTCTTCGCGCAGCGCGAACGAGGCGTGGACGCAGCAATAGTCGAACTCGATGCCCTGGCCGATGCGGTTCGGGCCACCGCCCAGCACGATGATCTTCTTGCGGTCGGACGGGTCGGCCTCGTTTTCTTCCTCGTAGGTCGAATACATGTAGCCGGTGGTGGTGGCGAACTCGGCCGCGCACGAATCCACGCGCTTGTACACCGGACGCACGTCGAGCGTGTGGCGCAACTGGCGCAGCGCGGCTTCGTCGGTGCCCAGCAACCTGGCCAGGCGCTTGTCGGAAAAGCCCATGCGCTTGAGCGCGAACATGCGCTCGGCGTCGAGCGCGGTCAGGCCCTGCGCCACCACTTCCTTTTCGGCCACGATGATGTCTTCGATCGCGGCCAGGTACCACGGGTCGATGTGCGTGTGCTCGAAGGCTTCTTCCAGCGTCATGCCGCCGCGGAACGCGTCGCCCAGGTAGAACAGACGCTCGGGGCCCGGCTCGCGCAATTCGCGCAGCAAGGTCGCCTTGTCGTCCGGATTGGACAGGTCAAGGCCGGTCGGGTCAAGACCGCTCTTGCCGGTTTCAAGCCCGCGCAGCGCCTTCTGCAACGACTCGGTGAAGCTGCGGCCGATGGCCATCACTTCGCCGACAGACTGCATCTGCGTGGTCAGGCGCGAACTGGCGGTGGGGAATTTTTCGAACGCGAAACGCGGGATCTTGGTGATGACATAATCGAGCGTCGGCTCGAACGAGGCCGGCGTCTTGCCGCCCGTGATGTCGTTGGCCAGCTCGTCCAGCGTGTAGCCGACGGCGAGCTTGGCGGCGACCTTGGCGATGGGGAAGCCGGTCGCCTTGGAAGCCAGCGCCGAGGAGCGCGACACGCGCGGATTCATCTCGATGACGACGACGCGGCCGGTCGCAGGGTCCACACCGAATTGCACGTTCGAACCGCCGGTGTCCACGCCGATGCGCCGCAGCACCGCGATCGAGGCATCGCGCATGCGCTGGTATTCCTTGTCGGTCAAGGTCTGTGCCGGCGCCACCGTGATCGAATCGCCGGTGTGCACGCCCATCGGATCGAGGTTTTCGATCGCGCACACGATGATGCAGTTGTCCGCATGGTCGCGGACCACTTCCATTTCGTACTCTTTCCAGCCCAGCAGGGACTCGTCGATCAGCACCGAATGCACCGGCGACAATTCCAGGCCGCGCTTGATGATGGTTTCGAATTCCTCGATGTTGTAGGCGATGCCGCCGCCCGATCCACCCAGCGTGAACGACGGCCGGATGATGGCCGGAAAGCCCGTCTGCTTCTGGATTTCGACGGCTTCTTCCCAGCTGGTGGCCAGGCCCGAACGCGGGCTTTCCAGGCCGATCTCGTCCATCGCGTCGCGGAACAGCAGGCGGTCTTCGGCGGTGCGGATCGCATCGCGCGAGGCACCGATCAGCTCCACGCCGTATTTTTCCAGCACGCCGTGGTCGGCCAGGTCCAACGCGCAGTTCAGGCCGGTCTGGCCGCCCATGGTCGGCAGCAGCGCGTCCGGGCGCTCCTTTTCGATGATCCTGGCCACCGTCTCCCAGTTGATCGGCTCGATGTACACCGCGTCGGCGGTGTCCGGGTCGGTCATGATGGTGGCCGGGTTGGAGTTGACCAGAATGACGCGAAAGCCTTCTTCTTTCAGTGCCTTGCAGGCTTGTGCTCCAGAATAATCGAACTCGCACGCCTGGCCGATGATGATCGGGCCGGCGCCGATGATGAGGATGCTCTTGAGGTCGGTACGCTTGGCCATGTCAGTGGGCCTCCTGCATCAAATCGGCAAAGTGCTGGAACAAATACTGGATGTCGTGCGGGCCGGGCGAAGCTTCCGGGTGGCCCTGGAAACAGAACGCCGGCCGGTCGGTCAACTCGAAACCCTGCAGCGAGCCGTCGAACAGGGAACGGTGCGTCGGCCGTACATTGGCCGGCAAGGTGTCGGCATCGACGGCGAAACCGTGGTTCTGGCTGGTGATGTAGACGCGGCCCGTAGCCAGATCCTTGACCGGATGGTTGGCGCCGTGATGGCCGAATTTCATCTTGATGGTCTTGGCGCCCAGCGCCAGCGCCATCAGCTGATGGCCGAGGCAAATGCCGAACAACGGAATCTTCGCATCCAGCAGTTCGCGTGCCGCCTTGATGGCGTAGTCGCACGCGGCCGGATCGCCGGGGCCGTTGGACAACAACACGCCGTCAGGCTTGAGCGCCAGCACCTCGGCGGCCGTGGTCCGGGCCGGCATGACGTGCAAGTCGCAGCCGGCTTCGGCGGCCAGACGCAGGATGTTGCGCTTGATGCCATAGTCGATCACGGCCACCTTGAAACGCTTGGCCGGCACGTTGAACGCCTGTTTGTCCAGATCGAAGCTGCCTTCGGTCCAGTCGTACGCCTTGTCGGTGGTGACCACCTTGGCCAGGTCCATGCCGTCCAGGCCGGGGAACGCACGCGCCTTGGCCAGCGCCGTCTCCACGTCGATATTCTCGCCGGCCATGATGCAGCCGCGCTGCGCGCCCTTGTCGCGCAGGATGCGCGTCAGGCGGCGGGTATCGATACCCGCGATGGCTACGATATTGTGGCGCTTGAGGTAATCCGGCAGGCTTTCGACACTGCGATAGTTGCTGGCCAGACGCGGCACATCGCGCACGATCAGGCCGGCCGCCTGCACGTGGCCAGACTCGACATCCTCGGCGTTGCAGCCGGTATTGCCGATGTGCGGGTAAGTCAGCGTGACGATCTGTCGGCTGTAGGAAGGGTCGGTCAGGATTTCCTGGTAACCGCTCATCGCGGTGTTGAAAACCACTTCGCCGACCGTGTCGCCGTGGGCGCCGACAGCGCCTCCACGAAAAACACTGCCGTCTTCAAGAACTAGCAGAGCGGGAATCATCAGAGGGCTGCCTCGCAGGTGCAGCAAAACCTGCGGGCCGTGAAGGTCCGTAGGCTTCGCAAGAAAAGGAAAACCGGGCAGGCGGAAAGTTTAGGCGACACCGGTCAAACTGTCCACTGCATCACGGGAAGCTTTCATGCCCTGTTGGGTATGGCGGGCCACGACTACAATGGCGGCTTACGTTTGCCTGCCCGCGCCCATGACCACCGCCCTCCTCACCGCCGCCCGTTTCGACCGCCCCGACACCATCGTGCGCGATCAGCCGTTTTCCTTCATGGTGGCGCACGGCGTGCTGCCGCCCGACCGCCGCGACGACCTCGCCAATGACTATCCGCGTTACGCCGAGGCCGGCTATTTTCCGTACGACGAGGCCGATTGCGGCCCCAGCGTGCAGCGCCTGGTGCAACGACTGACCAGCCCCGAAATCGCCGACACCATCGGCCGCCATCTCGGCATCGAGAACCTGGCCGACAAGCCGGTGCTGGTCACCCTGAGCCGCAGCCTCAACCGCCGCCACGGCACCATCCACACCGACAGCCGCTCCAAGGTGGCGACCGCCCTGCTCTACCTCAACGAAAGCTGGCCCGACACCAGCGATGGCTGCCTGCGCTTCCTGTCCAGCGTGGACGACATCGACGCCCTGCTGGTGCCGGAAGTGAAACCCTTGTACGGCGAATTCGTCGCCTTCAAGCGCGCCGACAACTCCTTCCACGGCCACTTGCCGTACGAAGGCGAGCGTCGCGTCATCCAGGTGACATGGCTGGTCAGCGAAGAAGCCAAAAACCGCAAGACCCAGCGCGGCAACTTGTCACGGCTGTTCAAGAAACTGGCCGGCGGCCTCGATCGCAAGCTGGGCGCCAAGCGCGGCCGCAACGCGGCGCACACCAAGTAACGCGCGCCGGATTTTGCGACGAGCGCATCCGCATCACCCCGGTACGGCGTCGAGGCGATGCGGTTTCAAGCCGCCTCAGGCCAATTGATCGGCCGCTTCGACAATGTCGTCCTCGCCCGGCAACACCAGAAACGCCGCGCCGGCCAATGGCGTGAAGGTGTCGGCGCCGACGACGCGGCGCAGCGGCGTGGCGCCGAGGCCGGCTTCGGTGATGGCGGTGATGACGCCCTCGCCTACGCCGGCGCTGTGACGGCCTTCGTCGACGACGAGGAGGCGTTTGGCCGTGCGTGCCTGCTCGACGACGAACGCCTCGTTGAGCGGCACCAGCCAACGCAGGTCGACCACGCGCACGTTCCAGCCGTGCTTTTCCTTGATGCGCCGCGCCGCACGCAGGCTCATCGGCACGCCATTGCCGAACGTGATGATGACAAGATCATTGGCACCTTCGTCGTAAACGCGACCTTCGCCCAGCGTCATGGCCTGCTCCGGCGCGGGATAGGCAAATTGCCATTGGCCATCGCCCGGCTCGTACAGGTCCTTGGTCATGTACAGCGCGATCGGTTCGAGGAAGGCGCACACGCGGCCGTCGACCTTGGCCAGCGCCATCAGCGTGCGCAGCATCATCGCCGCGTCGTCACCACGTGACGGACAGCCGGCGACAAGCCCGGGAATATCACGCAGCGCGGCGATGGAATTGTCGTTGTGGAAATGCCCGCCGAAACCGCGCTGATAACCCAATGAGGCGATGCGCACCACCATCGGGTTGCGATACTGGTCGTTGGAGAAAAACTGCAGGCTGGCCGCCTCGCCGCGGATCTGGTCGGCGGCATTGTGCAAATACGCCAGATACTGGATTTCCGGCAGCGGCAGAAAACCCATGTTGGCGTAACCCTGGGCCAAACCGAGAATGGTGGTTTCGTCCAGAAGCGTGTTGAACACGCGCGTGCCGCGGAAGGTTTTTTGCAGGCCGCGCGTGACCGTGTACACGCCGCCCTTTTGCGCCACGTCCTCGCCGAACAGCAGCGTTTCGGGGTACTTGGCCATCACGTCGTGCAAGGCCTGGTTGATGAGGATGGCCAAGTGCCGCGGCGGCTGTTTTTCCGGCAATTTGCCTGCACCGCCAAATACCTTGACGCGCGTGGCCTCGTCGGCCGTGCGGGCGGCCTCGGCCTGCACGTTATCGGCGTGATACGGCGCCAGCGGGGCCATCACTTGCTGCAAGGTGGTCAGCTTGGGACGCTGGTCGGCCAGTTCGGCGGCGGCAAAGCAGCGCTTGCGCGTGGCTTCGTAGACATCCAGCAATTGATCCTTGGTGTACAGCCCGGTTTCCAGCGCCAGGGCGGCCGAACGCAGCAGCGGGTCGGTGGCTTCCAGCGCCATCAGCTCCTCGACGGAACGCCATTCGATTTCGAAATCGGTGCCGGCGTGACCCATCAGGCGCGTCACGCCCAGATGCAGGAATGTCGGCCGGCGCGTGGTGCGGCAATGCTCGACGGCGCGTTGCACGTCGGCATAGCCGGACGCCAGGTCCAGGCCGTCGGCGTAAAAATAATCAAGGTTCGAGCGATGCCGGAAATTGCTTGCCACCCAGCCTTGCGGCGTCTTCACCGAAATGCCGATGCCGTTGTCCTCGCACACGAACAACACCGGCGCCGGCACGCCCTGATAGGCCGTCCACGCGGCCGCGTTGAACGCGCTTTGCGCCGTGGCGTGGTTGGACGAGGCATCGCCGAAGCTGGCGATCACGATGGAATCGTCCGGTATCGGCAAGGCATGACGCGTGCGCCGCGCCTGCTCGATGGCCACGGCCGTGCCGAACGCCTTGGGCAGATGCGAAGCGATGGTGGAGGTTTGCGGCAACACCCACAATGGCTTGCTGCCCCACACCTTGTGCCGGCCGCCGGACGCCGGATCATCCTCGGAGGCGGCAAACGACAGCGCCGAATTGACGACCGGATCAATGCCCGGCACCTGCCGCGAACGCTCGGCCATGAACGCGCCGGAGCGGTAATGCAAGAATGCCGGATCGGTGTGGCGCAGCGCGCGCGCCACCATGGCATTGCCTTCGTGGCCGCTCGAACCGATGGAATAAAACACCTTGTTGGACAGGCGCAGCACGCGCGCCATGAGGTCGAGCTGGCGGCTGACCAGCTGCGACTCGAACAGCTCGCGAAAGCCGCGCACATCCAGCGCGCTGCCCGGCGCGATCGGCGCGTCCTCGGCCGGCGCGGCGCGTACCGTGCCGGACCAGTCGCGCACGAACTCGGTGAAATTCCGGTCGACGATTTCGGCGCGGTTGAAGCCACGCTGCCGGGACGCGATGGGCGCTTTGTCTGCCATTTTTTTTGCCTTGATTATTTATTGGATACAGTTGTTTGCAAAAACAACATCATCTTGATTCACCAACACGACGCGCACACCATTGCGCACGCGTCTGGCCGCAGATGTCGACCGGCGTGGCGTGATGCGGCGGCGGCAACTGGCCGGCACCCTGTTTCTTCGATCCCAACCTCTGGGCCACGGCCTGTGATGGCGCGTTGGCCGGCTCAATGGTGTGGATGACGTGATCCCAGCCCAGCACGTCGAACGCGAAATCCATCGCCGCCACGGCGCCCTCGGTCGCGTAACCGTGGCCCCAGGCTTCGGGCAACAGCGCCCAGCCGACTTCCGGGCCCGGCCAGCCGACCGGTTGCCACGGCCCCAATCGGCCCAGCCAGCGGCCGCTGGCTTTTTCCAGCACCGAAAACATGCCGAAACCCTGGATGGCCCAGGCACCGACCATGGTCAGAAAACCGCGCCATGCCACCTCGCGCACCTGCACGCCGCCGATGAAACGCGCGCTGCGCCCGTCGGCCATCAACCGCGCCCAGGCGTCGAAATCCCCGGCCTGCGGCGGACGCAGGACAAGGCGCGCGGTTTCCAGCGTCGGACCAAGGGAGTTCATCGTTGCCTTCTGCGCAAACAGGTCACCCGCACCGTGCGCGAAGGCCTTTTGCTGCGTCGTGCCATGTTGCTCTGCTCCGCATCAGGTCAAAACGCGTTGATGCCCGTCAACGCGCGCCCGACCACCAGCTGATGTACGGTTTCAGCGCCTTCGTAGGTGACGACCGACTCAAGATTCAACGCATGCCGGATGGCGCAATGCTCGGTGGTGATGCCGGCCGCGCCGAGGATGTCGCGGCATTGGCGCGCGATGTCCAGCGCCATGCGCACGTTGTTCCACTTGGCCAGTGAAATCTGCACCGGCGCCATGGTGCCGGCGTCCTTCTTGCGGCCCAGTTCCAGTGACAGCAATTGCGCCGTGGCGATGCGCCGGGCCATGTCGGCCAGCTTGAGCTGGATGGCCTGGTTGGCGGCCAGCGGCCGGCCGAACAACACGCGCTCGGCGGTGTAGTCGATCGCTTCCTTGAGGCACGCCTGGGCGGCGCCGATCGGACCCCAGGTGATGCCGTAACGCGCCTGGTCCAGACAGCTCAGCGGCCCGCGCAGGCCTTTCACGTTTGGCAGCATGGCGCTGGCCGGCACGCGCACGTTGTCCAGGAACAGGCTGGACGTGACCGACGCGCGCAAACTCATCTTGCGATGGATTTCCTGCGCTGCGAAGCCCTGGGTGCCGGTCGGCACGAGAAAGCCGCGGATGCCTTCGTCGGTTTGCGCCCACACCAGCGCGACGTGCGCCAGATTGCCGTTGGTGATCCACATCTTGGCGCCGTTGATGACCCAATCGTCACCATCACGGCGCGCATGGGTTTTCATGTTGGACGGGTCCGAGCCACCGTGTGGTTCGGTCAGGCCGAAGCAGCCGATGATTTCGCCAGCGGCCATTTTCGGCAGGTATTGCCGCTTCTGTTCCTCGCTGCCGAACGTGAAGATGGGATACATCACCAGCGAGCTTTGCACCGAGGCGAAGCTGCGCATGCCCGAATCGCCGCGCTCCAGTTCCTGGCAGATCAGGCCGTAGGCCACGCCGCTCATGCCGGCGCCACCGTATTCGGCAGGCAACGTCGCACCGAGCAAACCAAGACCGGCGATTTCGGGAATCAGCTCGGTCGGAAAGCGCGCCTCATCGAAGCACTGGCCGATGATCGGCAACACTTTCTCGTCGGTGAAGCGTGCCACGGTGTCGTGCACCATGCGCTCTTCATCGGTCAGCATGGAACGGGTGTCGTACAGGTCGAGCGGGTTCGGGCGCGCGGAGGACATTCGGTCATTCCCAACGAGAATATGAGCCCCCGATTGTAGCGCCCACGCCCCGTCCGCCCACAAGCACCCGCGTGCTTCAGCCGTTGCTGACACCATGCGGCACGTGGCCGGTAGCCACATGCTTGCGTGCCGACTCCACGTTGACCGGCGAGTCGTCAAAAAAGATGTCGGCACCGAAGGCATCCAGAAACGGGCCCTTGTCGCGTCCGCCCAGAAACAGCGCTTCATCCAGACGCACGCCCCAGCGACGCAAGGTGAGGATGACGCGCTTGTGCGCCGGCGCCGAACGTGCCGTGACCAGCGCCGTGCGGATCGGCGCGTTTTCGGTCGGAAAGGCCGCCTGCAGATGATGCAAGGCCGTCAAAAAACCACTGAACGGGCCGACGGACAAGGGCTCGGAAGCGTGTTCGGACTCGCTGCGATGGAACGCTTCCAGACCTTCTTCGCGCGACACGCGCTCGCCCTCGTCGCCGAAGATCACGGCGTCGCCGTCAAACGCGATGCGCAACTGGCCGTCCGCGCGCGTCGTCGGTGTGGACGGCAGCACCGTGGCGGCGGCCACACCGGCCGCCAGCGCGCGCGCCACGTCTTCCGCGTTGGCCGACAGGAACAAATCCGCGTCGAACGGCGCGATGTACTCGGATGTCGGCGCACCGTTGGTGAACGCGGCACGCGAAATGTCCAGCCCGTAATGCTCGATGGAATTGAAAATGCGCAAACCGGTGTCGGCCGAATTGCGTGAAAGCAAAATCACTTCGACCGACGGCACGGCCGCACCCTGCCCGTTCAACGCCAGCAATTTGGTGACCAGCGGAAACGCCACGCCCGGCGCCAGCACGTCGTTTTCGTGGGCGATCTGGTAGCGGCGGTAGGCGTCCAATCCCTCGCGCTGGAACAACGCATGGCTTTCGGACAGGTCGAACAACGCGCGCGACGAGATGGCAACGATCAACCGTGCATCACGCACGGAAGCTTCAGTGTGTGCCGTGGCGGGCGACGATGACGGATCGGGCAAATCGGATGACATGAGGTGCACGGCACTCCAAGGCTTGATGCTGATTGGCATTTTACGGCGGCAACGGACATGGCGCCGACATCCGACTGTCGCCGCTATCGCCGCTCTCCACAAAAAACGAGGACACGGTTGCCGCAACCTTGGGTCTACAGGGCGAATTGTTCGTCCAGAATGCGTTCTTCCAGATTGTGCTCGGGATCGAACAACAGCTTGGCGGCGTACGTTCCCGACTGCCTGACCTCGACGGTCAGCACATCGCGCACTTCGTGAAAATCCGCGGTGGCGCTGACCGGGCGGCGCTCGGGATCAAGCATCTTGAACGTGACGCGCGTGGCGTGTGGCAGGATGGCGCCACGCCAGCGCCGCGGCCGGAACGGACTGATCGGCGTCAACGCCAGCACGTTGGCATCCAATGGCAGGATCGGTCCGTGCGCGGACAGGTTGTAGGCCGTGGAACCGGCCGGCGTGGAAATCAGCACGCCGTCGCAGATAAGCGCTTCCAGCTTGACTGACCCATTCAGCAACACGCCGATGTGCGCGGCCTGATTGGATTGCCGCAACAACGACACTTCGTTGAAAGCCAGCGCCATGTGCTCTTCGCCGGCGGCTGTCGTCACGCGCATTTCCAGCGGCCGCAGCACGGCGGGATGCGCGCGTTCGATGCGGCCTGCCAGGTCATCATTGCGATGCTGGTTCATCAGAAAACCGATGCGTCCCAGTTTCATGCCGTAGACCGGCACGTCCAGCCCCAGGTACGCATGCAAGGTGCGCAGCATGAAACCGTCCCCACCCAGCGCGACGATGACCTCGGCCTCCTCGACCGGGACGGTGTCATAACGTTGTTTCAAGACGTCTCCCGCCTCGCGGGCGGCAGGTGCCTGGCTGGCGACGATGGCCAAACGCATGGGCAATTTCCACAAACCAAACTAAGGTGGCCCGAGGATAGCGCGGCGCCGGCAACACGCAACCATCCCAGCCATCGCGTGATGGCCGGATACGGTTTGAGGCTGGATTCTTTCGCCCGCAGGCGGGCTCCCACAAAGATATCGAAAGACCACGCCAGACCTGTAGGAGCGCGCCCGCGCGCGATGGCCCAATACGAGATGAAGCAAGAACTCTTTCGCCCGCAGGCGGGCTCCTACAGGAGGCAATGGCAGACGCGAAGCACTGTAGGAGCGCGCCTGCGCGCGATGGGCCAGTGCGAGATGAAGCAAGAACCCTTTCGCCTGCGGGCTGGCTCCCGCACCAGGCAATCCCCTGCCCAAACGAAACGGGCGCGGTTTGCACCGCGCCCGTTTCGATACCGCTGCCCACCGTGCGCTCAGCCGGCCTGCGCCAACTGGGCCAGGCGGCGCAAGGCCACCGAGGCGATCGGGTAGTCGGCCGATTGCGACATGATCTCGGCCAACACCGAACGCGTGTAGCGGGTGGTTGGATCATCGCGGTCGAGCCACGCGGCCACCGGATCGGCGGACTTGTTGTCCTTGGCCCAGGCCAACACCTTGACCGACAACACGCGATGCTGGTGGTTGAGCTCGTCCAGCAGCGAACCACGCGCCTGGGCGTGCCAACGATCCTCGACCGGCAACGCTTCGATTTCGCTGCGCAGCCAGTTGAGGTCCAGTGCCTCGGCCATGGAGAAGAACACCTTGGCGACGGCTTCGATCGGCTCACCGCTCTCCAGCGACACTTCGGCCATGTCCAGCGCCGCACGCAGCACCGGCACGCGGGCCAGGCGCCGGGCCAGCTCGGCCGGCACGTCCAAGCCCTGCCATTTTTCCACGCTCAGGCCGAAATCGGCCTGGCCGGTCGCGGTCAAGGTGGACGACAGCGACTCGCGCAACGCGGTGACCACCGGGCGGTAACGCTCGATGTTGGCCGCGATCTCCGAGGTGCCGTTCGGACGGTTGAGCAGCCAGCGTGTCATGTGCCGCAGCAGGTTCCAGATCTGCTGCGTGGCATCGAGCTGCGTGGCTTCGGCAACCTTGCCGTCCAGCGCCTCGATGGCCGCCCACAACTCGCGCGCGTCGAGAATCTCGCGCGCCGCCGTGAAGGCCTTGGCGATCGCCGCCGGACCTTGCCCGGTGTCCTCCTGCATGCGCAGCATGAACGTGGCGCCCATGCGGTTGAGCGTGGAGTTGGTCACCACCGTGGCGATGATTTCGCGCTTCAGACGATGGCGCTGCATGTGCTCGGCGTAGACCGCGCGCAACGGCTCCGGGAAGTAGCGCTGCAACTCGTGCGACAGGTACGGGTCTTCCGGCACGTCCGAATCGAGCAACTGCTGGAACAACTGGATCTTGTCGTAGGACAGCAGGATGCACAGCTCCGGACGGGTCAGGCCCTGGCCCTTGGACTTGCGCTCGGCCAGTTCGGCGTCGCTGGGCAGTGATTCGACCTGGCGGTCGAGCTTGCCCTCGGCTTCCAGCGTGCGGATGAAGTGGCTCATGGTGCCCAGACGCTTCACCGTCTGATGCTCCATCAAGGTGATGGCCTGGTTCTGGCGGTAGTTGTCCCACAGCACCAGTTTTTCGACCTCGTCGGTCATCGACGCCAGCTGCTTGTTGCGCGCCTCGAACGTCAGCTCGCCGCGCGCGACGGCGTCGCCCAGCAGGATCTTGATGTTGACCTCGTGGTCGGAGGTGTCCACCCCGGCGGAGTTGTCGATGAAGTCGGTGTTCACCAGCCCGCCCGCCAGCGCGTACTCGATCCGCGCGGCCTGGGTGAGGCCGAGGTTGCCGCCCTCGCCGACCACCCGCGCCCGCAGCTCGGTCGCGTTGACCCGCACCGCGTCGTTGGACCGGTCGCCCGCGTCCGCCTGCGCCTCATGCGACGCCTTCACGTAGGTGCCGATGCCGCCGTTCCATAGCAGGTCAACCGGGGCGCGCAGGATCGCCGAGATCAGGTCGTCCGGCGAGAGCGCCACGACCGTGTCGGCCAGGCCGAGCGCCGCGCGGGCTTGGGGGGAGACCGGCACGGACTTGGCCGACCGTGGCCAGACGCCGCCGCCCGCCGAGATCAGCCCGGTGTCGTAGTCCGCCCACGACGAGCGGGGCAGGTCGAACAGCCGCCGTCGCTCGGCGAAGCTGACCACCGGATCCGGCGCCGGGTCAAGGAACACGTGCCGGTGGTCGAACGCCGCGATCAGCTTGATGTGCCGCGATCGCAGCATG
>DASVGR010000092.1:0-27448 GCA_036379395.1 Rhodanobacteraceae bacterium | reverse complement strand
TTACTGCTGCGCAGCCTGTTCGGACGTGATGCGCTTGGCTTCCTTGGCGACCAGCCACTTGGCCAGTTCCGCGCCCTTGGCATAGCCGCCGGCACTCTGGAAGCCGAAGCGGTAGCGGCCGTCGATGATGATGGTCGGCGTACCCGGCACGCCGTAGCTTTGCACCAGCTTGTCCGCACGCTTCATCTGCGTGTTGACGGTGAACGAATCGGCGATGGCCACGAACTGCTTGGCCGGCACGCCGTAGGTCTTGTGGTAGAAGTTGGCGATGGTGTGGATGTCCGGCCATTTGGCGCGCGGGTTGAGCTGGCCGGTGGCAAGGTTGTAGCTGCCGGTTTCGCCGGTCTTCCAGTTGGCGTCGAACATCGCGTTGTAGCTCTTTTTCGCCAGCCCCAGGGCCTTGGCCGTGTACCAGGCGCGTTGGTACAGCGTCCAGTTTTCGTCGGGGCGGAAGCCGGCCGGCAGGTACGCCATGGTGGCGTAGGACGGCAGCCCGGCGCCGATCTTGTCGATGATCGGGTGCGCGGCGTTGCAGGCCGGGCAACCCCAGTTGAACACCTCGACCACTTCGATCTTGTCGGTGGAGGTCACGCGCGGCTGGGCCGGCGAGATGGTGAAGTAGTTTTTGCCTTCCACCCACGGCGCGTTGGGGTTGAAGCTTTTGGCGGCCTTGAGCATGGCGGCCTTGTCGGCGGCCGTCAGCATGGGCGTGGCCACCGGGCCACCGGGCGCGGCGACAGGCGTGGTGGCCGCGCTCGAGGCGACCGCCGTGGAACCGGATGCTGCCGGGGCGGTGGTTGCCGCCGGTGTGGCGGTCGTGGTGGCCTGGGCCTGCGGCGCCGGCGCGGGCGCTGGTGCCGGCGCGTTGCCGGATGAGCCGCAGGCGCTCAGGGCAAGCGCGAGCGGAGCAAGAAGCAATAAACGGTAGGACATGCAAAATCTCCAGTGCGTCGGCAACGGCGCACGCGGGGCGGCGGAAACGGCCGCGACTTACGGGGTGATGCCAGCCGGGTTGGCGTGCAGGCCTTCCAGATAGCTGGCCACGTCAACGATATCCTGTTTGGTCAGCTTCTTGGCGATCGACGGCATGATCATGGCGTGCTTGCTGGTGCCCCAGGTATCGCCGTTTTTCCATGCCGTCAGCACTTGTTCGACGTACTGCGCATGCTGGCCGCCGATCTGCGGATACGGCGCGCCCGGATTGCCGCGGCCGTCGGGGCCGTGGCAGGACATGCAGGCCGGGATGCCACGGGTCGCATCGCCCTCGCGGAACAGCGCGCCGCCGGCCTTGGCCAGTTTTTCGTCGGCCACGCCGGGCTTGATCGTCTGACGCGAAAAATACGCCGCGATGTCATGCATGTCGGTTTCCGACAGCGGCGCGGCCATGCCGGCCATGATCGGGTTCTTGCGGCGGCCGGACTTGAAGTTTTCCAGCTGCTCGACGATGTAATGCTCGTTCTGGCCGGCCAGCTTGGGGAAGGTCGGGCTGGCGGAGTTGCCGTCGATGCCGTGGCAGGCGCCACACACGGCCGCCTTGGTCTTGCCGGCCGCCGGGTCGCCGTCCAGCGGCCCCTGCTTGACGGCGGCGACCGGCTGGGCCGATGCGGCAGCAGCCGTCGCCGCGGTTGCCGGTGTGGACGTCGATGCCGCCGGCGGAGCGTCCTGTGCCATGGCGGTACCAGCCGCAAGCGCAGCGGCAAAAACTACAACGCGCCGAAAACTCATACACTGTCTCCCCGTTAGCGAGTGCTGCAACTGCGACGGATATGGAATCCGTCAAATTATTACCACCCATTCCGACCCGGTCAAACAAGCCGAAGGCCGTTCATGCCGTCCAATCCCTTGCAGAATGCCACGTTTTTGCTGGCTGCCCATGAGCTTCGTCAATTGCCCGCCGACAGTGGCGCGGAAGTCGCTTTTGCGGGGCGTTCGAATGCCGGCAAATCCAGCGCATTGAACAGATTGACCCATCAAAAAGCGCTGGCACGCACGTCGCGCACGCCCGGCCGCACCCAGCAAATGGTGGTGTTCACGCTGGGGGAAACCGCGCGGTTGGTGGATTTGCCGGGATATGGCTATGCCAAGGTGCCGGAAAAATTGCGCGCGCATTGGCGGACCGAAATCGATGCTTATCTGCATCATCGCAAGAGCTTGCGCGGCGTGGTGTTGATTGCCGACATCCGTCATCCGTTGAAGGAATTCGACCGCATGATGCTGGGTTTTTGTGCGGCCACGAACCTTGCCTGCCACGTGCTTTTGACCAAGGCCGACAAATTGTCGCGGGGGCAGGCTGCCGCAGCCTTGCAGGCCGCGCGCAAGGAAAGTGTCGCCGCCGGCTGGTCGGCCACGTTCCAGGTTTTTTCCACGCCGGCCGGCACCGGCGTGGACGAGGCAAGGCAAGTTGTTGTCGACTGGCTGAACGCGCCGGCCTGATCCGCGCGCGATGGCCTGATGTTGGTTTGAAGCAAGTCCCATCGCCCGCGGGCGGGCTCCTACCGGGCTTGCGCCAGATTTCGAATCGTTTGTAGGAGCGCGCCTGCGCGCGATGGCCGGATGCTTGGTCGAGCGGGAGCCGTTCGCCTGCAGGCAGGCTCCTACGGGTGGTTGACGGCGTCCATGAACACCTTGCACAGCGCTTCCATGCCGGCGCGGTCGGCCTCGTCGAAGCGGTTTTCGTGCGGGCTGTCAACGTCCCACACGCCCAGCAGCGAGCCGTCGGCCTTGATGAGCGGGATCACCACTTCCGAGCGCGAGGTCGAATCGCAAAAAATGTGGTTGGGATGCGCGTTGACGTCGGCCACCACCTGGCTTTGCCGCGTCTTGGCGGCGATCCCGCACACGCCCTTGCCCAGCGCGATGCGGATGCACGCCGGCTGGCCCTGGAACGGGCCGACCACCAGCTCGTTGCCGTCAAACAGGTAAAAGCCGCACCAGTTGATGTCGGGCAGGCTGTGGAACACCAGCGCGCCGAAATTGGCGGCATTGGCGATGAAGTCCGGTTCGCCGTCCATGATGGCGCGTGCCTGCGCGGCCAGTTCGGCGTAGCCGGCGGCCTTGTCGGCGGTGGTGATGGCGTGGGTGTGAAACATGACGGCGGCCTGAAAAATGCGGATCAATACCCGTATTATCGGCCCATGGCCGAGCAACCACTACCGCAAGGCGTGATCGCCACCGAGCAGCGCAGCCAGAGCGCGCGCGTGGACAAGTTCGTCGATGGCGCGTTTGCTTTTGCCATCACGTTGCTGGTGTTGAGTGGTGCGTCCCTGCCGCGCAACGTCGATGCGCTGATGGATGCCCTGCGCGGCGTTCCGGCCTTTGCCGTGTGTTTCGTGCAGCTGGTGTGGTTCTGGCACGGGCATGTCAGCTGGCGCGAAATGGTCGATCGCACCGACATGACGGGTTTGTGCCTGTCGCTGCTGCTGGTGTTTTTTGCGTTGATCTTCGTGTTTCCGTTGCATCTGGTGTACGCCAGCTTCTTTCACGGCCTGACCAGTGGCGTGCTGTCGCCGGGCTACGTGCCGGTCGCCGCCGGCGCGGGCAAATGGCATCATCTGAGGTTGCTGTTTGCCTGCTACGGCATTTGCAATGCCTGCATGGCCGGCACCCTGTCGGCGCTGCTCGTGCATGGCGCGCGTCGTATCAGGTATGCCCGTCCGGCCATCTGGGTGGACATGCGCCTGCGCTCGGTAATGTGGGCGTTCGTGGCCGCGGTGGGGTTGCTGTCGCTGCTGCTGGCCGTGCTTTTGCCCTCCGGCACGGCCATCGCGCTGGCCGGCTTGAGTTATTGCCTGCTGGCGTTGACCGGCGTGGTGGCCACGTGGGGACGGCGGCATTTTTCGGCGCGCCAGGCGGTACTGGTCGATACCGAAGCGGACCTCGACGAACAATAGGTTTTCGGGCTGCCGGCCGTGGGCCGCAACCCTTTCACGGAGACGATGATGAGCCGCCAGCACTATTACTTTTCCATCACCGACTTTGCCGCCGCCAAGGGCGAGGATGCCGACCTGTCCTTTGCCGGCCGCAGCCCCGATGCGTGGGCGCAGGCATTGCAGGCGGCCTTGCGCACGCCGGACCTGTTCGAGCGTTGGCGCGCAAAGCAGGACGAGCCCGACAAGGTCGACGCATCGCTCGGCGCAGTGGACGCGCAGGCCGAGGCGAGCGCGCACCAGGCCAGCCTGAACGTCGATTTCGAAGTGATCACCGACCTGCCCATGCGCATCCTGCGCCAACGGCTGGATTGGCTCATCGGCAAACATTGGCAGCTGCGTGACGTGCGTTGATGGCGCTGGCGGCCACGAGTACAGTGAAGCCCTTCCAACGCTGAGGCATAAGCGGGGAGCGTTGCGATCCGGGGCCATTGCGCCGCAGGCCACCCGCGGTGCGCGGGCGGCGGCGTCGCCCGCGAAGGGTTCCGGTTGACGCTTGCCGCCTGTGCTCCAGCCTCATCACCGAGGATCTCCGATGCCCCGTATGCGTACGTTAGCCGTCACGATTGCCGCGAGTCTGGCCATGGTTGCCTGTTCACCTTCTTCGCCGTCCGCCAATCAGGCGTCCACGTCCAAGACAGCCGCCGCGCCGGCCACGACGCCGGCTCCGGCCAAGCACGTCAACCCGTTCTTCACCAAGAGCACGTTGCCGTTCCAGGCGCCGCCGTTCGACAAGATCACCAACGCCGATTACCAGCCGGCGATCGAAAAGGGCATGGCCGAGGATCTCAAGCAGGTGCAGGCCATTGCCAACAACCCGGCGCCGCCGACGTTCGAGAACACTTACGTGGCGCTGCAGAAGACCGGCGCGCTGCTGAACCGCGTGATGGGCGTGTTCAACGCCGTCACCAGCGCCAACAACAATCCCGAACTGCAAAAGGTGCAGGCCGCCGTGGCGCCGCAATTGGCCGCGCACAGCGACGCCATCTTCATGAACGCCAAGCTGTTCGCGCGCCTGAAGGCGGTGTACGAAAAGCGCGATTCGCTGAAACTCGATCCGGGCTCGCTGCGCCTGGTCAACGTGGTCTACAACAGCTTCGTGCACCACGGCGCCGACTTGTCCAAGGCCGACCAGGCCAAGCTGGCCCAGCTGAACAAGGAAGCGGCCTCACTCAATACCGATTTCACCACCAAACTGCTGGCCGCCACCAAGGCCGGCGCGCTGGTGGTCGACGACAAGGCGCAGCTGGCGGGCCTGAGTGACGCGCAGATCGCCGCTGCCGCACAGGCCGCCGACGCGCGCGGGCTGAAAGGCAAGTACGTCCTGCCGCTGCAAAACACCACCCAGCAGCCGTTGCTGGCGCAGCTGTCCGACCGCGCCACGCGCAAGGCACTGTACGAGGCGTCGTGGAACCGCACCGAAAAAGGCGGTGACGACGACACCCGCGCCACCATTCTCAAGTACGCCAAGGTGCGCGCCGAAGAAGCCAAGTTGCTGGGTTACCCCAACTGGGCGGCATGGAAACTGACCAACCAGATGGCCAAGACCCCGGCGCACGTCGAAGACTTCATGGCCAAGCTGGTGCCGGCGGCGGTGGCGCAGTCCGATCGTGAGGCCAAGGCCATCCAGGCCGAAATCGACAAGACGCAGAAAGCCAAGGGCGAAAAGAGCTTCCAGCTCAAGCCGTGGGACTGGGAGTTCTACGCGCAGAAGGTCAAGAAGGCCAAATACGGCATCGACGAAAGCCAGATCAAGCCGTATTTCGAGCTCAACAACGTGCTCGAGAATGGCGTGTTCTACGCCGCCAACCAGCTGTACGGCCTGACCTTCAAGGAACGCCACGACATTCCCGTCTACCAGAAAGACGTGCGCGTGTTCGAGGTGTACGACGCCGACGGCAAGCCGCTGGGCCTGTTCTACTGCGACTACTTCAAGCGCGACAACAAGGGTGGCGGCGCGTGGATGGACAACATGGTCACGCAGTCCACTTTGCTGGGCCAGCAGCCGGTCATCTACAACGTGGCCAACTTCGCCAAGCCCGCGCCCGGCCAGCCGGCGCTGCTGACGTGGGATGACGTGATCACCATGTTCCACGAGTTCGGCCATGCCCTGAACGGCTTCTTCGCCGACCAGAAATACCCGGAACTGTCCGGCACCAACACGGCGCGCGATTTCGTCGAGTTTCCGTCGCAGTTCAACGAGTATTTCGCGTCCAACCCGAAGGTGTTCGCGCACTATGCCAAGAACTACAAGACCGGCAAGCCGATGCCGGAAGCGCTGGTCAAGAAGATGCGTGAGGCCGGCCTGTTCAACGCCGGCTACGACATGACCGAGCTGGTCGAGGCGGCCGATCTGGACATGAACTGGCACACGCTGGGCGTGAACCAGATTCCGACCGACGTCGACACCTTCGAGGCCGCCGAGCTCAAGAAGGACGGCTTCAATCCGGATCTGGTGCCGCCGCGCTACCGTTCCAGCTACTTCATGCACATTTGGGGCAACGGCTACTCGGCCGGTTACTACGCCTACCTGTGGACGCAGATGCTGGCCGACAACGCGCACCAGTGGTTCCTCGACAATGGCGGCATCACGCGCGCCAACGGCGACCGCTTGCGCAAGATGGTGCTTTCGCGCGGCAACACCGAGGATCTGGCCAAGATGTATGACACCTGGCTGGGCCATGCGCCGGGCATCCAACCGATGCTGAAGTATCGCGGCCTGGAACAGAAGTAAATCGCGTCATCCGCCACGCAGAGGCCCGCTTTCGAGCGGGCCTCTTGCATGTGGCGCGGCGAGGATGCGGCGAGGATCGAAAACGCGGTGACGTCAGGCTGCGTTGTCCGGGGCATCAATGCCGCGCAGCAACACGTCCACCAGGGCGCCTTCGTCGTCAAACAGCCACCATTCCGCGCGCGCCACGCCGATGACCGGCACGACGCTGGCCACGGGTTTGGCGTAATCGGCAAAACGGCTGCGCACTTCGTCGGGAATGCGCGGATCCGCGGCGTCCAACACGCCCGGATCTTGTTCCTGGGACAAAAGGCTTTGAGCGGCTGCCATCGCATGCATCCTGCAGTGATAACGGTTCCTTAATGTCGCCGACGCGCGTCTCATGGTCTGCGACGCGGTCGGCGGTTTCGTGCACCCGTTGGTGCATGGCATCACTTGCCGAATGGGTGTTCAGGTGGCGCTTAGCTGGTCACCTTGGCAAACAGGGCGGCATAACCGGGCAGGTGGAGGCGCGTGCCATCAATGTGACCTTGCAGCAGTTGGCCGGCATCCAGCGGCGTCACGGCGGCATCCAGCGGCACGGCGCATTCCAGTGGCGCGGCCGACAGGTTGAAGCACACCAGCAGCGTTTCGCCCGCGTGGCTGCGCGTAAAGGCCAGCAAGGGTTCGTGCGTGTCGAGCATGACGATGTCGCCCCAGCGCAGTGCCGGTTGCGTGCGCCGCCAGGCCATGAACGCGCGAAAACCGCGCAGCGGCGAGGCCTGGTCGTTTTCCTGCCTTTGCACGGTCAGGTCGCGATGGGTTTCCGGCACCGGCAGCCAGGGCTGGGCCGCGCTGAAGCCGGCATGCGGTTCATCGTTCCACGGCATCGGCGTGCGGCAACCGTCGCGGCCCTTGAAGTTGGGCCAGAACGCGATGCCGTACGGGTCGCGCAGCTGCTCGAACGGCACGTCGGCTTCGGGCAGGCCCAGTTCCTCGCCCTGGTACACGCACACCGAGCCGCGCAGCGAGCAGGCCATGGCGGTCAACTGGTTGGCCAGCGTGGCCGGCGGATGCGTGCCGCCCCAGCGCGACACCACGCGTTCCACGTCGTGGTTCGAGATGGCCCAGCAGGGCCAGCCGTCGGACAGGTGCGCTTCCATGTCGGCCACGGTCTTGTGGATGTGGGCGGCGCTGAAGTCGCTCGACAGCAGCTCGAAGTTGTAGCCCATGTGCAGGCGGTGGCCGCTGGTGTACTCGCCCAGCGTGACCAGCGACTGCTCGGACGCGATCTCGCCCAGTGTGGTCGCGCCGGGATAGGCGTCCAGCAGCTGGCGCAGGTCCTGCAGAAAGTCCAGGTTTTCCGGCCGCGTGTTGTTGAAATAGTGGTACTGGAACGCGTACGGATTGTCGGGTGAAAAACCGCGTCCGACGCGTTCGGCCACCGGCTTGGGCGGGTTGTCGCGCAATTGCGCGTCGTGGAAGCAGAAGTTGATCGAGTCCAGCCGGAAGCCGTCCACGCCGCGTTCCAGCCAGAAGCGCAGCGTGTCCAGCATGGCCTCGCGCACGGCCGGGTTGTGGAAGTTGAGATCCGGCTGGCTGGCCAGAAAATTGTGCAGGTAATACTGCCCGCGGCGCGGTTCCCATTGCCAGGCCGGGCCGCCGAACAGCGACAGCCAGTTGTTGGGCGCGGTGCCGTCGGGTTTGGCATCGCTCCACACATACCAGTCGGCCTTGTCGTTGTCGCGGCTGGTGCGGCTTTGCTTGAACCAGGCGTGTGCGGCCGAGGTGTGGCTGAGCACCTGGTCGATCATCACCTTCAGGCCGCGTGCGTGGGCGGCGTCAAGCAGGCGGTCGAAATCGGCCAGCGTGCCGAACAGCGGGTCGACGTCGCGGTAGTCGGCGATGTCGTAGCCGAAATCGGCCATGGGCGAGGTGAAGAACGGCGCCACCCAGATCGCGTCCACGCCCAGGCTGGCCACGTAATCGAGGTGTTCGAGGATGCCCGGCAGGTCGCCCACGCCATCGCCGTTGGTGTCCTGAAAACTGCGTGGGTAGATCTGGTAGATGACGGCGCCGCGCCACCACGGATGAGCATCCATAACGATTGTTCCCGTTGCGCCAGCCGCCGTGCGAAGGACGCGGCCGGGGGTCAGTGAATTGCCGTCCAGCTTAGCGACGCAGCCCCCGTGAAACCGATGGCATGCATACGTATTCATGCGTTTTGCGGTCTTTGAATACGTATGCAAAAGCGTTTGCCGGCGGCGTGCCGTGGCTACTATCGAGGTGCAAGAACGGCCCGCGGCGCAGGATGCCGCCAAGCCGACACAGTGGCGGCGCGGTGCGTTGCCACGCCAACCAACGACACGATTGATGGGGAGAGATTTCGATGATTCCGAAACGCAATTTGCTGGCGGCGTCCCTTGCCTGCGCGTTGCTGATGGCAGCCGGCAGCAGCGTGGCCATGGCGCAGTCGACGCAAGCTGACCAGACGCAGACCGACCAGAACGCCACGGCGACGAATTCGTCGGCGAGCAAGACCAACAAGAAGAAAAAGCAGAAGCAGCAGAAGCAGCAGGATGCCACCCAGCTGGGCGCCATCCAGGTAACCGGTTTTGCCAGCAGTATCCAGAATTCCACCGAGATCAAGCGCGATTCCAACTCCATCGTCGAGGCGGTATCCGCCGAGCAGATCGGCAAGTTGCCCGGCACCAGCATTGCCGATTCGCTCGGTCGCCTGCCCGGTCTGGCCACGCAGTCGGTCAACGGTCGGCCGCAGGTGCTGACCATCCACGGCCTGGGTCCGGATTTTTCCACCACGCTGATCAATGGTGGCCAGCAGGTATCCACCTCGAACAACCGCGACGTGGAACTCGACCAGTATCCGTCGAGCTGGTTCGGCAGCGTGGTCGTGCACATGAGCCCCAGCGCCGACCTGATCGGCCAGGGCCTGTCGGGCACGGTGGACATGCATACCATCCGCCCGCTGGATGCCGGCAAGCCGCTGGCCGTGGTCAACGCGCACTACATCTGGAACGGCACCAGCCAGTTGTCCAAGGGGCCGGGCGTCAAGGATCATGGCTACCATCTCAACGGCGTGTGGGTGCACCAGTTTGCCGACAACACCTTCGGCGTGACGCTGGGCGTGGATCTTGATTCCAACCCGGCGCAGATCGAGCACCAAGCGCCGTGGGGTTACCTTGACGATGCCAATGGCAACCTCGTCGTGGGCGGTTCCAAGAACTACGGCATCTCCGACCAGATGAAGCGCAACGGCGTATTGGCGACGTTGCAGTGGCGGCCGAACGACGTCTACACCGGCACCATCGACATGACCTCGGACATCTTCAAGGAAGTCCAGCAGGCCAAGGGCATGGAGTTCCCGTTCCTCTGGGGCAGCTCCAGCGTGGCGCCGGTGCCCACATTGACCGAAGGCAGCGTGGTCAACGGCTTCGTCACTGGCGGCACCTACGCCAACATCAACACCGTCGTGCGCAACGACTACAACAGCACCAGTGCGCGCGTGTACAACTTCAATTGGGACAACCAGTTCCACTTCAACGAGAACTGGTCGGCCGACCTCGACGCCAACTACTCGCGTGCGACGCGGCATGACGTCAACCTGGAAAGCTATTCGGGTACCGGCTACTACAACGCCGCCGGTGGCCATGGCCCGGGCGACACCATCGCGTTCAACGAGTTGAGCAGCGGCTTGCTGTATGTCAACACAATGCAGAACTATACCCAGGGCATGATGCTGACCGACCCCGAAGGCTGGGGCGCAGGCAGTGATCTGGTGCAGGCGGGCTTCATCAACGCCCCGCGCACCGTCGACTATCTGGCCAACGTGCGTCTGAGCGTCAAGCGCAGCTTCGTCAACGGCCCGATCGCCAGCCTCGAATTCGGCGTGGACCGCGGCACCCGCAACAAGACCTACAACATCGAGCAGAACTTCCTGACCCTGGGCGGCGGTTTCATCAGCAAGGGCGGTGCCGTCGAGACGGCCGCGATCAGCTCCAACACGACGTGCGCTCCGCTGGCTTGGATGGGCGTAGGTCCGCAGGTTTGCTACAACCCGTTCGACCTGATCCGCAGCGGCGCGCTGGTGGAAGTGCCGACTTTCATGTCGTCACTGGCGTTGCCGCCGAACTGGAGCGTGCGTGAGCGTGACCTCACCTCGTACTTGCAGGCCAACCTGGATACCTACTTCGGCAACGTTACCTTGCGCGGCAACTTCGGCGTGCAGGTGGCGCATACCAACCAGAACACGGGTGGCGAGCGCGTGGTGCCGGGGTCGTCGTTGACCGGCGGCAAGACCGCACTGATACCGGTCACCGGCGGTACCAGCTACACCCGCTGGTTGCCCAGCATGAACCTGGTGTTCGGTTTCACGTCCAACGACGACCTGCGCGTGAGTGCGGCGCGCACCATGATACGTCCGCGCATGGACCAGATGAATGCCAGTCTGGCCGTCAGCGGCAACATCACGCAGTTGAGCGGCACCGATCCGAACAAGTCGTACTTCAGCGCCTCGGGCGGCAACGCCGAGCTGCTGCCGACGATGGCCGACAACTACAACGTCAGCTACGAGCATTACTTTTCGGGCGGTTCGTCCTATCAGTGCAACAGCGCCGACGCGAAAACCTCCGAACTGTGCCGTGGCAGTGGCGGCTATGTCGCAGTGTCCGGCTACTTCCTGAAGCTGAAGGACTACATCGACCCGAACGCGGCCTATCTGTATGACTTCAGCGCCTTCGTGCCGGCCTATCTGACGGCGGCGCAGCAGGCGCAGCTGGGTACCACCGAAGGCATCGTGTCCGGTCCGAACAATGATGGCCATGGCTACGTGAAGGGCGCGCAGGTGACGTTGAACCTGCCGATGAACCTGCTCACGCCAGCGCTCGACGGCTTTGGCGTGGTCCTCAGCGGCGACCGCACCAAGAGCTCGCTGGTGTATGGCGACAATCCCAGCCCGATCACGGTGCCGGGTCTGTCCAAGTGGGTGGCCAACGGCACGCTGTATTACCAGCACGGCGGCTTCCAGGCGCGCGTCAGCCAGACTTACCGCTCCAGCTTCCTCGGCCGCGTGTCGGGCATCAGTGCCTCGCGCATCGAGCAGGGCATCAAGGGCGGCAGCAGCTACTCGGCGCAGGTCAGCTACACCATCGACAGCGGCAGCCTGAAGGGCCTGACCTTCGTGTTGCAGGGGTCCAACCTCAGCAACGAGAAGTTCATCACGTACCAGAACGATCCGCGTCAGGTGCAGACGTGGGAGAGCTATGGCCGTCGCTACGAGGTCGGCGTTTCCTACAAGTTCCAGTAGGTCCCCACTCGTGCGGGCGGCAACCCCACCCGCCGCCCGTTTGAGTTTGAGCCCCGCTGGTGCAAGATCAGCGGGGCTTTTTTCTGCGTGGCGGCCCCTGCCGCGCTTTGATGGAGTCAGACATGCGTTGTATCAGGCCCTTGTTTTTTGCCCTTCTGACCACGTTGGTGGCGCCGGCCTTTGCCGTGCCCGCCGCCATTGCCCCGGCCAGAGCGACGGCCGCGCAACCGGCTTCGGGCGTGTGGTACGAGATTTTCGTGCGCAGCTGGTACGACACCAACGGCGACGGCATCGGTGACATCAACGGCGTCACCGCCAAGCTCGATTACCTGCAAAAACTGGGCGTGAGCGGCATCTGGCTGATGCCGATCAACCCGTCGCCCAGCTACCACGGCTACGACGTCACCAACTACGAGGCGATCAACCCGCAATACGGCACCATGGCCGATTTCAAGCGCTTGCTGAAGGCCGCGCATGCGCGCGGCATCAAGGTCATCATCGACATGGTGATCAACCACACCAGCAACGAGGACAAGTGGTTCGTCTCGGCGTTGAACCCCGACAGCAAGTATCGCGACTGGTACACCTTTGCCGGCAAATACACCGACGTGCACCAAGACAACGCCTTCGGCAGCCCGGCGTGGCATCGCGCCAAGGACGGTCAGCATTACCTGTCGATCTTTGCGCCGACCATGCCCGACCTCAATTACGACAACCCGGCCGTGCGCAAAAAGATGATCGCCATCGGCGATTTCTGGCTCAAATTGGGCGTGGACGGTTTTCGGCTGGATGCGGCGCGGCACATCTACGTCAATCTGGCCTCGGATGTCGACAACCCCGCCTCGGTCGCCAAGAACATCGCGTGGTGGGATCAGTATCGCCATGGGCTGGACAAGGTGAATCCGCACACCTACCTCGTGGGCGAGGTCAGCCAGCCGACGGCGCTGGGCCTGGCGCCGTATCTGAAGCCGCTGAACGCGGTGTTCAATTTTCCGCTGGCGACGCAGCTCATCGCGGCCGCGAAGGATGAGCGCAATCATGACTTGGCGCGCACCCTGCAACACGTCTACGCCAGCTACGAAAAAGCGGCCGGCACAAGCGCGATCCATGATGCGCCGTTCCTGTCCAACCATGATCAGGAACGCGTGATGAGCCAGCTTTCCGGCAACCCGCAGCACATGCGCATGGCCGCCGCGATGCTGTTGACGCTGCCGGGCGAACCGTACATTTATTACGGCGAAGAACTGGGCATGCGTGGCACCAAACCCGACCCGGACTTGCGCACGCCGATGCGCTGGGACGAGGCGCTGGACGGCCAGGGCGAAGCCACCTGGCACGCCACGTCCGCCGCCAACGGCGAAGCCGTTTCGGTGCAGGCGCAAACGGCCGACCCGCATTCGCTGCTGAATTTCTACCGCACGCTGATCCACTGGCGCAGCACCATTCCGGCGTTGCGCGAGGGCGGTTTTGCGGTGTATCCCGAAGCCAGCGACCAGCTGGTGGCGTGGCAGCGCACGGACAAAACCGGCAACGTGCTGGTGGTGCACAACCTGTCCGGCACCACGCAAACCATGGCGCTGGACGCGCCGCACCAGCCGCATTACGGCTCGCTGCTCGAGGCCACGCGTCGCGGCGCCACGCTCACGGGCAGCACCTTGCGCGTGCCCGCCTACACCACGGTGATATTGCAATGAAGACATGGCGATTGCGTTCTCTGGCACTGGCTTTGGCGTTGTGCCTGCCAGCAACCGGCGTGCTGGCCGCGCCGACGACTGCGGCCGTCAGCCAGGTGCAGGTGGCCGGGCAGGCCATCCATTTCAAGCTGGGCACGGAAGCGGTGACGGTGAGCCTGGCCGGCCCCGGCGTGGTGCACGTCCAGGCGGTGCCGGACGGCCGTGCGGATACGCCGACGCTGGTGATGGCGCCCGATCATCAACCGCTGCCGACGCCGCACGCGCAGGCGACAGCGGCCACCGACGGCGCCGTGTTGTCCACCGCCCGGCTCAAGGCCACGCTGAACCGCGCGGCCGGCACGCTGCATCTGGCCAACGCGCAAGGCAAGCCGCTGCTGACGCTGGATCTTGCCGAGTTGGCGCAAGGCCGCGTGACGTTTGCCCACGCCAAGGACGAACCGTTCTACGGCATCGGCAGCTACACCATCGACGAATCGACCGCGCCGGGTCTGCTGCGCACCGGCGAGCCGGTGGCCATGGCAGGCGAGCAGGGCCATGCCGGCGCACCGTTCGTGTGGACGAGCGCGGGTTACGGCGTGCTGGTCGATTCCAACGGCGCGGTGTTTCATTTGCAACCACGGCAAGTCGTCGTCGACGGGTTTTCCAAGCTGGCCGTCGATGCGTACCTGATGGTCGGCGCGCCCAAACAGCTTTTTGCGCAGCTGGCGCAGTTGTCCGGCCACGCGCCGCTGTTTCCGAAGTGGTCGCTGGGCTTCATCAACACGCAATGGGGCATTGATGAGAAAGAGCTGGTCGACATTGTCGACACCTATCGCCAAAAGCGCATTCCGCTGGATGGTTTCGTGATCGACTTCGACTGGAAAGCCTGGGGCAAGGACAACTACGGTGAGTTCCGCTGGAACGCCAAGAAGTTTCCGGACGGTCCCAGCGGCAAGCTGGCGCACGAGATGGCGCAAAAGGGCGTGCATCTGGGCGGCATCATGAAGCCGCGCATCCACGTCGACACGGTGCAGGGCCGCTACGCCACCACGCACGATCTGTGGCTGCCGGGTGAGCGCGTCAGCCTGGATTATTTTTCGCACAAGCCGGTCAAGGAGGTCGATTTCGACAAGCCGGCGGCGCGCGCGTGGTTCGGCGGGAATGCCATCAAATACGGCTTCGACAAGGGCATGGTCGGCTGGTGGAACGACGAAGCCGACACCACGCTCAGCAACACGCAATTCATGAACATGCAGCGCTCACTGTACGTCGCGCAGCGCAAGGCCGGCGACGTGCGCGCGTGGTCGCTCAACCGCAATTTCTGGCTGGGCTCGCAGCGTTACGCCTACGGCATGTGGTCGGGCGACATCCACACCGGCTTTGCGGCCATGGCCAGGCAGCGCGCGCGCATGCTCTCGGCCATCAACGTGGGCGAGGCGTGGTGGGGCATGGATGGCGGCGGCTTCAAGGGCCATCCGTCGGACGAGAACTACGCGCGCTGGATCGAGTTTGGCGCGTTCACGCCGATTTTCCGCGTGCACGGCACGCTGGGCGAAAAACGCCAGCCGTGGAAGTACGGCCCGGTGGCGCAAAAGGCCGCCACGCGCGCCATCGACCTGCGCTACAAACTCATGCCGTACATCTACAGTTTCGCATGGCACCAGCATGTGGCCGGTGTCGGGCTGGTGCGCCCGCTGGTGTTCGGCTGGCCGCACGACGCCAAGGTGCGCAACGACGTCGACGCGTGGATGTTCGGCCAGTGGCTGCTAGTGTCGCCGGTGGTCAAGCCCGGCGCAACGCAAAAAACCGTGTATCTGCCGGCCGGCACGTGGACGGACTGGTTCAGCGGCAAGCGCTACGCCGGCGGACAGGGCGTCACGCTCAAGATCGACAGCAAGACGTGGCAGGACATTCCGCTGTTCATTCGCCAAGGCGCGATCATTCCCACCCAGCCGGTGTTGCAATACGTGCACGAAAAGCCGGTGACGACGGTGAGTCTGGACGTCTTTCCGTCCAAACAGAAAACCTCGTTCAACTACTACGCCGATGACGGCGATACCTACGCCTACGAGCACGGCGATTATTATTTGCAGCCGATGAGCACGCAGCGCACGACGGACGGCGCGCGTTTTTCGCTGGCTGCCGCGCAGGGCAAATACGCGCCGGCGTTGCGCTGGTACGTGGTGAAAGTGCATGGCGTTGCGGCCACGGCGGTCGCGCACGGCGGCCAGCATTACGCCACGCTGGCGGCGCTGGGCAAGGCCGATGGCGCCGGCTGGGCCACCGGGCATGACCGCTACGGGCCGGTGACGTGGCTGCGCGTGCCGGCGCGTCAGGCGCAAAGCTGGCAATTGCAGACGGCGGGAGATCGCTGATGCGCATGTGGATCAAGCAAGCGCTGGCGGTTTGTCTGGCAGCGGCATTGGCCACGCCGGTGCTGGCCGGCGACGTGCCGGACTGGCACGCGCAATTGACGTGGCAGGGCCACACGGCGCGCATGACGGCGCAGGCCGATGGCGCGTTCGTGCTCGCCGCGCCGGGCGCGACGCGCACCATCGCGCCGCAACGCTGGCGCGCGCACACGGCCAGCGATTTGTTCGACGGGCTGTTCGCCATGGCGCAGGCCGAGCTGCAACAGGACGCGGTCACCGCCATCCACGACGGCGCGTTCGACCACGGCCGTTCCATCGCCTGCCATTGCCTCGTCGCCGGCGCCAAGTGGCCGTTCGTGTGGACGCGCGATTTGTCCTTCGCCACCGATCTGGATGCCTGGCGGTTCGAGCCGGAACGGGTGCGCCATTCGCTGCTGTTCAAGCTGTCCGCCGCGCGCGGCAAGGACGTGCCGGCCGGTCGCTACATCATGCAGGACACCGGTTCCGGCGGCAGCTGGCCGATCAGCACCGACCGCGTGGTGTGGTTTTTGGGCGCGCGGCATCTGCTGGGCGATAAGGCTTTTGCCGACACGGTCTACACCGCGTTGACCGACACCTTGCGCCAGGACCGGCGCTACGTGTTCGATCGCGCCACCGGCCTGTACCGTGGCGAGACGTCGTTTCTCGACTGGCGCCAGCAAAGCTATCCGGCGTGGACGGCCGACAACGTGGTGTTCATCGCGCAGTCGTTCGCGCTGTCGACCAATGTGCTGCATTACCAGGCGCTGCAGCTGGCCGCGCGCATGGCCGGAAAGCAGCATGACCCGTCCGCCGCCACGCGCTACGCGCGGCAGGCCGCGGCGTTGAAACAGGCCATCAACGCGCGTTTCTGGCGTGCCGACAAGGGCCTGTACATGAGCTACATCGGCGGCCGCATTCATCCCGCACCGTTCGATGCCTACGATTTGCTGGGCACGGATCTGGCCATCCTTTCGGGTGTGGCCGACCCCGCGCGGGCGCGCGAAGCGCTGGCCAACTATCCGACCACGGCCGCCGGCAGCCCCGTCATCTGGCCGCAACGCGCCGACCAGCCGGTGTACCACAACCGTGCCGTGTGGCCGTTCGTCAGCCAGTACACCCTGCGCGCGGCGCGGCGCGTGGATGACCCGGCGCGCATCGCGCACGAGCTGGTTTCGCAGCTGCGCGCGGCGGCGTTGAACGCGTCCAACATGGAAAACTTTCCGCTTGATGCGCCGTGGCTGGGCGCGGTCGGCAAGGCCGGGCAGCCGCAGGTCGATTCGCCACGCCAGTTGTGGTCGGTGGCGGGCTATCTGGGCATGGTGACCGAGGGCGTGTTCGGCTTGACGGCCGACGGCAAGGTGCGGCCCAAGTTGCCGGCATCCATGGTGCCGATGCTGTTCGGCCGGCGTGACACGATCACGCTCGATACCGGCGCGCGCACGATCACCTTGCGCCGGCCGGTCAAGTTGTCCGGCAATCTGCTGGTGGCCGGCGCGGTGACCACGCACGGCACGCACACCACGGTGCAGCTGGTGGGCCGGCAAGTGGCCGCCCCGCCGCTGCGCATGGATGGCGCGGCCGTGCTGCCGGCCACACCCGCCGCGCCGCGGGTCACGGTCGATGGCAGGCAGTGGCGCGTCGCGGTGGCCGCGCCGGCCACGCTGTATGTCAACGGTCGTCGCCATGGCGCGATCACCGGCACGCGGGTTGTGCCGCGCCGCGATGCGCTGACGTGCTTCAGCATCACCGTGACCGGCCAGCAGGGGCTGGCCTCGCTGCACAGCCCGGAAACCTGCGTCGGCCCGCAAGACCACGTTGCCGGAAGCTGGCCGCGCCAGTGGCAGGCGCCGCGCACCGGCACGTTCGCGGCGTGGCTGCGTTACGACAACGACCACGGCCCGATCAACACCGGCATCACGGCGGCGGTCAAGCGCCTGCGCATCACCTGCGGCAAGGCGCCGGCACAGGTGCGTCCGCTGGTGATGCCGCAAAGCGACGGGCAGCAGGATTCGACCGTGGTGCGCTTTGCCGCGCATGCCGGCGAGCGCTGCACGTTCGCGCTCGCGCAAGGTTTCAACATGTCCAACCTGGCCGCGTTCGCGCATTACACCGGTGGCGCGGGCGGCGCGTCGGGCGTGTTGAACGAGGCGGCCATCGGGGCTCTGGTGATCGCGCCGCTGGCGGGGAGCAAGTGATGCCCGTGGCCATCGCGCGCGGGCGCGCTCCTACGGGAGGCGGGAGGCTTTCTTGCAAGACCGGTTGGCTTTGTGGGAGCCCGCTGGCGGGCGAGGGTGGGATGATCAACAGGCATCTGGCTGTCACGCGCGGGCGCGTTCCCACGGGGCGGATCATTGAATGGGGGATGCCGAGTGAGTGAACAAGCGACGCGGCCGGAACTGTCGTTCTGGCAAATCTTCAACATGTGCTTCGGCTTTCTGGGCATCCAGTTCGGCTTTGCGCTGCAAAACGCCAATGTCAGCCGCATCTTCCAGACGCTGGGCGCGCCCATCGACGACATCGCCATCCTGTGGGTGGCGGCGCCGCTGACGGGGCTGATCGTGCAGCCCATCATCGGGCATTGTTCCGACCGCACGTGGACGCGGCTGGGCCGGCGCCGACCGTATTTTCTGGGTGGGGCGATCCTGGCGACGATCGCGTTGCTGATCATGCCGAACGCGTCCACGCTGTGGATCGCGGCCGGCGCGTTGTGGCTGATGGATGCCTCGTTCAACGTGTCGATGGAGCCGTTTCGCGCGTTCGTGGGCGACCAGTTGCCGTCGCGCCAGCGTCCGCTGGGCTACGCGATGCAGAGCGTGTTCATCGGCGTCGGCGCGGTGGTGGCGTCGGCCTTGCCGTGGCTGCTGGCGCACCTGGGCGTGGCCAACACGGCGCCGGAAGGCAGCATTCCGCCGACCGTGCGCTACGCGTTCTACGCCGGCGGCGCGGTGCTGCTGCTGGCGATGTTGTGGACGGTGCTGCGCTCGCGTGAGTATCCGCCGGAAAAACTGGCCGGCTTTGGCGATGTGGTGGATGCGCCCGAGTGGGTGGATGCGCGTCGCGCGTGGGTGCCGGGCGCGGTGCTGGTGGCGCTGGGCGTGCTCGGGCTGATCGCCATCGAAGTGCTGTTCACGCCGGCCGAGCGGCGCGACCTGTATTTGCTGGTGGCGATGCTGATCGTGTTTGGCGCGCTGCTGGTGTGGCGCGCCTTCACGCGCCGGCGCGGCATGCTGAGCCAGGTGCTGGGCGACTTGTACGCCATGCCCGAGGCCATGCGCAAGCTGGCCTGGGTGCAGTTTTTTTCGTGGTTCGCGCTGTTCGCGATGTGGCTGTACACCACGCCGGCGGTGGCCGCCGTGCAGTTCGGTTCGACCGATCCGCAATCGGCGGCCTACAACGCCGGGGCCAACTGGGTCGGCGTGTTGTTCGCCGTCTACAACGGGCTGGCGGTGCCGGCGGCGGCGTTGATTCCGTGGCTGGTGAAAAGGCTGGGTCTGCGCTGGGCGCATCTGCTCAATGTGAGTTTGGCCGGCGCGGGACTGATCAGCGTGGCGTTCGTGCGCAATCCCGATTGGCTGATCGTGCCGATGATCGGCGTCGGCATCGGCTGGGCATCGATCCTGACGTTGCCGTACACGATGCTGGCCGACCACCTGCCGACGGCGAAGATGGGCGTGTACATGGGCATCTTCAATTTCTTCATCGTGATTCCGCAGCTGCTGGCGGCCAGTGTGCTGGGCTTGCTGATCCGCCACGTATTCGGCGGGCATGCGGAATACGCGCTGGTGCTGGGCGGCGTGAGCCTGCTCGTCGCCGGCGTGCTGACGCTGCGCGTGCGCACCCCGGCGGCATGGCGTGCCTGACGCCTGTTGTAGCACCAAGCCAAGGAAGCTCTGATTGAATCGACAGGCAGGCACCATGGTTGTCTGGTAGGAGCGCGCCCGCGCGCGATGGCCAAATGATGATTCAAGACAAGTTCTCATCGCGCGCAGGCGCGCTCCCGCAATGGTCATTTGCAAGCAGCCTGCGCCCGATCCAATCAGTGCTCCCCTAATACAAATCGATCGGATCGACGTCGATCGACCAGCGCACCTTGCGCGCCTCGGGCAAGGCCAGCAGCCGGGCTTGCCAGCCGCGCAGCAAGGCTTGCAGCGTGCCGCGACGGTCGGCTTCCAGCAGCAGTTGCGCGCGCTGGTTGCCGGCGCGGCGCGGCATCGGTGCCGGCAGCGGGCCGAGTACGCGCAGCTCGGCCGTCGGCGGCACGCAGGTGCGCGCGCCGCGCAAAAACGCATCCAGCGGCTCGCGCTCGGGCGCTTCGGCGCGCAACAACACCTGGCTGGCGGCCGGCGGCAGGCGCAGGCTGCGGCGTTCGGCCAGCAGCTCGCGCGCGACCGTTGCGTAGCCCTTGCCGAGCAGATCATGCAGCAGCGGATGCTCGGGATAATGCGTCTGCAGCAGCACGCGGCCGGGTTCGTCGGCACGGCCGGCGCGCCCGGCCACCTGCACGATCAATTGCGCCAGACGCTCGCTGGCGCGGTAGTCCAGGCTGTGCAGGCCGTTGTCCACGCCGGTGATGGCGACCAGCGTCAGGCGTGCCAGGTCGTGGCCTTTGGCCAGCATCTGCGTGCCGACGAGAATGGCCGCGTGGCCGGCGCCGAGCTGGTCGAGCGCGGTTTCCAGCGCGTCGCGGCGGCGCGTGGTTTCGCGGTCGATGCGCAGCACCGGCACGTCGGGAAAGCGTGCGCGCAGGCCTTCTTCCAGGCGCTCCGTGCCGTAGCCCTGCGGCTTGAGCGTCGCCCGGCCGCATTCGGGGCAGGTTTGCGGCACCGGGCGTTCGCGTTCGCAGTGGTGGCAGATCAGGCGCGCACGGCCGGCGTGCAGCGTCATCGGCTTGTCGCAGCGCGGGCATTGCGCGCTCCAGCCGCAGGCGTGGCACATCAGGATGGGCGAGTAGCCGCGGCGGTTGCGGAACACCAGCACTTGCTCGTCGCGTTGCAACGCCGCGTCGATGGCGGTGACCAGCCGTGGCGCCAGGCCGTGCTGCAGGCGCTCGGAACGGATATCGACCACTTCGACGCGCGGCGCCTTGTGCGCGCCGGCGCGGGCCGGCAAGTGCAGGCGCGTGTAGCGGCCTGCGGCGACGTTGGCCAGCGTTTCCAGTGACGGCGTGGCCGAGCCCAGGATCAGCGGCACGCCCAGCGCCTGCGCGCGTACGGCGGCAAGGTCGCGCGCGTGGTAGCGAAAGCCGTCCTGCTGCTTGTAGGACGTGTCGTGTTCCTCGTCGACGACGATCAGGCCGGCATGCGGCAGCGGCGTGAAAATGGCCGAGCGCGTGCCCAGGATGACGCGCGCCACGCCGCTTTGCGCGCGCAGCCACGCGCGCGCGCGCTCGCCCTTGGCCAGGCCCGAATGCAGCACGTCGACGTCAAACCCCAGCCGTTCGCGCAGGCGGCGCACGCTTTGCGGCGTGAGGCTGATTTCCGGCACCAGCATCAGCACCTGCTTGCCGCGCGCCAGCGCCTGCGCCATCAAGGTCAGGTAGACCTCGGTCTTGCCGCTGCCGGTCACGCCGTCCAGCACGAACGGGTGAAAGCCGTCACCGGCGGCCGTCATGGCCGCGACGGCGCGTGCCTGGTCGGGATTGAGCGGCGGCCCGGCAATGGGCGTGTGGGTCAGCGTGGCTGGCGCCAGCCGGCGCGATTGGACCAGCCCGGCCTTGGCCAGCCGTCGCGCGGCGTCACGCCAGCCGGGCAGTTCGCCGGTCAGCGCCGTGGCCGTGCGCATGCCTTCGGCCAAAGCTTGCAGCAGGGCCAGCGAGCGGCCGCGACGATGGCCGTCGGCGAGGGCCTGTCGGCCACCGGCGGTCAGCATCCAGGCTTCAATGCCGTCGACGGGCAGCGGCTCGCCGCCGCGCAAACCGACCGGCAGCGCGCCCAGAAAAACCTCGCCCGGATCGCCCAGCCAGTAATGGCCGGCCCAGCCCAGCGTGGCCATCAGTTCGGGGGGCAGCAGCGGCGTGGTGTCGATCAGTTCGTCGACGGGCTTCAACTTGTCTGCCGGCACGTCCGATTGGTCGGCGCACGCCACCACCAGACCGACACGTTGCCCGCGGCCGAACGTCACGCGCACGCGGCAGCCCGGCGCGGCCGTCCCCGCGCGCGGCGGCAGATAGTCGAACAGGCGTGGCAGCGGGACGGGCAGGGCGATGCGCAAAACGGCAGGCATGGGCGGCAGTGTAGCGGCCCGGGCGACGCTTTCGGCAGGGGCATCTTGCGCGCTTTTTTTCAAGCGTTTCCGAGGTAACCGGCGCTAAATGCCGGTGGCGCGGGCAGTTTATTTGTTATCCACAGAAGCTGTGGATAAGTTTGTGGATGAACGTGGAATGTCGGCCTCTTGCCCGCATGGCCGGGAGACCCGTGACGGACTGGGTAAAAACTGACCACTTGATTTATGTTGTTCAAAATCAATATGTTGCAATTTTCATCAAAAGGCGCGGAGGAGCTTCCGTACCCACGTTGTCTGGTTTTGTGATGGGTATGTGAAGTTGTGCAGAACCTTGGGCAAGGCAGTCGCATGAAAGCGCTTTGCCGCAACGTTTGCGGGCTTTTCGGCGCGACAAACGAAACGGGAGCGCTTGATTGGCGCTCCCGTCGGACCTGTCGCCGCAGTGGCGGCTCAGTACATCCCGGTGCCGTACGGATCGGCGCCGCCCAGCTCGGAGGTTTCCTCGCCGCCGCCTTCGGCCAGGCGCACTTTGAGCGCCAGGCCATCGCGCGAGTCGGCCTTGGACAAGGCTTCTTCCAGCTCGATGCGGCCATCCTTGTACAGCCGGTACAGCGACTGGTCGAACGTCTGCATGCCATCTTGCAGGCTGCGGTCCATGGCCTCCTTGACCTCGTGGATCTCGCCGCGGCGGATCATGTCGCCGATCAGCGGCGTGTTGATCAACACCTCGACCGCCGGCAGCCGGCGCCCGTCCTTGCCCAGCACCAGACGCTGGCTGATGACGGCCTTGAGGTTCAGCGCCAGGTTCATCAGCACGTTCTTGTGCGCGGACTCGGGGAAGAAGTTGAGGATGCGCTCCAGCGTCTGGTCGGCGTTGTTGGAATGCAGCGTGGCCAGGCACAAATGGCCGGTTTCGGAGAACGCGATGGCCGCTTCCATGGTGTCGGTGTCGCGGATTTCGCCGATCATGATCACGTCCGGCGCCTCGCGCATGGCGTTTTTCAGCGCCTCGGCGTAGCTGTGCGTGTCCAGACCGACTTCGCGCTGGTTGATGACCGATTTCTTGTGCCGATGCAGGTATTCGATCGGGTCTTCGACGGTGAGGATGTGGCCGGAGCGGTTCTGGTTGCGATGATCGATCATCGCCGCCAGCGTGGTGGACTTGCCCGAACCGGTCGCGCCGACCACCAGGATCAGCCCGCGCGGCTCCATGATGAGGTCGCGGAACAGCTCTGGCAGCTGCAACTGGTTGATCGACGGGATTTCGCTCTTGATGGCGCGGATCACCATGCCCACTTCGCCGCGCTGCTTGAACACGTTGATGCGGAAGCGGCCGGCGTCCTTGACCGCCAGCGCCATGTTCAGCTCCAGGTCGCGTTCGAACTGCGGCACCTGGCCCTCGTCCATCAGCGAATAGGCGATCTTCTTGACCATGCCGTGCGGCAGGCCGGTGTTGCCGAGGGGATACAGTTTGCCCTCGACCTTGATGTTGACCGGGGCGCCCGTCGTCAGAAACATGTCCGACGCCCCCTTGTCGACCATCAGCTTCAAAAAGTAACCGATGTCCATAGGGCACCTGTGGTGTTGCTCGTGATGATGATAAATTGTCGCCCATCGCCCCTCCTTGGTAATGGCCTCAAGGTCACGTTTTATGACACTGACGTCCCTTTTTACGCCCCGTGCGAGGCTCGGCCTCGTCGTTGCCTGCCTGGCCACGCTGGCCGCCTGCGCCAGCGTGCCGCCGCCGACGGATCTCATGGCCCGCGCGCAAGACCAGCTGAACGCCGCGCACCAGGCCAAGGCCTCGATCTACGCGCCGGTGGACTTCGATTTCGCCAAGCAGCGTTTCGCCGCCGCGCAGGCGGCCATGCAGGCCAAGAAATACAAGGACGCGCGCGACATGGCCAACGAATCGCTGGCTGATGGCCAACTGGCGCAAACACGCGCCGAACTGGCCGCGTTGCGCAAGGCCATCCGCGCGCAAAAGGCCGAAAACACGCGTCTGAAGCAGCAATTGCTGCAGCCGGCGCCGGCGCCGACCTCAAGTGCGGGGGCGGCCGATGACAACAATGGCGTGCCCAGTCAGATGACCCTGCCGGCCGCGCCCGCGGCCCCGGCCAGTGCCGCTTCGACGGGAGACGTGCAATGAAGACGTGCGCGAAAGTTCTCGCCGTGGCCGTGCTGGCTGCCTTTGCCGGCACCGCGCTGGCAGCCAAGCAGGATCTGGATTACCAGCGCCTGTCGCAAAATCTCGACAAGTTGCAGGCCGATCCGGTGCTGGGCCAGTACGCGCAGGCGCAGCGCCAATTGGCGCGCCAGGCCGTGCAGTTGTTGCCGGACGCCAGCCGCAAGGATCGCCCTTACGTGCTGTACATCGCCGAGCATCGCGTGGATCTTGCCGAAGCGTCGGCCAAGCTGGGCAAGGCGCGCAACACGATGGCCAAACTGCAGCGCGAGCATGACCAGATCCTGCTCGAAGCCAGCCGGCGCGATGCCGCGGCGACCCGTCGCGCATTGGAGCGCGAGCGCCTGCAAAACCAGTTGGCGGCCGAGAACGCGCAGCGCCTGCAAGCCCAGGGCGAGGCGTATTCACAAGCCGCGCAGCAGGCACAGGCCGAGGCGGCGCAGGCACGCAAGCTGGCCGCCTCGCAATCACGCGCCGCGGCCTTGGCCAACCGGAAGGCCCAACTGGCCGCCAGCGCCGTGCAGCTGATGCGCCAGCAGATGGAAAGCATGACCGCCAAGCAGGGCAGTGAAGGCCTGCAGATGACGATCGGCGGCGCGGCCTTTGCCACCGGAGCCACGTCGCTGCGGCCCGAGGCCAGCGCGCATCTGGGCAAGCTGGTGCAATTTGTGCAGTCGCAGCCGTCGAAACACGTGCGCATCGAGGGCTACACCGATGCCAGCGGCAACGCGGCGGTCAATCAGGCCATTTCGCTCAAGCGCGCGCAATCAGTGCGCAATGCGCTGATCGCCAAGGGCGTGGCCGCCTCGCGCATCAGCGTGGCCGGCATGGGCGAAAGCAATCCCGTGGCCAGCAATGACACGGCGCAAGGCCGCGCCAAGAACCGCCGCGTGGTGGTGATCTTGCAAAACTGATGCCAGCCGGGTCATTGGATGACGGCCTTCGTTTCGCTCACGGATGGCATGCCTGTCATCGGTAGGAGCCGGCCTGCCGGCGATCATTCTGGCGACAAACCAAGGGCTTTCGCCCGCATCGCCGGCAGGCCGGCTCCTACAGCTAATCGGGTGGCAGCGATCGTTGAGCGAGCAAATTCGCGGTATGCCGGGGGAGCTTTGGCGCGGTTGGACAATTATCTCCCGGCTGAAGTTCAACTCCTTGTTTTAACAATAAATTCATCCTGACGAAGGCGCTTGCGACCGACTCGGCAACGGAGTAGGGTCAAGTTGCCGGGGCATCTCGCCCCCGGACCTGCCGGTCAGCACCATGTACCCACCCGCCATGTCCGTTTCCGCTGCTGCCGCAACGCCGGCGTGGCGCGGGTTTGTGTGCTTCCACGTTTTTTCTCACCGCGCCGCGTGGCCGGCCGCGTCGGGGTGTCCTGTCGTCAGGAGATCATCATGTTTGAGAACCAGCAGCGTGAGGATGTCGAAGCCTTGATGGAAAAGGATGCCGAGTTCCGTCGTTTGCTCCAGCGCCATCAGAAGCTTGATTCCAAGGTGCATGACGCGGAAATCGGTGCCCTGCCCATGGATGCGGACACCCTCACAAGCATGAAACGGGAAAAACTGCTGGCCAAGAATCGTCTGATGCGAATGTGGGAAGAGCGCCGACACAGCACCACCAACTGACGTTCTTGAAGATTGCCGCGCTGTCCGCTTCGTTTCGGCGGGTGGCGCCACCCTTCCATTTGCGCGGCGCAGGCTTGTCCTGCGCCGCTTTGTTTGCGGGGGTCGGCTATCATGAACGACGCCTTGTCAGCGGGCCATTGGCGCGGCCCATCACGGGAGTTCGCATGACCGTTGCATCCAGCATTCTCGAATTGATCGGCCACACGCCGATGTTGCGCGTGGCGCGCATGGACACCGGCCCGTGCGAGCTGTTTTTGAAGCTGGAAAGCCTGAACCCCGGCGGCTCGATCAAGGACCGCATCGGCGTGTCGATGATCGAAGGCGCCGAGAAAGCCGGCCGCATCAAGCCCGGCGACACGCTGGTGGAAGGCACCGCCGGCAACACCGGTCTGGGCCTCGCACTGGTGGCGCAGGCCAAGGGCTACAAGCTGATCCTCGTGGTGCCGGACAAGATGAGCCGCGAGAAGATCTTCAACCTCAAGGCGATGGGCGCCGAAGTGGTGCTCACGCGCTCGGACGTGGCCAAGGGCCATCCCGAGTATTACCAGGATCTGGCCGCTTCCATCGCCGAAAAAACGCCCGGCGCGTACTTCATCAACCAGTTCGGCAACCCCGACAACCCGGCCGCGCACAAGGCCACGACGGGGCCGGAAATCCTCGCACAGATGGACGGCAAGCTGGATGCGCTCGTCGTCGGCTGCGGCTCGTCCGGCACCATGACCGGCCTGTCGCAATTTTTCGCTGAAGCCTCGCCCGCGACCGAGATCGTCCTCGCCGATCCGGTCGGCTCGGTGCTGGCCGACTACATCAACAACGGCACGCTGGGCGCCAAGGATGCCAGCTGGATGGTCGAAGGCATCGGCGAGGACTTTTTGCCGTCGATCAGCGATTTTTCACACGTGGCCAAGGCCTACGCCATTTCCGATCAGGAAAGTTTCCTGACCGCGCGCGAACTGCTGGCCAGCGAAGGTGTGCTGGGTGGCTCGTCCACCGGCACCCTGCTTGCCGCCGCCTTGCGTTATTGCCGCGAGCAGACCGCGCCCAAGCGCGTGGTCACCCTGGTGCCCGACACCGGCAACAAGTATTTGTCCAAGCTGTACAACGACTACTGGATGGTCGACAACGGCTTCATCGAGCGCGAAAAACACGGCGACCTGCGCGACCTCATCATGCGCCCGTACGCCAAGCGCGACACTGTCGTGGTGGCGCCGGCCGACCGTCTGGACACCGCCTACAAGCGCATGAAGCTGTACGACGTCTCGCAGCTGCCGGTGATGGACGGCGAGCGCATTGTCGGCATTCTGGATGAGTCCGATTTGCTGCTGCGCGTGGCCGCCGACCAGTCGCGTTTTGCCGAGCCGGTATCGACGGCCATGGTCAGCAAGCTT
>DASVGR010000091.1:0-14879 GCA_036379395.1 Rhodanobacteraceae bacterium | reverse complement strand
GGGCGCAAAGATGTCTTGCAACGTCTGCAAAACGGATGTCATGGTCGCGGCGTTGGCGGCGCCCAATCGCTTGACCAGGCGCACCTTGTCCAGCGTGCGGATTTGATCCAACAAGATGAGTCCCGTTTTGCCCCGGAACCGGACAGGGATGCGGAACGGTGCCGGGTGGCTGCCCGTTGTCATCGGAGCGACGATCGCAGTCCGCAGGTAATCGTGCATTTCCGGTGGCGACACCACCACGCACGGCCGGCTCTTGCGGATCTCACTGCCCACCGTGGGATCGAGCGCAGCCAGCCAGATTTCTCCCCGTTTCACCATTTGAGGTGCTCATCATCGGCGTTGACAAGCTCGGGCCACACCAACACATCGTCGCCTCGCTCCGCGATGCGTTGACTGGCATCGGCCCAGCCTTCGCGCGGCGAGTGCCGGACCGGGCGCAATACCAACGCGTCGTTCTCGATCGTCATCACGGCTTCGTCGGTCAGCCCGACCTCGGCCAGCAGCGGCTTCGGGATGATCACTCCCTGCGAATTGCCCATTTTTCGGATCGTGGTTCTCATGTGCTTGTCCCGATCGGGTTGTTGGTACGATGTTATAACGCGCCACGAGAGCGTACAACCTCAGTACGCCTGCCGCAGGAGGTCAGCTGGCCCGAAAGACCTTGCGAAGACAAACGGGACAAACGGTGTCAGGGGCACTTTCCTGATGCTGTTGACACCAAGGCACTGGCCTGACTTTGCCTGACACGAAAGCGGGGTTGCCTTGCGCAGCCCCTCTTTTTTCATGCCTCCAACGGCGCAAGACGAAGGTTCGGCGCCGCATCAAACGCGTTCGCCTGACGCAGCTCTTCCAGCAACTCGGGATGCTTGCCCAGCAGACGAAACAGGTTGATGACAGCTGGCACGGGGCGCGCTTCGCCGCACTCATAGCGACTGAAGGCGTTGTGTCCGCCACCGGTCGCGGCTACGTCCGTCAGCCGGTGTCATTACTCACGGACGGCCACAACCTGGCCGTGTGCACCAATCCCATGATCCATACGGTATCGGTTTCGGGGTCTACTTCGTAGATCAAGCGGTAACTGGCATGTGGGATCAATTCCCGTGTGCCCGGAACTATTCCGACATGGCCGAGCATGGGGAACTTGCCCAGCTTGCTGACCACCTTGCTGAAGAGCTCATCCATTTCGATCGCGGCACGCGGGTTTTCCGCCGCGATGTAATCGACAATGTTGTCTCGATCCTCTTGCGCGGCCGTCACCCATTCAACTTTCACTGGCCAGCCTTACCTGCACGCCGACGTAATGCAGTGCGTCGAGCTTTCGCTTTCGCCTCCACTTCTTCGTTGGAAACATGCTGGCCGGCATCGCGTTGCGCTCTGGCGAGCGCCACCTTGCGCTGCAAGAAGGGGGCGTATTCACGTTCGTGCTGCCGACGCGCGATGTAGTCACGCATCATCTCGCGGACGACTTGCGAAGCCGGGCGGTCATCGGCCGCCGCTTCGGCCATGAACGTGTCGCGCAGCTCGGGTTCCAACTTCATGGTGAAAACGGCTTTGGTGGACATGATGGCCTCCTCGGATTGGTACATACGAAGTATATATCGAGTAATGTCACAACATAGACCGCATATCGCCCTACACAAGTGCCGATGTAATACACCATGGGCCACACACCTGATGCAGCTCTTCCAGCAACTCGGGGTGCTTGTCCAGCAGGCGGAACAGGTTGATGACGGCTGGCACGGGGCGCGCTTCACCGCACTCATGGCGACTGGAGGCATTGTGTCCGCCACCGGTCAGCCTGGAAGCCGCTTTCTGCAGCAAAGAAGCCAGGGGCAATAACTCCGGCCCGGACCCATGCCGTCCATCCCAGGTTATGCACGGTGCCTGGCATCAAGCAGCACTTGAGAATCGTAGGAGCGCGCCTGCGCGCGAAAGGCGCCGCCCTCCTGATCGCAAACATCTGGTTATCGCGCGCAGGTGCGCTCCTACGGTTTGTTCGGGGCAAGGATGACAGCAACAAGACAGGGGGCCAACTGCACCTGCTTGCTCTGGGTGGTCAATCGGCAACGGGCCACTGCTGCGCGGCATGAAGTACCCGAAGAATGCGCACGACCGAATCATCCTCGACGTAGATGACTACATAGTTGGCGTGCGCGACCATCTCTCGCGTTCCCTGCATGCGCCCCGAGCGGAACAGGCCGGGAAACTCCCGCAGCCGTTCCGCTTTCTGCTCCAGTTCATCCTTCAGGCGCTGGGCGGCATCTGGGTTGTCATCAGAAATATAGTCAACAATGGCCAACAGATCGGCCCGGGCCCATGCCGTCCATTCCAGACTACGCACGGCGCTTGGCATCAATCAGCGCTTGAGCTTCATCCATCACTTGACTGTGTGGCACGGTGGGGCGTGTATCGGCCAGAGCTTCACGTACCTTGGCACGGAACCAGGCGTCATGGGTCTGTGGATCGGTTGCCAGCCCGGCCGGTAACCCCCCCTCCTTGGTGACGCGCGTCAACAAGATCCGCACGGCGTCGGAGACGGTCAGGCCAACATCGGCAAGACATTGAGCAGCCTCATTTTTCAGGTCATCGCTGATACGGACGTGAAGCATGGAGGTATGCGTTGTCATGGTGTTTTGCTTCCAAATAAGGCGGCGTCTTTAATGTATCTCATATGAGATACATTGTCCACAATAGAGAGCAAACGGTGCCAGGGTCACTTTCCTGACGCTGTTGACGCCAAGGCACTGGCCTGACTCTGCCTGACACGAAAGCGGGGTTGCCTTGCGCAGCCCCTCTTTTCATGCATCCAACGGCGCAAGACGAGGGTTCGGCACCACCCCAAACGCGTCCGCCTAACGCAGTTCTTCCAGCAACTCGGGATGCTTGCCCAGCAGGCGGAACAGGTTGATGACGGCTGGCACGGGGCGCGCTTGGCCGCGCTCATAGCGACTGAAGGCGTTGTGTCCACCACCGGTCAGCCGGGAAGCCGCTTTCTGTGTCAGCTTGAGTCGTTTGCGGGTATCGCGAAGCATGGCGGCTTCATCCGCCGCGGATTCGGCGACAAGTTTTCCCAGCGCATCGCTGTAGCGTTTGCCCTCGCCCGGATCGAACTCCACTTCGCCACACTTCGGGCAGTGCCAGCCTTTCACTCGCTTGACGACAACTTCGCGCCCCTTGTATTGCGTCGCCACGTCGCGGGAAGCGTGGACCAATCGGGTTCCATCATCGCATTGCAGGCAGTAACGGGATTCCATGATCACAGCTCTTTGAAGGAGATAACGATGCTGCCGTCTTCACGCAGCGTGAACTTGACGTAGGCCAGCCCGACCGCGGTGGGACAGTGATACACGTCCTGCCAAACGGCGTGGTCGGCATACGTGGTCATTGACTTGTGAAAATCCTGGCGAGTCAGGTTTTGGATGGCCGCCAACGCTTGGGCACTTGCAAGCCCCATGGCGGCAGCGCCTTCCTGTGCCGACCGGGTAAAACAGTCAATGCCCCGCACCGCGACGGCAGCTTGCACATCCATGAGCCCGTAGTGCGGGGTACGCTTTTCCATAAAATTACCCCATGAGGGTTTAAATGTAAACAACATCAAAAGTCACTTCTGCGACCCGTTGCCCCCTGCCCAACACCTAAAGAGGCACACCTTGAGCAACCGCTCTTTTGTCATGCATCCATCGGCTTGCCTGCCGGTCGCCCGGTCGCGCGCAAACCTGCAAAGTGTCCGGTGCGTTCTTTGACCCATTCCTGAAACCGATCCGTGCCCAGAGCTTTTTGCTGGTTGAGGTAGTTGCGGATTTCGGCGAGCTTGGCCGGCGCCAGTACGTCATCAAACAATCGTCGATAGGCTTGCTGGCGTGCCGCGGCACTGTTTCCCAGGGCCAGGTATTCGGCATGCGGAGTCAGCAAAGGGTCCCATTTCGACTGCGCATTGGCGGCGTAGCTTGACCACGCGTAGTCGCCCGGCGAGGCCACCATCCACGCCCGCACCGGATTGAGCTCGATGTAGCGGCTGCACATCAGAAAATAGGCGCCGGAATCGACCAGGCACGCCTTGTAACGGCCTTCCCACAGCGTGCCTGTACGCGCATGACGTCCATTGAACAGGCCGACATAATTGCGCGAAAACGTATGCATCATGCGCGGCAGCGCACCAGCTTCTTCAGGCGTCACCAGAAGATGCGCGTGGTTGCTCATCAGTACATAGGCGTGCAGACGACAGCCGAACCGCGGCAATGCGGCAGCGAGGCACTGCAGGTAGCGTTGTTTGTCGGCATCGTCAAGAAAGCAAGGCAACCGATTGTTGCCACGCTGCACCACATGTTGCGTAATGCCCGGCAGATCGAAACGCGGCAGTCGTGTCATGCTTGCCACGATCGCGCCGGGCATGCAGTGGCGCCATACGCAAACCGGCCAGCAAGTTGTCGGCCTGAGTTGTCTTCAGCTGCCGGAAATTGTCCCTGACACCATTTGAAAAGCCTGCCTGTGACTACATGCCGTTTCTTCAGCTGGAAATCCACCGTTGCCGCGGTGGCATTGTTGGCCATTCTTCTGGCCGGTACCTGGTGGGCCTACCATCCCGGCCTGACGGGAGGCTTCCAGTTCGACGACTTCGCCAACTTGCCGGCCATTGGTGCGAGCGGCCCGGTGGACAACTGGGCCACGTTCTGGCGCTACATCACGTCAGGCCACGCCGACCCCACGGGACGGCCGATCACGATGCTGACGTTTTTGCTTGACGCACGCACCTGGCCGGCCAACCCGGAACCCTTCCTGCGCACCAGCATCGAGTTGCATCTGGTCAACGGGGTGTTGCTGTTTGTCCTGTTGCGGCAATTGGGTCTGGCGTTTGCGCGCTCACGAGACACCGACCCGGCGGCCCGCGACGCGCGCCATGCATCCCGCCGTCGAATTGATCTGGCGGCTTTGCTGGGTACCGCTTTCTGGTTGCTGCATCCGTTTTTGGTATCGACCACGCTGTATATCGTGCAACGCGAAGCCATGTTGCCGGCCACTTTCGTCATGATCGGGCTGCTGGCGTGGCTGCATGGTCGCTCTCGCCTGTTGGGCGGACAGACGGCCAGCGGCTGGGCATGGATGCTGCTGGGGCTGGGTGTGTGCACGGTATTGGCCGTGCTGAGCAAGGCCAATGGCATTCTCCTGCCGGCGTTGGCCTTGACCATCGAATACACGCTTCTGGCACGTCCGGACGGTGGTCCGGCGGCACGACGCTATCGTTGGGCGCTGCGCGTACTGGGCTGGCTGCCGGCCCTGATTGTTGCCGTCTATCTGCTGCATCGTGGCTGGGACGGGTTTGTCCACGGTACCGGCCGGCGACCATGGACGATGGGGCAGCGCCTTCTGACCGAGCCACGCGTGCTGATGGATTACCTGCAACTGTTGTGGTTGCCACGTCCGTTCACGCCGGGATTGTTCAACGACCAGATCCGCGCATCAACCTCGTTGTTGCACCCGTGGACGACATTGCCTTGCCTGGTGGCGGTTGTCGGCCTCATCGTCGCCGCGCTGAAGCAGCATCGGCGCTGGCCGGCCTGGGCATTGGCCGTGTTGTTCTATTTTGTCGGCCAAAGCATCGAATCGAGCACGGTGGCACTGGAGCTGTATTTCGAACACCGCAATTACCTGCCCAGCCTGCTGATGTTCTGGCCGCTGGCATTGTGGTTGTGCGGCGTGCCGCAACGCCGGCCTTGGTCGGGAGTGTCCCATCCATCGCACAATCGCTGGCTGAAAGCCCTGCGTACTGGCAAGCCCACGTCGCCAGCCTTGATCAACGTCGGCAAGGCCGTGTTTGCCGTGCTGGTCATTGTCAGCTTGGGCACCATGACGCACGCCCGCGCGGCCGTGTGGGGCAACACCCACGAACAGGCTTTGCTGTGGGCGCACCTGAACCCCGACTCGCCGCGCGCACAAGCCAACGCAGCCATGGCGCAAATGCACGCCGGACAGCCGGCACTGGCCATCCCCAGCCTGCGCAAGCTGCTCAAGCAAGACCCGTCGCAGGTGCAGTTGTCACTGAACCTGTTTGGTGCCGAATGCAACCTGGGGCATGTCAGCGCGACAACCTTGCAGGCGGCCAAGGTATCGCTGGCCACCACGGGCGATCCGGGCGCGATGCTGGAACACTGGTTCGCGCGCGCCATCGCCCAGACCAGTCATCCCCCGTGCCCGCAAATGTCGTTGCCCACCATCGAAGCATTGCTGGCCGCGACACGATCCAATACCAAACTGATGGCCATCACCGGCCGACGGCAAGATACCTTGTACCTGCAAGGGCTGGTGGCACTGAAAAAACATCAACCCGACACGGCATTGACGTATTTCAAAAAAGCGCTGGCACAGGACACGAAGATTTCGGCGGCTCTCGAGGAAGCGGCCAACCTGGGATCGCGCGGTTATCCGAACCAGGGGCTGGCACTGCTCCAATATTACGAAGCCGATGCCAGCAAGCATGACGCCAAACCCGGCTTCGGCATGCCCATGGTGCACGCCTGGGTGCTCAAGCGCGAGCAGTACTGGCAAAACCAGCTGGCGTACTTGCGCCATACGTTGCGCAGCGATGCCGCCGCCGGACCGCAAAAGGGACGGGGTTAATCAACCTCGCCTTTTTGACTGGGCACGCGGTTCGATACCCCGCACAAACGACGTTGCCGCTGGCTTTGCTTGCATCGCCACCGCCCAGCAACCAACCTCAATCACCCGATCACCCGTGGGAGCGCGCCCGCGCGCGATAGCCTGATGTCGGCTTGCGGCAAGCCCCTTTCGCCCGCAGGCGGGCTCCTACAAAACCATCGACAGACCACGCCATGCCGCAGGAGCGCGCCCGCGCGCGATGGCCGGATGTCGGTTTGTGGCAAGCCCCTTTCGCCCCGCAAAGGCACATCCAATGCGCGGGCGTATCATGAGCCGGTTTCCCTTGCAGGATCTGCCCATGTACACGCTTTACTACGCCCCCGGTTCGGCCAATGTCGTCGTGCATCTGGCCTTGCTCGAAGCCGGCGCGCCGCTTGAGCTCAAGCGCATCGACATCACCAAGGGCGAGCAGCGCACGCCCGAATATCTGGCCATCAACCCGCTGGGCATGGTGCCGACGCTGGTGTTCGACGGCCAGCCGCACACCGAATCGTCCGCGCTGGCCATGCTGATCGCCGAGCGCCATCCCGAAGCGCATCTGGCGCCGGTTGTCGGCAGCCCTTCGCGTGCCGATTACCTGCAGTGGATGTTGTACTTGGCCAACAACCTGCAACCGCAGTTCCGGCAGTGGTTTTTCCCCAAGGATCACCTGCCCGAAGCGGCCGACCAGCTGGCCGAGTCCGCACGCATCGCCATCGAAAAATGCTGGGATTTCATCGACGCGCACCTTGCCGCGCACGGCCCGTACATGCTCGGCGACACGTTCAGCCTGGTCGACCTGTACACGCTGATGCTGATGCGCTGGGCGCGCCACATGCCCAAGCCCGCCACCGAGTGGCCAAACGTAGCCAAACTGGCCGCCACGCTCAAGAAGCGACCGTCGTGGCAGACCATGAATACGGCAGAAGGCTTGACCGAATGGACATAAGACTGTCTAGACGCCGGCCTTCGAGTAGCAGCGACGCCACTTTACGAGTCCGTGAAAGCCAAGCCGTCTGGTTTTGTAGATTCATTAAACAGGTATGACGTCTGCACGCCGCCCGTAATGTGATGAAGCAACTTTGATTGGTAACAGGCCAGTCTTGCCGAATCGGCCTGATAAAGCGGAACGATCTCTTGGACTTTCGGGGTGATTCACTGGCTCCATTTCCACCAGTCAATGAAGATGGTGGAACCTGAAATAGTGAATGATGACCCCAATATAGACAACCACAATAATTGCCCAAGTGAGATACATATCCTTCGTCCGTTTCGTCAATTCATCCCCACGAACCAAGCGTCGTCGTACGAGCCACACGATACAGAAAGCTACCGCGGCGACCATCAATATGACCGCCGCGGATACTACAGCCTGCTGGACTCCAACCACTCCATTCACAGCAAACACCGCCCAAGGCACAACAATGATGGCGCCAGTTACCATGAGTAGCGCAATAAAAAGACTTTTACCTGTGCGTTCAGTCGTCATTTAACATCCATGATCATGCCAAGCCGATGATTAGCAGAGGAATAAACTTCAGGAATTCCAGTTCGGCCCTGGGTAAGACGAATTACAGACTCCAAGATCATTTGAATATTGATAGGCCGCAGCCGTGTAGCCCAATATCGCCCCACCACAACTGACACCAAAGTTCGTCACACCAGCCGCACATCCTCCCACAACACCCCCAGCCGCAAGGCCAAGTTCCGCTGAGGAAAGCGGGAGGTCATGACAATGACCTACTCGCATCTGGTTCCAATCGTAGAAAGCTCGCGTATCAGGGTGGTTCGGATCCGCAGCAGGTGTCCACCAACTTTCCGCGTAGCCCCATCCTGATTGCATGTAAGCCCACGCAGACGACTCGGCTCCTCCAATCGCGTCCACCCAGCTACTGTCGCATTCAAGTGGGTACTCATCACCCTCGTCAAAAGGTACCCACCAGCACGAAGTACCAAACGGCCCCGCCGCCTTTAAGTTCGGTTGTAGTCCCGCCACACCACGTACATCTTGCCCTAATTGGCTCTTTTCTAGCAATAGGAGCTGGCGGTATGGTGATTGGTCGCGATACTACGAATCTGAGTCAGATACTGCTGCGACAAGCCAGCACTCCCCTTCGCCCACGCACTCGCTGCCGCATCAAGCTTAACTACACTTGTCCCACCGGATTTATTCGTGATGCGTATGACACCTTTAGCTGTATCAACCACCGCATTGAGCCCGTTGGTGAACCTGATGGATATGGTCCCAGCTGATGGTGCGACTCTATACATTGCCAACTTCGGCGTAGTAGTCCGCGAAGGCGGTGGTGGGGGTGGGGGTGCAGGATTTCCGCCGCCACCCAATCCAAGACCACAGGTTGCGCACTTAAGGTCCGTTCCGATTGATGCGACTCTGGCCGATGAGGCCGTCGCAACATTTATGCCGCCATGCGGTATCTGCACACTTGTGCCCCCCTCCAACGGCAGGTAGCGCGAAGCCTAAAACTCCAAGCGTGGCGAAAGCAAAAACGATTTGACGAAACACTGGGTAACCTCCTTGGTTAACGGTTCCACCTCACCCCGGTGCTTACATGCGGCTAACACTTTATTAGGGCTAGCACGTGCATCAACAAATGTCAAATAGCAAGCCTCACCAAAAGGACCAAAAGCCACCAAACTGCCAACCGATAGGTCGAGAGCCTCAGTTTGGCATTTCGTGAACACCTTCACCCGACCGCGAACACCTTTTTCAGGTACGCCAGATACGCCTCGTCCGCACACAGCGTCTTGCCGGCGTCATCGCTGATCTTGGCCACCGCCTGCCCGTTGCAGCGCGTCATCTTGATGACCAGACCGGGCGCGGCAAAGCCCATGTCGTTGGTCAGATGCGTGCCGATGCCGAAGCTGGTGTTGACGCGCCCGGCAAAGCGCCGGTGCAGCGCGAAAGCCTTGGCCATGTCCAGCCCGTCACTGAAAACGAACGTCTTGGCGCGCGCATCCACACGCATGGCTTCGTAGTGCTCAAGCATGCGCTCGCCCCACGCGAACGGGTCACCCGAATCCTGCCGCACGCCGTCGAACAGCTTGCAAAAATACAGGTCGAAATCGCGCAGAAAAGCCTCCAGCCCGATCACGTCGGACAGCGCGATGCCCAGATCACCCCGGTATTCCTGCACCCACGCTTCCAGCGCGTAACGCTGCGAATCGACCAGCCGCGGCCCCAGCGCCTGCGCCGCCTGCAGGAACTCGTGCGCCATGGTGCCGACCGGCGCCAGGCCCTGCTGCATGGCAAACAGCACGTTGCTGGTGCCAACCAACTGACGCGGCAATGCTTCGGCCAGACGCGCGATGACGTGCTGTTGCCAGCGGCGTGAAAAACGTCGCCGCGTGCCGAATTCGGCAAAACGAAAATGGTCGGCTCCGGCAAACGCCTGCACCGCCGAAATCTTGGCTTCCAGCCGCGCCTCGCCCTCGGCCTGGCTACTCGCATCGCCGCGTTGCTGTGCGTACAGCTCGCTGACGATGGCCAGAATCGGCACCTCGAACAAAATCGTGTGCAGCCACGGCCCATGAATGGTGATGACCAGTTCGCCGTCGACCTTGTCGATGCGGACATGTTCGGCCTGCAGGTGAAACAGGCGCAGGATTTCCACAAAATCGGGCTTGATGTAGCGCAGGCAGCGCAGGTAGTCGAGCTCGTGCGGGGCAAAGCGCAGGCTGCACAAATGCGCCACTTCCTCGCGCACGCGCTCGACCGGCACATCGCGCATGGCGCCGGGCGTGCGGCAATGCAGTTCGTAGGCCACTTCGGCGGCCGGAAAGCGGTGCAGCACCGCCTGCATCATGGTCAGCTTGTACAGGTCGGTATCGAGCAGCGATTCAATAATCACAACAGGCAAAATCCAGCCAGCGGCAACCTGCGCCGCGCAAGGACGCATTGTGGCCTTCAGCGTCCGGCCTGTCAGCCGCGCGGGCGCGCTCCCGCCGTTGCCAGTGGCACGTTGCCTGCCGCTTCAACCAGAACTTCCTCACCCCAGCCACAAGCGCGCGATACTACCCGGCCCGTCGTCGCGCGCGCTCAGGCTGACGCCACCGTCGTGCGCTTCGGCAATCTGCCGCACCAGCGCCAGACCGATGCCGGAACCGCCCGGTTTGGTGGTGAAAAACGGCACGAACAGGTTGCCGCTGGAGGGCGGTCCCGGCCCGTTGTCGACCACTTCGATGACGGCGCGCGAGCCGTCGCGATGCCAGCGCAAGGCCACCTCGCCGGCATCGCGCGGTGCCGCGTCCACGGCATTGGCGACCAGATTGATCAAGGCCTGTTCAAGCTGGTCGGGATCGGCATCGATGCATAGCGTCTGCATACTGGAAAGCGCCACCGGCAGGCGCTGTTCCAGCCGCGCAACCTTGGCCGCCAGCTCGGCCACGTCCACGCGTCGCCGCACCGGCGGCGGCAACTTGGCCAGCTTGCTGTAGCCAGCCAGAAAGCGCGTCAGGGCGCCGGCGCGGTTGCCGATGACGCTGAGGCCGCTGGCAAAATCCTCGCGCCAGTCATCCGGCAGCGGTTCGCGTGCGACCAGCGTGGACAGCGTGCCGGCCATCGACTGGATCGGCGCCAGCGAGTTGTTGACCTCGTGGCCCAGCACGCGCAGCAGGCGCTGCCAGGCTTGGCGTTCTTCGGCGCGCAGCACCTCGCCCACGTCGCTGACGACCAGCAACTGGCCGCCCCGGCCATCACGACGCAAGGCCGTGTGGCGCACGTCGAAGCGGCCTTCGCGCTCGGCAAAGGCATGCGTGACAACGACGGCGGCCGGGCCGTCGAGCAGACCATCCACACCCAATTCACCGGCCTCGCGTCCGAACAGCGCATGCCGCGGTTTGCCCAGCAGGCGCTGCGCCGCCGGGTTGACCAGGCGCAGCCGACGCCCGGCATCGAACACCATCACCGCGCTGGCGAGCGCGGTCAGCGTCTTGCCCAGCAATTGCGTGGCTTCCTCGAATTGAAGCCGCTCGGCCTGCAATCGCTCAGCCAGCGCATTGATGTCGACCGCCACGTCGCCCAGCACGCTGCCGGTGGCGCCGCGCATGCTGTAATCGCCTTGGCGCAAGGCCTCGATCAGGCCCGACAGCGTGTACAGCGGATACAGCACGCGCCGACCATGCCAGCGCGCCAGCCACACCGTGGCCACCACGACCGCCAGCAGCAACATCCACGGCCACCAGCCGGCAGCGCCGCCAAAAACCATCAACGCCACGCACCCCGCGACGGCCGGCAGGGCCGCCAGCAACGCGCCTGTGCGCACGCGTCGCTCAAAGCGCGGCAAATGCGCGCTGCGCGGAGACGGCTCAGGCATCGGCTTCGTCCGTGCCGGCCTGCAGGTCGTATTTTTCCATGCGCCGATACAAGGTTTGCCGCGTGATGCCCAGCGCGTCGGCCGCGCGCTGCAGGTTGCCGGCGTGACGCTGCAGCGCCTGCGCCACCAGCCACGCCTCGGCTTCGTCCAGCGTCATGGTTGTCAGGTCGGCCGCGCCTTCGGGCCGTGCCACGTTGCCGAAATTGAGCGCGCTTTCGTCCACCGCGTCATGCGCGGCCAGCAACGCCGCGCGCTCCATGAGGTGCTGCAACTCGCGCACGTTGCCGGGCCAGCGCCATGCCGCCAGCGCACGCTCGGCCGCCGCCGTCAGATGCAGGCCGTCGCGGCCGTAATGCCGCGCGTGGCGGGCCAGGAACTGGCGCGCCAACGGCACGATGTCCTCGCGCCGCTCGCGCAACGGCGGCAGGTGGATTTCGAACGTGTTGAGGCGATACAGCAGATCACGGCGAAACTGTCCGGCGGCCACCGCCGCTTCCAGATCGGCATTGGTGGCCGCCACCAGACGCACGTCCACGTCCTGCGTGCGCGAGGAACCCAGCCGCTCGAACTGGCGATCTTCCAGCACGCGCAGCAACTTGGGCTGCTGCGATACCGGCACGTTGCCCACCTCATCCAGAAACAGCGTGCCACCATCGGCCAGCTCGAAACGGCCGATGCGTTCTTCGCGGGCGTCAGTGAACGCGCCCTTGACGTGGCCGAACATCTCCGACTCGAACACGTTCTCGTTGATGCCACCCATGTTGACCTTGACCAGCGACGCCGCCGCGCGGCGCGACTGCGCGTGGATCATTTGCGCGATGACGCCCTTGCCGGTGCCGTTTTCGCCGCGCACCAGCACGTTGGCGTCGGACGGCGCGACGCGCGCGACCAGCTCCAGCACCCGCCGCATGGCCGGCGCCTCGGCCACGAAATCCGCCGGTTCGGCGTCGCGCAGCAAGGCGTTTTCCGCCTCCAGTTTTTGCGTGCGCCGCGCTCCGCGCGCCAGCTTGATCTGCGCGTCGAGAATGCGCACCAGGCGCGCGTTGTCCCACGGCTTTTCGACAAAATCGGCGGCCCCGCGACGCATCGCCTCCACCGCCAGCGGCACGTTGCCCCACGCCGTCATCACCACCACCGGCAGCTCCGGCGCCTGCTCGCGCAGGTGCTCCAGAAGCTCCAGACCTTCCGCGCCGGACGTCGTGTCGCGCGTGTAGTTGAGATCAATCAGCGCGCAGGCAAACGCACGCGCATGCAACGCCTTCAACGCCTCCAGCGGCGAGTCCACCGCCACGCACGCCATGCCTTCAGCCTTCAGCAGCAGGCGCAACGCCTCGCGCACATCGGCTTGGTCGTCGGCGATCAGGATCGTGGTCTTGGATACAGGCATCAGCGTTTCAAACCACCATCGGACAGTGAACGTTGAACTCCGGGGCACCAACGACGCTCGCCACGGCCGTTTTTTGGACTACAAGCGTATGCGCCGCCCCGAACATCCTCGCCACGAACGATCTTGTGGGCGACAAGCCCGTCAGGATGCGTCGAATTCATGCACATCAATGCCAACCTCCCTCTGATGCCGGACCGCCAGAATACTGACATCAGCATCATCCAGTCGGTACAGGGCCACGTACCCGCTGCTGCCGAAATCAATCAGCCATTCCCTGAATTCGGGGTCCATGCCCTCGACGGGCTTTCCTACGTGTGGATGGCGGGACAAAATGTTGACGCTTTCGCGAATCGCCCGCACCGCTCGCCGGGCAGCTTCCGCGTCCTTGTCGACCAGGAAGCCATGCAGACGTTTTACGTCCGCCAGTGCGGACGGCGTCCAGATCAACTGTGGCACGTGGGCGGCTCGGCATCTTCACCAGCTTCCAGCTTCGCCAGCCACGCATCGGCTTCTGCCAGCGTCAGATGACGGCCATCGCGCTGATACGCCTGCCAGGCATGCAGCGCATCACGCTTGAACGCTTCGCGTTTTTCTTCGCGCACGACATATTCCTCGATCGCCTCGCGCATGATCCAGTGCGGCGAGCGCTGGCGCAGGCCGGCCAGACGCTGGATGCGCTGCTTCAACTCATCGCTGATTTTCACGGAAGCGGCCATATCACACCTCGGTATTCATTGTTATTACCTTGGAATAACTTAGCTTTCAGCCCGCCACTTGTCCACGCATCGCCATCGCCCTATTCATGCCGCAACGCCTCCATGGCCAGCGGGTCATGAACCGCAAACCCGAGACTGCCGGCCACGTCGGCCATGTTGGCGTCGTGCGTCACCATCGTCACCGCGTTGCCGAGCAGCGAGCAGGTGGCCAGATGGATGGCATCCAGCGACTTGACGTGCGACTCGATGGCGGCGGCAAACCGCAGCACGCCGTCGTCGATGCTGATCAGGTCCAGACGCTGCAGCACCAGCTGCGCCCAGGCCGTATCGAGCCGTTCACGCCGCAGCGCCCGGATCATTTCCAGCCGCAACAATGTCGAGGCGCAGATGTCGTCATCGCCACCGTCCAGCGCCTGCAACCACGCGCGTGCGCGTCGATCGCCGCCGGGCAACACCGCATGCAAGGCCACCGAGGTATCCAGATAAAAACGCATCAACGATCCTCGCGCATGGCGGCGACCAAGGCATCCACGTCATCCGGCGTACGGCCATGCGCGCGTTGTTCCCAGTCGTCCGGCCAAGGCAGCGGCTTCTTCCTGCGCTCCACCACGCGGCCCTGCGCCCGCAACCGCGCCAGCGGATCGTCGCTGCCGTCCGTCGCCTCGATGCGCCAGCGCGGCACCCCGCGCTCGGTGATGTACACCGGCTCGTCTTCGCGCACTTCCGCCAGCACGCGCGCCGTCTGCTGGTTCAATTCGCGTTTGCTGATCGTCTTCATGTTTGCACTGTACTACATTTGTAGAACAAGCC
>DASVGR010000090.1:0-23904 GCA_036379395.1 Rhodanobacteraceae bacterium | reverse complement strand
AGACACAGGCTTAGGCCAATCGACAGGCAAGAGCACCCAAAGGATCGCCGCCAAACCTGGCATGAACAGATTCATGTCGTGTCTAAACTGGCAGGCTTGACGGTTTAACCAAATGTTGGACCCTAGTGGTTGGGCTGTATTTATGGTTTGGTTGTGAGTTAACCCGCACTGTGAGCGTATACAACCAAACAGAGGAAACACAAGCCTAGGATATATCTTGTGTTTGGCCACTAGGGTTCAACCCACTGTTCAGGAGGGGATCATGTCAAAAGTTAGGTTTACATATAAACCAGATCCTAGTATCGTGCCTGGAGATTTTGTGCAGTCGGACGGGAGAATTGGTATAGTTGGCTGGTCAGAAAAACATGACCACTTGCTGGTTTTCTGGAATGATGGGACAACCACATGCGCTACAGCGCAATTCAAAAAGTTTGCTGGCACAATAGAAATACACTAAAGAATATATAGAGACAGTATAAATAACCCCGTGTAGCTTAACTGGATAGAGCATCGGCCTTCTAAGCCGAGGGTTGCAGGTTCAAGTCCTGCCGGGCGCGCCAACAGGCGTTCGCGGCGGATCAATAAGGAGTAGTTCAAGATTTTTTGCGGCGGGTGACAAGGGAGTAGCTCAAGACAAATCGGCGGTACAATCCATCGGCGCCTCCGGCTAAGCTCTGATCACCGTGTTGCAAACTGTGGTGGATGTAGCTCAGTTGGTTAGAGTCCCGGATTGTGATTCCGGTTGTCGTGGGTTCGAATCCCATCATCCACCCCACCCCTCAATGGGCCGCTAGCTCAGCTGGTAGAGCAGTTGACTCTTAATCAATTGGTCCAGGGTTCGAGTCCCTGGCGGCCCACCATTAAAGACGAAGCCCGCGCTTGCGCGGGCTTTTCTTTTGCCGGTTTGACACGAAAGGCGCGGGCGGGCGCTTGTGTCGCCGCGTGCGCGCAACTAAAATCGAGGGCTTGTGCGCGAGGCCGGCAGTGGCGATGGCTGGTTCCGGCTTGGTGCAAAGGTCGGCGCATGCGCGAAAGTGGCGGAATTGGTAGACGCACTGGATTTAGGTTCCAGCGGGCAACCCCCGTGGGGGTTCGAGTCCCCCCTTTCGCACCATCGTTGGCCGGTGGCTTTTCATTCAAGGTGGCACATGGCCACTCAACGCGCCCAACTGTCGGGTGGCTCCAGGAGATCTCATGCAAGTTTCGGTTGAAAACGTCGGTACGCTGGGGCGCAAGCTCACGGTCAAACTTTCCGCTGAACAGTTGGACAGCAACGTCAGCGCGCGCATCACCGAGCTGGGCCGCACCGTGCGCCTGAAGGGCTTCCGGCCGGGCCGCGTGCCGGTGCAGGTCGTCAAGCAGCGTTTTGGCGAGCAGGTGCGCGGCGAAGCGCTGTCGCAGATGATCGGCGAGAGCCTGCGCGAGGCGTTCGAACAGGAAAAGCTGCAGCCGGTGGCGCAGCCTGTCATCGACACGACCGGCACGCCGGACAACGGCGAGATCGCCTACACGGCCTCGTTCGAGGTGATGCCGGAATTCCCGGAAATCGACGTGGCGGAACTGGCCATCGAGCGTCCGACGGCGGAAGTGAAGGACGCCGACATCGACGCCATGATCGACACCCTGCGCAAGCAGCGCCGTCATTTCGACGTGGTCGAGCGTGCCTCGCAGGCCGACGACTTCGTGATGTTCGAATACAGCGCCACGGTCGGCGACTACCGCTTCCCGGCCGAGGGCCTGGAGCGCGCCGGCAGCGTGCTGGGTTCAGGCACGCTGTTCACGGCGCTGGAAGGCGCGCTGACCGGCAAGAGCGCCGGCGACGAAGTCAACGAGGACATCGAGTTCCCGGCCGATTTCGGCAACGGGAACCTGGCCGGTCGCAAGGCCGCCGTCACCTTGAAGATCATCAAGGTGCAGGAGCCGAACATCCCGGAACTGGACGAGGATTTCATCAAGCAGTTCGGCGTTGCCGACGGCTCGCTGGAAACCTTCCGCGACGACGTGCGCAGCAATCTCGAGCGCGAGCTCAAGGGCGCGCTGCTGGTGCGCCTGAAGAATGAAGTGGCCGAAAAGCTGGCCGATGCCTATCCGGATCTGGATGTGCCGGACGTGATGGTCGAAAGCGAAGTCAAGGCGCTGTTGGAAGGTCGCATCCCGGAAGGCCAGGCAGTGCCGCAACAGGCGCTGGACACGGCTCGTCCGATGGCCAAGAAGCGCGTGGCCGCGGCGCTGCTGATGGGCGAGATTGCCCGCAAGCAGAAGCTGGAGCTGGACCGCAAGCGCGTGGCGCAGTTCATCAGCACCATCGCGTCCACTTATGAAGAGCCGGAAAAAGTCGTTGAACTGTACGCGCAGGACCCCCAGTTGATGCAGGGACTGCAAAACCGCGTGATGGAAGACCAGGTGGCCGAGTGGGTGGCGGACAACGCCAAGACCACCGACAAGGCGCTGAGCTTCGACGAGGTGATGCGTCCCGGTCAGGCGGCCTGATAAGCTCCTGCCCACTGGTGCGTGGGGCATGCCCGCGCGACGTTGACGATTGACGGAGGCTCCATGTCCCACAGCACCCCAAGCACGGCGCTCAATCTGGTTCCGATGGTCGTCGAACAGACGGCCCGCGGCGAGCGTTCGTTCGACATTTATTCGCGTTTGCTCAAGGAGCGCGTGATTTTCCTGGTTGGCCCCATCGACGACGACGTGGCCAATCTGGTGGTGGCGCAGATGTTGTTCCTGGAGTCCGAAAACCCGGACAAGGACATCAACTTCTACATCAACAGCCCCGGCGGCGTGGTCACGGCGGGCCTGGCCATCTACGACACCATGCAGTTCATCAAGCCGGACGTCAGCACGATGTGCATCGGCCAGGCGTGCAGTGCCGGCTCCCTGCTGCTGATGGCAGGCGCCAAGGGCAAGCGTTACGCGTTGCCCAACTCGCGCGTCATGATCCACCAGCCGTCCGGTGGCGCGCAGGGCCAGGCCACCGACATCGAGATCCACGCCAAGGAAATCATCTACCTGCGCAGGCGCCTGAACGAGCTGTACGCGCACCACACCGGCAGGACGGTGGACGAGCTGCAGCACGACATGGAGCGCGACAACTTCATGAGTGCCGACCAGGCCTGCGCCTACGGCCTGATCGACCAGGTGCTCGACAAGCGCCCCGGCGAGAGCGTGAAGTCGGCGTGAAACCTTCGTCGGGCGCCGTCTTGGCGCCCGATGCCCCTTTGACAAAGCCCCCAATCGACCTTCTGGCGGCCCTCTTTTGGCATGGCCGCGGGGCGCGCTATGCTATTCTCCACTAGCAAGCATCACCAGGTCAGGACAACAGCATGAGCGACGACCGGCAGGGCCGTTCCAACGACAGTGGCAAGATTCTCTACTGCTCGTTTTGCGGCAAAAGCCAGCATGAAGTACGCAAACTGATCGCGGGTCCGTCCGTGTTCATTTGCGATGAGTGCGTCGAACTTTGCAACGACATCATCCGCGAGGAACTGGAAGAGAAGGCGGCCGCCGGCCGCGCGCATCTGCCCAAGCCGCGCGAGATCAACGAGACGCTCGACCAGTACGTCATCGGCCAGACCCGTGCCAAGAAGGCGCTGGCGGTGGCCGTGTACAACCACTACAAGCGCCAGGAAGCGCGCGGCAAGGACGACGGCGTCGAGCTGTCCAAGTCCAACATCCTGCTGATCGGTCCGACCGGCTCGGGCAAGACGCTGCTGGCCGAGACGCTGGCGCGCCTGCTCAACGTGCCGTTCACGATTGCCGATGCCACCACGCTGACCGAAGCCGGCTACGTGGGTGAGGATGTCGAGAACATCATCCAGAAGCTGCTGCAAAAGTGCGACTACGACGTCGAGAAGGCGCAGGCCGGCATTGTCTACATCGACGAGATCGACAAGATTTCGCGCAAGAGCGAAAACCCGTCGATCACGCGCGACGTGTCTGGCGAGGGCGTGCAGCAGGCGCTGCTCAAGCTGATCGAAGGCACGCTGGCGTCGATTCCGCCGCAGGGCGGGCGCAAGCATCCGCAGCAGGAATTTTTGCAGGTCGACACCAAGAACATCCTGTTCATCTGCGGGGGCGCGTTTGCCGGTCTGGAAAAGGTCATCCAGCGGCGCTCGGAGACGACCGGCATCGGCTTCAACGCCGAAGTGCGTTCCAAGGACCGCAAGGACAACATCGGCAAGCTGCTGTCTTCGGTCGAACCGGAAGATCTGGTGCATTTTGGCCTGATCCCCGAGTTCGTCGGCCGTTTGCCGGTGGTGGCCACGCTGGACGAGCTGGACGAGGATGCGCTGGTGCAAATCCTGGTCGAGCCGAAGAACGCCGTCACCAAACAGTTCAAGAAACTGTTCGAGATGGAAAACGTCGAGCTGGAGTTCCGGCCCGAAGCCTTGCGTGCCGTGGCCAAGAAGGCGCTCAAGCGCAAGACCGGCGCGCGCGGCCTGCGCACCATTCTCGAGCAAGTGCTGCTGGACACCATGTATGAGCTGCCGTCGCTCGAACACGTCAGCAAGGTGGTGGTCGACGAGGCCGTCATCGAAGGCCAGGCCGAGCCGTATCTCATCTACCACGGCAACATGCAGCCGCCCAAGCTGGAAGAGGCCGGCGGCGCCGCGTGACGACGAGGTTTCGCTTGCGGCATGCCACGAACGCCTTCCCGGATGCACCGGGAAGGCGTTCGCGTTTGTGTGATGCGCATTGGCGCGTCACCCTTGATCCGGCAGCATAAGCCACCACTTGACCATGATGAGAACCCGGGCGCAGTCTCGGGCTTGTCCTCGTTTCAACTCCAGAGATTGCCTGATGCCACGCAAGTCCGCCCCCGCCCACGTGCAGCTCGACTCCTTGCCGGTTCTGCCGCTGCGCGACGTTGTGGTTTACCCCAACATGGTCATTCCGCTGTTCGTCGGTCGCGACAAGTCGATGCGCGCACTCGAAGTGGCGATGGAAAACGAGCGCCAGATCCTGCTGGTCGCGCAGACCAGCCCCGACACCGACGATCCCAAGGGCGATGATTTGTACCAGGTCGGCACGTTGGCCGGCGTCTTGCAGCTGCTGAAGTTGCCGGACGGCACCGTCAAGGTGCTGGTCGAAGGCCAGTCGCGCGTGGCGATCGACAAATGGCAGCCCGGCGAGGATGTATTGAGCGCCGTGGCGCACAAGGTCGAGTCGGTCGCCAGCAGCAAGGCGCAGGAACTCGATGTGGTGGCGCATACGCTGGTGTCGTTGTTCGAGCAGCTGGTCAAGCAAAGCCGCAAGTTGCCGCCGGAAATCCTGTCGACGTTGTCCGGCATCGACGATCCGTCGCGTCTGGCCGATTCCATCGCCGCGCATCTTTCCGTGCGCCTGGCCGACAAGCAGCTGGTGCTGGAAATGCTCGATGTCGGCAAGCGCCTCGAAAAGCTGATCGGCCTGGTCGACAACGAGATGGACCTGCAGCGCGTGGAAAAGCGCATTCGCGGGCGCATCAAGTCGCAGATGGAAAAAAGCCAGCGCGAGTATTACCTCAACGAACAGATGAAGGCCATCCAGAAGGAACTGGGCGGCGACGGCGAGGGCGCCAGCGAGCTGGACCTGCTGGAAAAGAAAATCGCCGATGCCGGCATGCCCAAGACGGTGCTGGCCAAGGCCAACCAGGAGCTGGGCAAACTCAAGCAGATGTCGCCGATGTCGGCCGAGGCATCGGTGGTGCGCAACTACCTCGACTGGCTGGTCGCCGTGCCGTGGAAGAAGCGCTCGCACGTCAGTACCAATCTCAAGGAAGCCGAAGGCGTGCTTGATGCCGATCATTACGGCTTGGAAAAGGTCAAGGAACGCATCCTCGAGTATCTGGCCGTGCAGCAGCGCGTGAAGGCCATGAAAGGCCCGATCCTGTGCCTGGTCGGACCGCCGGGCGTGGGCAAGACCTCGCTGGGGCAGTCCATCGCCCGCGCGACCAACCGCAAGTTCGTGCGCATGAGCCTGGGCGGTGTGCGCGACGAGGCCGAGATTCGCGGCCATCGGCGCACCTACATCGGTTCGATGCCGGGCCGCATCGTGCAAAACCTCAAGAAGGCGGGTACGCAGAACCCGCTGTTCATGCTCGACGAGATCGACAAGATGAGCATGGATTTTCGCGGCGATCCGTCCTCGGCGCTGCTCGAGGTGCTTGATCCGGAACAGAATCACGCCTTCAACGACCATTATCTGGAAGTCGACCTGGACCTGTCGCACGTCATGTGGATCGCGACGGCCAACTCGCTGAACATCCCGGGGCCGCTGCTCGACCGCATGGAGGTGATCCGCATCCCCGGCTACACCGAGGACGAGAAGCTGGCCATCGCCGAACGCTATCTGTTGCCGAAAGAGCTCAAGGCCAACGGTCTCAAGGAAGGCGAGCTTGCCGTGTCCGAGGGGGCCATCCGCGATATCGTGCGCTACTACACGCGCGAGTCGGGTGTGCGCAATCTGGAGCGTGAGCTGGCGCGCATCTGCCGCAAGGTGGTCAAGCAATTGGCGCTGTCCGGTCCGGCCAAAAAGGGCAAGAAGGCCACGGCAGCCGGCATGGTCAAGGTCGACGCGCGCAATCTGGACAAGTACCTGGGCGTGCGCCGGTTCGATTTTGGCCGCAAGGAGCAGCAAAACGAAGTGGGGCTGGTGACGGGCCTGGCGTGGACGCAGGTCGGTGGCGAGCTGCTGCAGATCGAGTGCGCGTTGATGCCGGGCAAGGGCAAGCTGGTGCATACCGGCCAGCTGGGCGATGTCATGAAGGAATCGATCATGGCGGCGTTGTCGGTGGTGCGCGCGCGCGCCGAGACTCTGGGCATCGACAACGAATTTCATCAAAAACATGACATCCACGTGCATGTTCCCGAAGGTGCCACGCCCAAGGACGGCCCCAGTGCGGGCATCGCCATGTGCACGGCACTGGTGTCGGTGCTGACCGGGATTCCGGTGCGCTCGGAAGTGGCCATGACCGGCGAGATCACCCTGCGCGGCCGCGTGCTGCCGATTGGTGGCCTCAAGGAAAAACTGCTCGCGGCGCATCGCGGCGGCATCACCACGGTGATCATTCCCGAGGAAAACAAGAAGGACCTTGCCGAGATTCCGGACAATGTCACCAAGGCCCTGGACATCCATCCGGTGCGCTGGATCGACGAGGTGCTGGACCTGGCCCTGGAGCGTCCGGTCGGGCCGGCGGTCACGCGTGGCAAGGCCAAGACACCGCGTGGACAGCGGGGCGTTTCGGGCAAGGCGCGCCAGCGTACGCCGGCTCGTCCGCATTGATGTTTGCTTCAGGCGATGCCGTGAAAGCGGCGTCGCCTGAAGGTGTCCGCGGCTTGCGGCGATACCTGCAGGGGATCACGCATCGTGTTGATATTGCGCGGCAAAGCGATTCGTTGCTTGTCAGGCAAGCATTTTTTGCGCCTGTCGTGCAAGTGAGGCATGGGGTGTGAAACGGCGCAAACCCTTGTGCCATCTTGTATTGCGGACATGCAAGGGCACTGGTATAAAGATCACGCTGCGCCTAGCTGGCGTCGTCAACGGCCGGCGGGTGCGGTGAATGAGGAGGCCCTCTATAGGGGGAGTGTCTACCGGATTCATCTGTATCAGCGGGCGTTGTCTCGTCCGGATCCTGCGCGCTGAACATCCACTGTTTTAGGGAGTGATTCAATGAACAAAACTGATCTCGTCAACCAAGTCGCCGACGAATGCAACATCTCCAAGACTGATGCGGCGCATGCAGTCGATGCGGTTACCGAAGCCGTCAAGAAAGCGCTGAAGAAGGGTGACACCGTTTCCCTGGTCGGCTTTGGCACCTTCTCCGTGCGCAAGCGTGCGGCACGCATGGGTCGCAACCCGCGCACCAATGAGCAGATCAAGATCAAGGCTTCGAAGGTTCCGGCATTCAAGCCGGGCAAGGCGTTGAAGGACGCGCTGAACTGAGTTTGCGCAACTGCAATCCCGGCAAGCCCGCGCGGCGTTGACGGGCCAGCGATTGCAAGGGTGCTTAGCTCAGCGGTAGAGCGTCGCCTTTACACGGCGAGGGTCGGGGGTTCGAAACCCTCAGCACCCACCAAAAGCGATGGCCAGGGTTCGGCTAGAATACGAACCCGTTGACGGAGATTTCCGCCACCTCGCCATTCACAGGGTTACACCGCACAAGGGCGCCTGTGGCGCCCTTGTCGTTCCTGCCTACGTTGGAACCGATTTCATGCTTCAGAGTTTGCGCGAAAAATTCATGGGCTGGCCGGGCGTCATCATTTTTGGTGGCTTGGGCCTCCTGATGGCCGTTGCCTTTGGTGTTGGCAGTTACAGCGTCAGCAATCAGGACACTTGGGTCGCCAAGGTCGGCAAGCACAAGATCTCTCAGCAGGAGTTCCAGACGCAGATGAACAATCTGCGCCGGCAGATGAGCGAACAGCAGGGGGACAAGTTCGATGCCGCCGAATTCCAGCAGACATCCTTCAAGAAGAAGGTACTGGACGGCATGATTGATCGCTACCTGTTGCAAAGTTCGAGTGACAAGCTCGGGCTGGTGGTGACCAAGGCGGCCATACGCGCGCAGATTGCCGATGTACCGGCCTTCCAGATCAATGGCAAGTTCGATCCCAATTCCTACCAGGCCGTGCTGACCAGCAACGGCATGACGCCGATGCAGTTCCAGCAGAAGGTCCAGGCCGACCTGCAGACCAAGCTGTTGCCGTCGGCCATCAGTGACACCAGCACGTTGGGACCGGCCGATGTTGACGCCTATCTCAAGCTGCAAATGCAGACGCGTGATCTGCATTACGTGGTGCTGCCGCGCCCCGCGCTTCAGGACACCAAGGTGTCCGATGCCGCAGTGGCCGCCTATTACAAGGCGCATCAGAGCCAATTCATGACGCCCGAACGCGTGGCGGTCAAATACATCGAACTGGACGCCTCCAAACTCAAGGCGCCGACGGCCAAGGTCGGCGATGCCGCGTTGAAGGCGCGTTACGCGCAGGAAAAGAGCCGGTTCGTCGAACCGCAGCAGCGTCTGGTTTCGCACATCCTCGTCAAGGTGCCGACCAATGCCACGCCGGCGCAGCAGAAAGCGGCGTTGGCCAAGGCCAACAAGGTTGACGCGCTGGCCAAGGCCAAGGGAGCGGATTTTGCCGCGTTGGCGAAAAAGTATTCCGACGATGCCGGTTCCAGCTTCCAGGGCGGCAACCTTGGCTGGCTGCAGAAAGGCGTGACCAACAAGGCATTCCAGGATGCCATGTTCGCCATGCAGAAAGGCCAGATTTCCGCGCCGGTGTTGACGCCCGATGGCTACGAGATCATCTGGCTGCGTGACATCCGTGCCGGCAAGACCAAGCCGTTCAGCGAAGTGCGTGACCAGCTGCTGGCCGAGGTCGAAAAGACCGAACGCGAGAAGGCCTACAGCACACTGGCCGGCAAGTTGACCGACCTGGTGTACGAAAATCCCGCTTCGCTGGAGCCGGCGGCCGAGAAGCTGCATCTGACCATCCAGCAAACCGGGCTGTTCAGCCGCGATGGTGGCAAGGATGGCATTGCCGCCAATCCGGCCGTGGTCAAGGCGGCGTTCTCGTCCAGCGTACTCAAGGACGGCAACACGTCAGACCCGATCACCTTGGGCACGAACCACATCGTGGTCATCCACGTGATGACGCACGACAAGGCCACGCCGAAGTCGTTGGCATCGGTCAGTGATGCGATCCGGCAGGCGATTCTTGATCAGCGCGTGGATCAGGCAGCCAAGAAGAGCGCGCAGGCCTTGTTTGCCAAACTGCCGGCTGCCGGTCTCGAGGCCGTGGCCAAGTCGGCCCAGCAGCCGGTACTGCAACTCAAGGGCGCCACGCGGCATCAGCCGAATGTAAGCGCGGTGCTGCTGGACAAGGCCTTCACCATGGCACATCCGGCTGACAAGAAGCCCAGCTTCGGCATGGTGTCGCTTGGCAACGGCAGTTTTGCGTTGCTGTCGCTCGATGCCGTTCATCCGGGCAATCCGGACAAGTTGCCGGCCATGCAGCGCAAGATGCTGCTGGCGCAGATGCGGCAAGCGTTTGCGACCAGCGCGACCAATGAGTGGCTGAAGGTGCTCAAGCAGAACACCGACGTCAAGGTCGCCACCAGCCGGCTGTGATGCCGCGCCTGGCCGATGCCGCCGACACGGGGCATCGGCCTTGTCCGACATGATGCGGCGGTGGATCCGGCGAGTGCGTGACGGGAATGGCCGTGGCGTTTTCCCGGCGGCTGTCCCATGATGGGACAAGAGATTGTTGCAGGGCCAATGGAGGAGGGACGCCATGATTGGTGTCGTGCTGGTCGATGACCATGAGCTGGTGCGGGTCGGCTTCCGCATGATCCTCGAGAAGCAGTCGGACATCCGGGTGTTGGGGGAGGCTGGAACGGCGGAAGACGGGCTGGCGCTGATTCGCCAGGAACGTCCTGCCGTGGCCCTGGTCGACGTGCACATGCCCGGCATGAGTGGCATGGAGTTGACCATGCGGGTAGCCCGGGCCGGTCTGCCCACGCATATCCTCATCCTCACCGTGGTTGACGACGCGCGTTTTCCGCGGCGCCTGCTGGAAGCGGGTGCCCTTGGTTATCTGACCAAGGCCTGTCCCGCCACCGAACTGGTGGCAGCCGTGCGTTGCGTCGCCCGGGGGGACCGCTACCTCGCGACCGAGATGGCCAAGCGCATGGCCTTGTCGTCGCTGGATGACGCGGCCTCGCCGTTCGATGCCTTGTCGGGACGTGAACTTGAAGTTGCCATGATGCTGGTGCGTGGTTATTCCCTCAACGTCGTGGCCGAACAGCTTTGCCTGAGCCCGAAGACGGTATCCACCTACAAGCAGCGGCTGCTGGAAAAGCTCGGTGTCGAGCATGTTGTCGGGTTGGCGCAGTTGATGCGCACCCATGGATTGCTGGGGAAGGGCGACGAGACGTCCGCGTTGACTGCCGACTGAACATCCAGTTCTTGCCGGGTTCCAGGGCCGCCGTTGGCGGCCTTTTTCGTGCTGCCGGCGGGTTTTGGGAGCATCTTTGGACGGGGAATGTGGTGATTGTACAAAACTATCGATGTCCATCAAACAATCAATTGGACTAATCCATACGCAACCGTACAATGGCCCGCATCGAAACCTTCCCCAACCTCCACAAAGGAGTTTTTCATGTCCCTCATCAACACCGAGATCAAGCCGTTCGCGGCGCAGGCCTTCAAGCAGGGCAAGTTCATCGACGTGAGCGATGCCGACCTCAAGGGCAAGTGGTCCGTGGTGTTCTTCTATCCGGCCGATTTCACGTTCGTGTGCCCGACCGAGCTGGAAGACCTGGCTGACCATTACGCCGAGTTCCAGAAGCTGGGCGTCGAGATCTACTCCGTGTCCACCGATACGCATTTCGCGCACAAGGCCTGGCACGACAGCTCCGCGGCCGTCGGCAAGATCAACTACACCATGCTGGGCGATCCGACCCACGTCATCTCGCGCAATTTTGACGTGCTGATCGAAGATGCCGGCATTGCCGACCGTGGCACGTTCGTGATCGACCCGGAAGGCAAGATCCAGATCGTCGAAGTGCACGCCGGCAACATCGGCCGCGACGCGTCCGAGCTGCTGCGCAAGGTCAAGGCCGCCCAGTATGTCGCCGCGCATCCGAACGAAGTGTGCCCGGCCAAGTGGCAGGAAGGCGAAAAGACGCTGGAGCCGTCGCTGGAACTGGTCGGCAAGATCTGAGCTTGACGCTTGTTTCACCGCGGTATCGGATCCGGGCGCAAGCCCGGATCCACTTCCGAAAGCCTGTGTCAGCGGCCGGCGCCAGACGGCGCTCTCTCCCCCCCTCCGGCGCGCTCGTCGCTCCCCGGTGCCGGCCGCTGTCACAAGCCTTCGGGCACGTTTCTCCCCTCCCCAGGAGATGGTCATGTTGAATGAAACCCTCTCGGCCCAGCTTGCGGCCTATCTCGAAAAATTGACGCGCCCGGTGCAGCTGGTCGCCGCGCTGGATGACGGCGCCAAATCGCGCGAGCTGGAAGACTTGCTGAATCAGGTCGCTTCCCTCAACGACATGGTCAGTGTGGTGCGCGACGAGACGGCCGATGTACGTCGTCCCTCGTTTGCCGTGCGCAGTGATGGCGTGGCTGATGGCGTGCGTTTTGCCGGCATTCCGCTGGGGCACGAGTTCAGTTCGCTGGTGCTGGCGCTGCTGCATGTGGGCGGCCATCCGGCCCGGATCGAACCGGAGCTGGCGCAGGCCGTGCGCCGGCTGCCGGGGGAATATCACTTCGAGACTTTCATGTCGCTGTCGTGCCAGAACTGCCCGGAAACCGTGCAGGCGCTCAATCTCATGAGCGTGCTCAATCCGCGCATCTCGCACGTGTCCATCGACGGCGCGCTGTTCCAGGACGAGGTCGCCGCGCGCGAGATCATGTCGGTGCCCACCGTGTACTTGAATGGCGAGGTATTCGACCAGGGCCGCATGACCGTGGCCGACATCGTGGCCAGGCTCGACACCGGTGCCGGCACGCGTGCGGCCGAAACGCTCAATGCCAAGGCGCCATTCGACATGCTGGTCGTCGGTGGCGGTCCGGCCGGCGCGGCAGCCGCCATCTACGCGGCGCGCAAGGGCATTCGCACTGGCGTGGCGGCCGAGCGTTTCGGCGGTCAGGTGCTGGATACCATGGCCATCGAAAACTTCATCTCGGTCGATTACACCGAGGGTCCGCGCCTGGGTGCAGCGCTTCAGGCGCACGTGGCCAGCCACGACGTCGATATCATGGACCAGCAACGCGCGGCAGCCCTGATTCCGGCCGATCAAAATGCGGATGGCCTGGTGGAAGTGCGCCTGGGCAACGGTGCCAGTCTCAAGTCCAGGACCGTCATCCTTTCCACTGGCGCGCGCTGGCGTCAGCTGGGCGTGCCGGGAGAGGATGTGTATCGCAACAAGGGCGTGGCGTACTGTCCACATTGCGACGGTCCCCTTTACAAGGGCAAGCGCGTGGCGGTCGTCGGTGGTGGCAACTCGGGTGTCGAGGCGGCCATCGATCTGGCGGGCATCGTGGCACACGTCACGCTGATCGAATTTGGCGACACGCTGCGGGCCGATGCCGTGCTGCAGGCAAAATTGCGCAGCCTGGGCAATGTCGACATCATCGTTGGTGCGCAGACCACCGAGGTGCTGGGCGATGGGCGCAAGGTCAACGGCCTGCGTTACACCAACCGCACCAGCGGCCAGTTGCACGACCTGGCGCTGGAAGGCATCTTCGTGCAGATCGGGTTGCTGCCCAATACCGAATGGCTCAAGGGTGTACTGGAACTCACGCCGCGCGGCGAGATCGTCATCGACGAACGGGGGGCGACGTCATTGCCGGGCGTCTTTGCCGCGGGTGACGCCACCACCGTGCCGTACAAGCAGATCGTCATCGCCATGGGGGCGGGGTCAACCGCTGCATTGAGCGCGTTCGATTACCTCATCCGCAGCAGCGTGCCTGGGCGGGTCGCAGCCTGAATTCGACGTTGTTGGAGCCCTGCGGACAACAAGAAACGGCACGCCGAGACGTGCCGTTTCTTGTTTGGAAAAAAGGGCGTTTGCCGGTTGGAATCCGTTCCAATCCCCATCCGCGAGATGCGCCGGCAAGCGCGTGTCCATGTGTCTATGGGCAGGCATTGTGGACTTGCGATGGACATCCGTCTGTCAGCCAAATTCGCAACGTTGTGTAGGGGAAACCCTACGCGTACGTACGGAGGCGGCCAAAGTGGCCCTGCACGCAAAAACGGCATGTCGCGAAGACATGCCGTTCGGAATCAGAGGGCGTTTGCCGGTTGAAGTCCTGTTCAATCCCCTTCCGCGAGATGCGCCGGCAAGCGCGTTTCCATGGGAGAAATGATGGACTCGCCGACGAAAGATGTCTGTAGGGGAATGGCGCAAGTTGATGTAGGAATTTTCCTACACGCGTCAGCGCGTGACGCAGGAGATGGTGCCGAAGGTGGGACTCGAACCCACACGCTTTTAAGGGCGGCGGATTTTGAATCCGCTGCGTCTACCAATTCCGCCACTTCGGCACGGGCTGGCGAGTATGCCTTATTCGATGGGCATCGTCGAGGGTTTGGCACGAAAAAAGTGTGCTGACTCCTCGCCGGCCGGCTACAGGCGATCAAGGAAGCCGCCGATAGCCTGGCCGTAGTTGTCGGTGTCGACCAGGAAGGCATCATGGCCCTGTGGCGAATCCAGTGCCACGAATTCGACTTCGGCGCCCGCGCGCTTGAGGCCCTCGGCGATCTGTTCCTGCTGCTCCAGTGGAAACAGGATGTCGGTGGATACACCGATCACCATGGCGCGTTCGATCTTGATGCGCGTCAATCCGGCCAGCACGTCGCCCTGGCCGTATTCGGCCACGTCGAACCAGTCGCTGGCGCGCGACAGGTACAAGTAGCAGTTGGGATCGAAGCTGCCGGTGAAGCGGCGTGCGTGGTATTCGAGGTACGACTCGACCTGGAACTCGAAACCGAACGGCTCGTCCTCGCGCTCGTCGGGATCAAGCCGGATGCGCGCGAAGCGGCCGTTCCATTCCATCGCCGAGCGGTAGGTGATGACGCCCAGCTTGCGCGCGATGGCCATGCCGTGCGCGGGGTAGTGCGCGTCGTCGTAATGACCGTCGTTGAAGTTGGGATCCAGGCGGATGGCTTCGCGTTGCAGCGAGCGGATGGCGATGGCAAACGGCTGTGCCTGCGGCGCGGTGTCGACGCTGACGTGCGCGCGCACGCTGCCGGGGTGTTGCAGCATGTAGGCCAGCGCGCCCATGCCGCCCATCGAGCAGCCGATGAGGCAGGCCAGGTGTTCGATGCCCAGGCCGTCGTGCACCAGCGCGTACGCCGCGTTGGCGACGTCTTCCAGTGCCAGTTCGGGAAAGTCGAGGCGATAGGGCACGGTCGAGCCTGGAGCGATCGATGCCGGCCCGGTCGAGCCCTTGTCGCTGCCCAGCGAGTTGACGCAGATGACGAAGAAGCGATCACTGTCGATCGGCTTGCCCGGCCCCAGCATGGCTTCCCACCAGCCGGGCGAGGGGTCGTCAGCATTGGCGGCGGCATGCGCGCTGGGCGACAGCCCGGTCAGGATCAGCAGGGCGTTGTCGCGTTGCGCGTTGAGCGTGCCCCAGGTTTCATAGGCCAGGTGTGCGCCGGTCAGCGTGCCGCCGCGCTTCATCTGGAAAGGGGATGGCAGGTCGTAGTAGCGACGTGCGTCCGGCATGTTCGTGGATTCCCGTAGCCGTGAGGGGCCTACTTTATAACGTGTCCCGAAAAGGCCCCAAAGAACCGTTGGGCGCATCGACATGCGACCACGTGGCGGACATGGGACTTTCGGCATTGTGCAGTCGATGCGCGCATGGATATCCTCAGCAGATTGTCAGTGTGGCCGACGATGCCTTGGGGAGGGCAGGCACGTCGGATCCTTGGACGCCCTCCAGGAGCAAGGAATCCATGAAGCATCTTGGAAAGTTCACACCGTTGGCATTGGGCGTGGCGCTGGGCATCGGCCTGGTCGTTGGCGGCGTCGGGACGGCGGCCGCCACGCCGTCGGCAAGCGCCGCGGCCACACAGGGCAACGTATTGCGCGCCACGCTGGCCAACGGCCTGCAGGTCGTCATCGTGCGTGACACCCTGTCGCCGACGGTGACCACGCAGATCACCTACAAGACCGGCGGCTACGAGACGCCCAAAGGCTTTCCGGGCACGGCGCACGCGCTGGAACACATGATGTTCCGCGACGTGAAGGGTCTCACTGGCGCCCAGCTCAACGAGCTGACCGGCAAGATGGGCGCACAGAACAACGCGTTCACCACCGAGGATGGCACGCAGTATTTCTTCGTCGCGCCGGCGCAATACACCGACGTGCTGCTGAAGATCGAGTCGCTGCGCATGCGCGGCGCGCTGCTGAGCAAGAAGGACTGGAGCCTGGAAAAAGGTGCCATCGAGCAGGAAGTCTCGCGCGACATTTCCAGTCCCGACGAGCTGGCGTTCGAGCAGGCCGAGAAGATCCTGTTTGCCGATACCGGCTACGCCGAGGACGCGCTGGGCACACGACCGTCGTTCGACAAGACCACGCATGCCATTCTCGAAAATTTCTACAACCACTGGTACCAGCCCAACAACGCGCTGCTGGTGGTGGCCGGCGATGTTGATCCGCAGGCCACGCTGGCCAGGATCAAGCAGCTTTTCGGCAGTATTCCCAAAGCCGAACTGCCGGCACGCAAGCCGGCGGTGTACCAGCCGTTCAAGTCGCAGACCATCGCCAAGACCACGCCGGACGCCAATGGCTCGGTGCAGTTCATCTACCGCTTGCCGGGCCAGCAGTCGAAGGATTACGCCGCGCTGCAGGTGCTGATGGACGTGCTCAACAACGCACGCAGTCCGCTGTCCATGTTGGCGGCGCAGGGCAAGGTGCTGGACGCCGGTGCCGGCACGCAATCGTTCGTGCATGGCGGCATGGGCATTGTCGAAGTCGATTTCCCCAAAGGGGGCGATGCCAAGGCGGCGCAGGCCGACATGCAGGGCGTGATCGATCACCTGCTCAAGCATGGCGTGCAGGCGGATCTCGTGGCTGCGGTCAAACGTCAGGCCAGGTCCGATTTCGAGTTCAACAAGAACAGCCTTACCGGGCTGGCGCAGTCATGGTCGCAGGCCATCGCGTGGCAGGGCGTGGCATCGCCGAAAGCGGCACTGGACCTGATCGAGGCGGTCACGCCGGCCGATGTTGATCGCGTGGCGCGCGAGTATCTCAAGCATGACCAGCGCGTCACCGTGGTGCTCACACCCAGCCCGAACGGCAAGCGCCCGCCGCACAGCCAGGGCTTCGGTGGCACCGAAAAATTCGGCAGCAACGACAAGCTCGACGCACCGTTGCCGGCGTGGGCCAACAAGGCGCTGGCCAAGCTGGACATGCCGCATTGGACGCTCGATCCGGTGACGATGCACCTGGCCAACGGCATCACGCTCATCGTGCAGCCCGAGCACGTCAGCAAGACCGTCACCGTGGTCGGCCGCATCGACCAGAATGCCGACTTGCAGGCGCCGAAGGGGCAGGACGGCGTCAGCAGCCTGCTCGACCAGTTGTTCAGTTACGGCACGCAAAAGCTTGATCGCGAGGCGTTCCACAAGGCGCAGGACGAGATCGCCGCCAGCGTGTCCGGTGGCAGCAATTTCAGCCTGGCCGTACCGAGCGAGCATTTCGATCGCGGCATGCAATTGCTGGCCGCCGACGAGCTGCATCCGGCCTTGCCTGAAAAAGCGTTCAAGGCCAAACAGCCGATCATGGCACGCGCCGTGGCCGGCCAGCTGCAATCGCCGCGCTACAAGATGATGCGGGCGCTTTACAAGGGGCTGTTCCCGGCGGGTGACCCGGCCTTGCGTCAGACCACGCCTCAAACAGTGATGGGCTTGAACCTGGCCGACGTGAAGGCGTATTACAAGTCGACCTTCCGTCCCGACATGACCACCATCGTCATGGTTGGTGACGTGACGCCGGCTGCGGCCAAGGCCGAGGTGGAGAAATACTTCGGTGCCTGGAAAGCCGTTGGCCCCAAGCCAGACGTGCTGCTCAAGCCGGTGCCGGTCAACAAGCCGGGCTACACCGTCGTGCCCAACGCGTATGCCTCGCAGGACCAGGTGTTCATGGGCCAGATGATGGCGCTCAACGTGCACAACCCCCATCGTTATGCGCTGCAGCTGGGCAATGACGTGCTTGGTGGCAACGGCTTTGCCTCGCGCCTGATGGTGGACATCCGCGTCAAGCACGGTTATGCCTATGGCGCCGGTTCCGGCATGAACTTCGGACGCACGCGTTCAATCTTCTTCGTGCATTACGCCAGCGATCCGGCCAAGGTCGCGCCGGTCGACGGTCTGGTGGCCAAGAACCTCAAGGCAATGCTGGACGAGAACGTCAAGCCCGACGAGCTGCGCAATGCCAAGCAAGCCGAGATCCGCTCCATCCCGCTGGGCGTGTCCAGCGTGAACAGCATCGCCAATTCCCTGCTGAACTGGAGCATCCGGGAGCAACCGCTTGACGAGCCGATGGTGGCTGCCAGGCATTACTTGAGCCTCACGGCGGCGCAGGTGCGCGCGGCGTTCAACAAGTACGTCAAGCCGACCAACCTGGTGCAGGTGGTGCAGGGGCCGACACCGAAAAAACACTGAATGCAGGTGTCGCGAAAAACAGAAGCCCGGCCAATATGGTCGGGCTTTTTGTCGGCTGTCTTTGCAATGCCCGCGCTCCGTCACGATGGGGCGACCAATCGTCGCCGGGCGGCGTGTTGATCGGCATTGCCGTGGCCTGGTCAGACGTGGGCTGCCCCGAATTTCACAGGCCTTTACAATGGCCCGCCCCACCCATGGAATGTGTCATGCCGACATCGCAACGACCGCGGGAAGCCGTCTTGATGGAAATGGTTTTCCCGCACCACACCAATCACCTCGGCACGTTGTTCGGCGGCCAGGCGCTGGCGTGGATGGACAAGGTGGCCTTCATCGCCGCCTCGCGCTACGCACGGCGAACGGTCGTGACCGGTCGTTCCGAACGGGCTGATTTCCGCGTGCCGGTACGCCAGGGGCAGCTGGTGGAAGTGCGGGCGGTGATCGTCGAGGTGGGACGCAGCTCGATGCAGGTGGAAGTCAGCCTGACGGCGGAAGACCTGCTCACCGGTGACCGTTGCCTGTGCACGCAGGCGCGGTTCGTGATGATTGCGCTGGATGCCCACGGCAAGCCGACCACGGTTGAAGCCGACGGCTGAGCCGGCCCATGCGACGCATCGGTATCGCCGGTGTGTCGGGTTCCGGGCAATGGTGCAAAACAAAGCGGCCGCCGATGGCGACCGTTTTGTTTTGAAATAAGTGGCGGAGCGGACGGGACTCGAACCCGCGACCTCCGGCGTGACAGGCCAGCATTCTAACCAGCTGAACTACCGCTCCGCATTGTATCTCCGGCTCTCTCCAGGGAGAGTTGGCGTCCCCACGGGGGTTCGAACCCCGGTCGCCACCGTGAAAGGGTGGTGTCCTAGGCCTCTAGACGATGGGGACGAGGATGGTGGAGCCAGGCGGGATCGAACCGCCGACCTCCTGCATGCCATGCAGGCGCTCTCCCAGCTGAGCTATGGCCCCGTCACCGGAGGCGCAGAAGATTATCGGTGGTTCCCCGTTTCGTCAACCTTTTTTTTCAATTTTTGCATGTTTTCCGTATCCGGTCAGCCTGAGTATGCGGGCGAGTGCGGCATACTGGGTTGATCTGGCAAGGATTAGGGTATGCACGAGATAGGATTTGTGGGTGATCTCGCCATCGTGATGATGGTGGCAGGCGTGACGGCGCTGGTGTTTCACCGCCTGCGTCAACCGGTATTGCTGGGCTACATTCTGGCGGGCGTGCTGATCGGGCCGCACACGCCGGGGGTGCTGGTGGCCGATCCGCGCACCATCGACGACATCTCCAACCTGGGCCTGGTGCTGTTGATGTTCACGCTGGGGTTGGAGTTCAGCGTGCGCAAGCTGCGCGAGGTAGGCGGCGGCGTGCTGGTGGCGACGGTGGCGGAAGTGTCGCTGATGATGTGGATCGGTTACGGCGTGGGCCACGCGTTTGGCTGGGGCCGGGTGGATTGCCTGTTCCTGGGCGCGATCGTGTCGTTGTCTTCGACCATGGTGGCCACACGCACCTTGTCCGAAGGCAAGCTGGAACATTTGCCGTTCGCGCGCACGGTGGTGGCGATGCTGGTCACGGAGGACGTGTCGACCATCATCATCATCACGTTGCTGACGGCGGTGGCCATTGGCGGCACGGTGCAGGCGGACATGGCGTTCAGCGTGCTCGGCCATCTGGGCATGTTCGTCGTGGTCGGCATGGTGCTGGGGCTGTTGATCCTGCCGCGACTGGTGGATTACGTGGCTGGTTTCGGGCGCGACGAATTGCTGCTGGTGCTGGTGCTGGGCATTTGTTTCGGCGCCTGTCTGCTGGCGGCCAAGCTGGGCTTCAGCGTGGCGCTGGGCGCCTTCATGGCCGGTGTGGTGGTGGCCGAATCGCGCAGCGCGGGGCGCGTGGTGCATCTGGTGGAACCGCTGCGCGACATGTTTGCGGCACTGTTTTTCGTCGCGATCGGCTTGCGCATTGATCCGGCCCTGCTGGCGCGCTACATCGTGCCGGCGCTGATCGTGGCCGGCGTGGTGATCGTCGGCAAGACGCTGACCGTGGGCGTGGGCGTGTTTGCCTCCGGCAAAGACGCGCGCACGGCCATGCGGACGGGCTTGAGCATGGCGCAGATCGGCGAGTTTTCGTTCGTGATTGCCACGCTGGGTTTGTCGATGGGGGCAATCAGCAACTTCCTGTATCCGATAGCCGTGACGGTGTCGGTCATTTGCATGGCCGTGTCGCCGTACCTGGTGCGTTCGGCCGACGGGGTCATCGCCGGTGCCAAGATGGTGACGCCGGGGCCGCTCAAGATGCTGGCGCGGGCGTACAGCGGCTGGCTGCAGGGCTTGAAACCGGTGGCCGAAAACGCGGCCATCGCGGCCATGCTGAAACGTTTTCTGTGGCACATCGGCATCAACGTGGTGCTGGTGATCGCGTTGTTCGTGCTGGGCGCCTACATCAATGCGCACAACTGGCGCTGGTTCACGGGGCTGGGCATTTACCGGCAGATGCGCCACGCCATCATCTGGGCTTGCGCATTGTTCCTGTCGTTGCCGATGCTGATCGCGGTCTATCGCAAGGCCGAGGCATTGGGCATGCTGCTGGCCGAACTGGGCATCCGCGAACGCTTTGCCGGCGAGTACACGCACGCCATGCGCAGCGTGCTGGCGCAGCTGATTCCGTTGGTGACGCTGGTGGGGCTGGCGTTGCTGGTGGGCATCCTGGGGTCGACGATTCTGCCCTCGCGCGGCGTGCTGGTCATGCTGGTGGTGGTGGGCATCGTGGTGGCGCTGTTGTTGTGGCGCGGTCTGGTGAAGGTGCATGCCCGGCTGCAGGCGGCGTTGCGCGACACCATCTACAAACCTGAAGAAAAACAAGAGCATGACTAAACAATTTTATAACGTTTTGTGAAATTGCTCGCAAAAACAAACTGTTGATGCGGGTAAACAGGGCGTGTCGTGAACCTTTATGGCGCATGGCTGTCCATAGCTCGAACCGTTGCCAAGCCATGGGCTGACAACGCACAATGCCAAACCGGTCGTTGCTCGGGGAGCGCGATCACTTACACATGAGATCCGAGGGAGTTACGCATGAAGCAAATGTTTCGCCCCATGTTGGTGACGGCGGCCGTCGTCACGGCAATGGGCATGTCCGCGGGCGCGTTCGCCCAGTCCAAGGCCGCGCCCAAGGTCAACAAGGCCAAAGCCAGCTACGTGGTTGGCTGGGATCTGGCCAGCTCCCTGCCGGAAATCGTCCGCGAAGAAGTCGATCCGACGATCGTCGCCAACGCCGTCAAGGCGGCCTTGTCCGGCCAGAAGCCGACCATGAGCAAGGAAGAGGCCGCCAACGTGCAGAAGGCCTTCCTGACCGAGCTGCGCGCCAAGGCCAAGGCCAAGTACGAGCAGGTGGCGGCCAAGAACAAGCAGGAAGGCGCCGCTTTCCTGGCCAAGAACAAGAGTGCGCCGGGCGTGCACGTGACCGCTTCGGGTCTGCAGTACAAGATCATCAAGAAGGGCACCGGTGCGCGTCCGAGCCCGAGCGACACCGTGCAGGTGACGTACGTGGGCAAGTTCCTGGACGGCAAGGTGTTCGACGAGTCGGCCAAGCATCCGAAGCCCGCGAGCGGCACGTCCATGCCGATTCCGCTGGCCAGCGTCATTCCCGGTTTCCGCGAGGGTTTGCAGCTGATGCAGGTGGGCGGCCATTACGAGTTCTGGATTCCGGCCAGTCTCGCCTACGGTGCGCAGCCCAAGAACGGCTTCCCGCCGAACGCGACGATCGTCTTCGACGTGAAGCTGGAAGGCGCCAAGGCCACGCCGGCACCGTCCTCCAGCGACGACGGCGCGACCGAGTAATCCGCGCGGCAACAGGTTGTCGGAGAAGGCGGGCAGCGATGCCCGCCTTTCTTTTGCGCGCGGCAATGTCCGCGACGCATGGCGTGATTCATTACAATGGTCCGCTTGACGCAGTGACAGGAAACTTTGCATGAACATCACCATCTTCGGCACCGGCTATGTGGGCCTGGTCACCGGCACCTGTCTGGCCGAGATGGGCAACCACGTGCTGTGCGTGGACGTGGATGCCGACAAGGTGGCGCGCCTGAAGTGTGGCGACGTGCCCATCTACGAGCCGGGCCTGGCGCCGCTGGTCAAGCGCAACCACGAGGCCGGGCGGCTGCAGTTCACCACCGAGGCGGAACCGGCCGTGCGTCATGGCGAAGTGGTGTTCATTGCCGTGGGCACGCCGCCGGACGAGGATGGCAGCGCCGACCTGCGTTACGTGCTGGACGTGGCGCGCGCCATCGGCACGCATTTGACCGGTTACACCGTCATTGTCGACAAATCGACGGTGCCGGTGGGGACGGCCGACAAGGTGCGTGAAGCCGTCGCCGAGGCGGTGGCCGCGCGCGGCGTTGCTGCCGAATTCGACGTGGTGTCCAACCCCGAATTCCTGAAAGAGGGCGATGCCGTCAACGACTGCATGCGCCCGGACCGCATCATCGTGGGCACGTCCAGCACGCGTGCGGTGGAGATGATGCGCAAGCTGTATGCGCCGTTCAACCGCAACCACGAGCGCCTGGTGGTCATGGACGAGCGCTCGGCCGAGCTGACCAAGTACGCGGCCAACGCCATGTTGGCCACCAAGATCAGTTTCATGAACGAGCTGGCCAACATCGCCGAGCGTGTCGGCGCCGATATCGAATGGGTGCGTCAGGGCATCGGCATCGATCCGCGCATCGGCTACCACTTCATCTACCCCGGCGCCGGCTACGGCGGCTCGTGTTTTCCCAAGGACGTGCAGGCGCTGGAACGCACGGCGCACGCGCACGCTTACGAGGCGCGGTTGCTGCGTGCGGTCGAGGCGGTCAACGCGGCGCAGAAAAACCATCTGTTCGAATTGCTGTCGCGGCATTTCGACGGCCAGTTGGCCGGCAAGACCATCGCGTTGTGGGGGCTGGCGTTCAAGCCCAACACCGACGACATGCGCGAGGCACCCAGCCGGGTGTTGATGGAGGCCCTGTGGCAGGTCGGTGCCCGGGTGCGCGCGTTCGATCCGCAGGCCCGTGACGAAGCCGCGCGCATCTACGCCGCGCGCGATGACCTCGTGCTTTGCGACGACCCGTGGAGCGCACTGGAAGGCGCGGATACGCTGGCCGTCGTGACCGAGTGGAAGGTGTTCCGCAGTCCGGATTTCGCGCGCATCAAGGCCCTGTTGAAAGACCCCGCTGTTTTCGACGGGCGCAACCTGTACGATCCCGCCGCGGTCGAGGCCGAAGGCCTCGCGTATTACGGCATCGGGCGCGGCCGCAGCGTCGCCGCGCCGGGGACTTGAACCATGACGAAGCCATCCGACGAACGCTTGAACGACCTGGAATTCCGCCTGACTTTCCTGGACGACGCGGTGTCCTCGCTGGGCGACAGCGAGGCGTTGCAATCGCGGCGCCTGTTGCAACTGGAAAACGCGTTGACGGAGTTGCGACGCGAGCTTGCGGCCTTGCGCACGAGCCTCTCGGACGATCCGCACAACGAGCCTCCGCCGCCGCATTATTAGTGCCATCTTCCATGATGGCTGCTCAACGAGCATCAAAGTAGCCTGAGCGATTTTCTTGTTGCAGACATCACCTCGGCCATCCCTGGCCTTACTTTTCACAAAAGCCGCTTCGTGCGGTATATCAGAGCGGCCCTTGGTTGATCACCGAAGCAGCTGCGAGCCATCTTTGAGATTCAACGTGAGCGATTCCCTGCGCGACCAATTGCTGAAAGCCGGTTT
>DASVGR010000089.1:0-5734 GCA_036379395.1 Rhodanobacteraceae bacterium | reverse complement strand
CGTCGCCCGCCGCCTGGTAGCGCTGGCGCAGCGTAGAGTCGGCATACAGCGTCACCTGCGCCTGCAGCGACGCGCCGATTGCGCCGCCGTTGCGCATGCCTTCCAGCACCTTGGACACCGCCGCGCGCACCGCCAGTAACTCGCTCCACCAGCGCCGCTGTCCTGGTGTCGCCTGCGTAGCGGCGAGACCCGCATGCCAGGTTTCGAACAGCACCGACTCGCCGCGCAGATCGCCGCCGGTCGACTTCGGCATGGCCTGCCAGATTTCTTCTGCGGTAAACGACAGAATCGGCGCAAGCCAGCGCACCAAGGCTTCCAGGATGCGGAACATCGCGCTCTGCGCGCTGCGCCGGCCACGGCTTTGCGTGGGCATCGTGTACAGCCGGTCCTTGGTGATGTCGAGGTAGAGCGAACCCATTTCGTTGGTGCAGAAGTTCTGCACGCGCTGCACGATTTCGGGGAAATCAAAGCGCTCGTAGGCGGCAATGACGGCCTTTTGCACGTCGGCGGCCTGCTGCACGGCCCACTGGTCGAGCGGCAGGCACTTGTCCACCGGCAACAAATGTTTGGCCGGATCAAACCCGTCCAGATTGCCCAGCAGGAAGCGGCAGGTGTTGCGGATGCGGCGGTAGTGGTCGGACACGCGGCGCAGGATTTCGTCCGACACGCTCATCTCGTGGCGGTAATCGGCCGCGGCGACCCACAGGCGCAGCACGTCCGCGCCCAGCGAATCCATCACCTTTTGCGGCGCCACCACGTTGCCCTTGGATTTGGACATCTTCTTGCCGTCGGCATCGACGGTGAACCCGTGGGTGAGCACTTGCCGGTACGGCGCGCGGCCGTGGATGGCCGAGCTGGTCAGCAACGACGACTGGAACCAGCCGCGATGCTGGTCCGAGCCTTCCAGATACATCACGCGGTATTCGCTGGCGTCGCCGGCGCGCAGCTCGGGGCGCGCATCGACCACGCAGGCGTGGGTGACGCCGGAGTCGAACCAGACGTCCAGCACGTCGGTCACTTTCTCGTAGTCGGCCGCCTCGGCGCCGAGCAGCTCGGCCGGATCAAGGTCGTCCCAGATGTCGATGCCGCCCTGCTCCACGCGCTTGGCCACTTCTTCCAGCAGCTCGACGCTGCGCGGATGCGGCTCCTTGGTCTTTTTGTTGACGAACAGCGCGATCGGCACGCCCCAGGTGCGCTGGCGGCTGATGCACCAGTCCGGCCGGCCTTCGACCATGCCGGTGATGCGCTCCTGGCCCCAACCCGGCACCCACTGCACGGCCTTGATGGCGTCCAGCGCGGTCCGGCGCAGGCCGGCGGTTTCCATGCCGATGAACCACTGCGGCGTGGCGCGGAACGCGACCGGCGTCTTGTGTCGCCAGCAATGCGGGTAGCTGTGCAGGATGCTGGCGTGGGCCAGCAAGTGGCCGCTGTCGCGCAGCATCTGGATGACCACGTCGTTGGCCTTCCAGATGTGCTGGCCCTCGAACAGCGGCGTGCCCGGCAGGTACACGCCTTGCGCGTCCACCGGGTTGAGCACGTTGGCCGGGTACTTGTCGACGATGCCGTATTTTTTGCACACCACGAAGTCGTCGGCACCGTGGCCGGGTGCGGTATGCACGTTGCCGGTACCGTCCTCGGCGCTGACGTGGTCGCCCAGCAGCAATGGCAGGCGACGCTCGGCGTAGAACGGATGCTGCAGCTCCAGGCCTTCGAGCGTGGCGCCGCGCGCGCGGCCGAGGATTTTCACCCCGTCCACGCCGTATCGCGCCAGGGTGCTTTCAGCCAGCGCCTCGGCCAGCACCAGCAGCACGCGCTTGCCGCCGCGCGCCGGGCCTTCGACCATGACGTAATCGAACGTCGGCCCGATACTCACGGCCAGGCTGGCCGGCAGCGTCCACGGCGTGGTGGTCCAGATCGGCACGGCCACGATGGCGTCGCCCGGGTCCACACCAAACAGCGTGGCCAGTGCCTTGGCGTCGATGGCGTCGTAGGCCACGTCGATGGCCGGCGAAGTGATGTCCTGGTACTCGATCTCGGCTTCGGCCAGCGCGCTGCCGCAGTCGAAACACCAATGCACGGGCTTGAAGCCGCGCGTGACATGGCCGTTTTCGACGATGCGCGCCAAGGCGCGCAGCATGTTGGCTTCGTAGCTGCTGTCCAGCGTGCGGTACGGGTGCTCCCAGTCGCCCAGCACGCCCAGGCGCTTGAAGCCGGTGCGCTGCATGTCGACCTGCTGCAAAGCGTATTCACGGCACTTTTCGCGAAAGCCCTTGGCGTCAAGCTTGACACCCACCTTGCCGAATTTTTTCTCGACCGCCACTTCGATCGGCAGGCCGTGGCAATCCCAACCGGGCACGTACGGCGCGCGGTAGCCCGACAGCAACTTGCTGCGAATCACCATGTCCTTGAGGATCTTGTTGACCGCATGACCGATGTGGATCGAACCGTTCGCGTACGGCGGGCCGTCATGCAGCACGAACATGCGCTTGCGCCCGGCCACGTGCGCCTGGATCTGCTGGTAGCGCCCGGCCTTGTCCCACGCTTGCAGCCAGCCCGGCTCGCGTTTGGGCAGGTTGCCGCGCATCGGAAAATCCGTCTTCGGCAGATTGATGGTGTCTTTGTAATCAGCGCTCATGGGTAACCCGGATCAAATCGTGTGCACAAAGGCCGGATCACTGGCGAGGATCCGGCGTGCGGTGGCGGCATCGTCATGCATCTGCGCAACCAGCGCATCGACGCCATCAAATTTCATTTCGTCGCGCAGCTTGGCGACGAACGTGGTGCTCATGCGGCGGCCGTACAGGTCGCCGGCAAAATCGAACAAATGCACTTCCAGCAACGGCTGCGGCACTTCGTTGACGGTCGGCCGCACGCCCAGGCTGGCCACGCCGTCAACCGGCGCGGCCAAGCCTTCGATGCTGGCGCGCACGGCAAACACGCCCTCGACGGGGCTGACGCGTCGCCCCAGATGAATGTTGGCCGTGGGATAACCCAGCTCGCGGCCCAGCCGGTTGCCGTGCGCGACGCGTCCGCCGATGGCGAACGGCCGGCCCAGCATGGCCGCCGCGGCGACAAAATCGGCTGCGGCCAGGCGCTCGCGGATCAGGCTGGACGACACCCGCTCGCCGTCGCGCTTGACCGCCGGCATCGCGCGCGCGGCAAAACCCAATTGCGCGCCCATGGTTTCCAGCAGCGCAAAATCACCGGCGCGCTTGTGGCCAAAACGGAAATCACCGCCCACCCACACTTCGCGCACGGCCAGCCGCCTGACCAGCACCTCGCGCACGAAATCCTCGGCGCTCATGGCCGTCAACGCGGCGTTGAAGCGCAGCAGCAGCAAGCGGTCGACACCGGCCTCGCGCATGCCGGCCAGCTTGTCACGCAGACTGCCCAGACGCGGCAACGGGCGACGCGAAAAATACGCGCGCGGCAACGGCTCGAAGCTGATCGCCGCCGGCACCGCCTGCAACGTGCGCGCGCGCTGGCGCACCTCGGCCAAAAGGGCCTGGTGTCCCAGATGCAGCCCGTCGAACGCACCGATGGCGACGACGCTGCCCGTCGGCGCCAAGCAAGGCCCCGTGGCATCGCGAAAAACCTCAAACATCGCGCCAGTATAACGATCTGGCCGCCCGCGGCCCATGCCTGCGCAACGCCGCGTCACACACCTGCCGGCCCGCGCAAATCGCGCAGCCGAAAGCCCAGCGCCAGCATCATGCCGACATACGTCGCGCCGCCAGCCAGCACCATCACCAGCAGATGCCAGATGCGCACCCAAAGGCCCACCTGCGTCCAGTGATGCCACGTGACCATGCCGACGCCCAGCACCACGGCCATCGCCACGCACGCCAGCGTCACGCGCAGCAAATGCCGGCCCCAACCAGGCTGATACTGGTACACGCCGGCGCGACGCAGCCACACCCACAGCAAAATGCCGTTCAAATAGGCCGACGTGGCACCGGCAATGCCCAGCGCCATGTGCAACCCCGGCACCCTGGCAATGCCAGCCAGAACGCTCAACTGCTTGACCGCCGGCGGCGCCCATAGCTCGAACAACAACGCGATGAAAACCACGTTGAGCGCCATGTTGGCCACCAGCACGATCACCGCCGCCTTCACCGGCGTGCGCGTGTCCTGGCGCGCGTAAAACCCCGGCAGCAGCACCTTGACCAGCGCGTAAGCCGGCAGACCGGACACGAACGCCAGAATCGACAGCGTCGTCATGTGCGTATCGAACGCGTTGAACTGGCCGTGCTGGAACAGCGTGGCCACCAGCGGCGTGGCCAGAAACCACAGCGCCACCATCGCCGGCAGCGCCACCACCAGCGCCGTGCGCAGACCCCAGTCCAGGGCCTTGGAGAAACCTTCGCGATCGGTTTCCACATGCCGGCGCGACAAGGCCGGCAAAATCACCGTGCCCAGCGCCACGGCGAACACCCCCAGCGGCAACTCCAGAAAGCGCGTGGATTGCGCCAGCCACGTCTGCGAGCCGGTGATGAGCAGCGAGGCCAGCACGGTGTCCAGCAGCAGGTTGATCTGCGCCACCGACGAACCCAACAGCGTCGGCAGCATCAGGCGCAGGATCTTGCGCACACCCGAGTCGCGCCAGCCCCAGCGCGGCAACGGCAGCATCTTCAATCGCCGCATCGCCGGCAGCAAAAACAGCACCTGCAAGATGCCGGCGGCCAAAATCGCCCAGCCCAGCGCCATGATCGGCGTGGCCAGATGCGGCGCCAGCAGCAAGGCGCCGGCGATCATGCACACGTTCAATATGACGGGCGTGAGCGCCGGCAAGGCGAAGCGCTGAAAACTGTTCAGCACGCCGGCCATCATCGCCACGATCGACACGCACCACAAAAACGGAAACGTCAAACGCAGCAGGCCCGTGGTCATCGCCAGATCGTGCGGCTGGCCGATGTAGCCGGGCGCAAACACCTTCACCACATCCGGCGCAAACAAAATGCCCAGCGCCACGATCACCAGCAGCACCGCGCCCAATGTGCCGGCCACGCAGGCCACCAGCTGGCGCAGCTCGGCCGGCGTGCGGGTCTGCTTGTATTCGGTGAACACCGGCACGAAAGCCGTCGAGAACGAGCCTTCGGCAAACAGCCTGCGCATGAAATTGGGAATGCGGAACGCCACCCAGAACGCGTCGGTGGCGGCCGTGGCGCCAAACACGGTGTTGATGGCGACATCGCGCGCCAGCCCCAGTACGCGCGAAATCATGGTCATCGAGCTGAACGACAGCAGCCCACGCAGCAAGGAAGGTTTTTTCACGGGGCCGTGGACTCGTGGCGGCAAGAATCGGACATGGCGCAAAGCATAGCGGCACAAGGCCCGTGGCAGGCATTGGCGCAGTACAATTGACGACGAGCCGCCCGTCACGCGCCATCGACACGCACGCATTGACTCGAACCGCGCAAGCAACGATAATTGCGTGCTTTTCCATCCACAATCAACGTATTCGGAGTCATCCCTTGGCCAACATCAAGTCCGCGAAGAAGCGCGCGCGCCAGTCGGAAGTCAACCGCCAGCGCAACGCCAGCGCCCGTTCCATGGTGCGCACCGCGCTGAAGAAGGTCATCAAGGCGATCGAGGCCGGCGACAAGGCCGCCGCCACGGCCGCCTACCAGACCGCCGTCCCGCTGCTGGATCGTTACGCTGCGCGCAACCTCATCCACAAGAACAAGGCCGCTCGCCACAAGAGCCGCCTGAACGCCGCGATCCACGCGCTGGG
>DASVGR010000088.1:0-14694 GCA_036379395.1 Rhodanobacteraceae bacterium | reverse complement strand
GCCAGATGCATCCAACCCTGCATGCCACGGAATTTCATGCGCAGTGTCCTGATCATTGACGACAATCCCTCGGTCACCGAGGCGTTGTCGCTGCTGTTGTCGCTCAACGACGTGCGGCCGCTCACGGCGGCCACGCCCGATGATGGCATGGCGATGCTGGCGCGCGAGCGCGTGGACGTGGTGGTGCAGGACATGAATTTTTCCGCCGACACCACGTCCGGCGAAGAAGGCGTGGCGCTGTTTCGCGCCATCCGCGCGCAGTACCCCGATTTGCCGGTGATTTTGCTCACGGCCTGGACGCATCTGGAAACCGCGGTCGAGCTGGTCAAGGCCGGCGCGGCCGATTACGTGGCCAAGCCGTGGGACGACGCCAAGCTCATGGCCACACTGGAAAACCTGCTGGAGCTGGCGCAATCCACGCGCGAGGCCAGCCTGGCGCGGCGCGAGCGGCATCAACGCCATGCGCGGCTGGAGCACGATTACGACCTCGGTGGGCTGGTGTTTGCGTCAGACGCGATGAACCGCACGGTGGAGCTGGCCTGCCAGGTGGCGCGCGCGGACGTGCCGGTGCTGGTCACCGGGCCAAACGGCTCGGGCAAGGAGCGCATCGCCGACATCGTGCATCGCAATTCGGGCGTGAAGCGCGGGCCATTCGTGGCGGTCAATTGTGGCGCGTTGCCGGCCGACTTGATCGAGGCGGAATTGTTCGGTGCCGATGCCGGCGCCTACACCGGTGCCAACAAGGCGCGCGAGGGGCGTTTCGAGGCGGCCGACGGCGGCACGCTGTTTCTGGACGAGATCGGCAATTTGCCGTTGTCCGGGCAGGTGAAGTTGTTGCGCGTGATCGAAACGGGCCAGTACCAGCGTCTGGGTTCGTCGCGCACGCGCACGGCCAAGGTGCGCATTGTCAGCGCCACCAATGCCGACCTGAGCGCCATGATTGCCGACGGCGCGTTCCGCGAAGACCTGTTTTATCGCCTCAACGTGATCGAAGTGCGCGTGCCGCCGCTGGCCGAGCGCGGCGACGACATTTTGCCGTTGGCGGAATATTTTCTCGGCGCGGGACGGTTGTCCGAAGGCGCGCGCGAGGCGTTGCTGGCGCATGACTGGCCGGGCAACGTGCGCGAGCTGAAAAACGCCATTGAGCGCGCGCGTTTGTTGGCCGGCGACCAGCCCATCGCGGTGGCGCACCTCAACTTGCCGGCGCGGACCGCGGCGGTGACCACGCGCAATCTGGACGAACCTTCGCGCGAGGCGGTGCAGCAGGCACTGGGCGCGGCTGGCGGTGTGGTCAGCCATGCGGCGCAGGCGCTGGGTTTGTCGCGCCAGGCGTTGTACCGGCGGATGCAGCGGTACGGCATCGACAGCTGAGTGTTTTTGCGGCCGGTGCGAACCGGTGGCGCGTGTTGCCTACAATGGCGCATCCCTTTTGCAGGCGTGTCTGGCCGATGGCTTTTTCCGCAACCGACAAGCATCACATGGCGCGTGCGCTGGAGTTGGCGCGCAACGGGCTGTTTTCGTCCATGCCGAACCCGCGCGTGGGCTGTGTCGTCGTGCGCGATGGCGCGGTGGTGGGTGAGGGCTGGCATCCGAAAGCCGGCGAGCCGCACGCCGAAGTGTTCGCGCTGCGTGATGCCGGTGGGCGGGCGCAAGGTGCGACAGCCTACGTGACGCTGGAACCGTGTTCGCATCAGGGCCGCACGCCGCCGTGCGCGCAGGCGCTGGTGCAGGCCGGCGTGGCGCGCGTGGTCATCGCATCCACCGACACCAATCCCAAGGCCGCCGGCGGCATTGCCACGTTGCGCGAAGCCGGCATCCCGGTCGAAACCGGCCTGCTGGACGAGGCGGCGCGTGAGTTGAACGTGGGCTTTTTCAGCCGCGTGGAGCGTGGCCGGCCGTTCGTGCGCGTGAAGCTGGCGATGAGTCTGGACGGCCGCACCGCGCTGGCCGATGGCCAGTCGCAATGGATCACGGGAGAAGCCGCGCGGCACGATGTGCAGCTGTGGCGCGCGCGCGCCAGCGCCATCCTGACCGGTGCCGGCACGGCGCGTGCGGACAATCCGCGCCTGACGCTGCGCCTGTCGCCGGAAGACGTGCCACGTTGGCATCCCGACATGGCTGGCGCCGGTGCCAAGCCGCTGGAACGCGGCGACGGCGGTCTGCTGCGCGTGGTGCTGGACACGCATCTTGATGCGCTGGCTGCCGACGCGCATGTGCTCGATGGCCAGGCGCGCACGCTGGTGTTGCACGCGCCCGGTGCGAAGCCGGCCGATGCACGCTACGCCAAGGTGGAAACGCAAGCCGTGGCGTGCGATGCGCAAGGGCGTTTGGCGCTGGATGCGGTGCTGCACGAACTGGCCGCACGTGGTTGCAACGAGGTGCAGGTCGAAGCCGGTGCCACGTTGTGCGGCGCGTTGCTGCAAACCGGTCTGGTCGACGAACTGCTGCTGTACATCGCGCCGGTGCTGCTGGGCGGCACCGCGCGTCCGTTGCTGGCGCTGCCGCCGCTTGCCTCGATGAGCGAACGCTGGCATCTGGCCCTGCTCGACCAGGTGCGTCTGGGCGACGACGTGCGTTTGCGCCTGCGTCCGGAAGTGTGACGCAAACCCGCTTGCGGTCCGTTCGGCGGGCCCGGCGGCAGATGCAAAACTCCCCGTGCCGGATTACTGTTCCATCGCCATTCAACACTTTGGGGAGCGCCGGGATGCGACGGTTGAACGTGTATGCGAGTGTCTTGCTGACAGGCTGCCTGCTGGGCCAGACGGCATGGGCCGTCACGGACGGACCGTTGCAGGTGCGGCGCATTTCGCCGTCCGGCGCGGACGTCACGCCGTCGCAGGAGGCGGTCATCCAGTTTGATCGCGCCATGGTGCCGCTGGGCCACATGGGCCGCAAAAGCAGTGAACTGCCGGTGTCGATCAGCCCCGATCCGGGCTGCCAGTGGCGCTGGCTGAACACCTCCGAGCTGGCTTGCCGTCTGCCGGGGCAGACGCGTTTTCGCCCGGCCACGCATTACACCGTCACTGTCGGCACCGCGCTCAAGGCGTTGGATGGCAGCCAGCTTGCCGAGCCGGTCGTGCGCCATTTCACGACGCGCCTGCCGGCTATCGACTGGGCCAATTTCGAGCGCTGGAGCAGTCCTGTCCAGCCGCATTTGAGCGTGCGCCTGAACCTGCCGGTGACGGCCAAGATGCTGGCCGCGCATTTGACGCTGGTCGACAAGCAGGGGCACGTTTTCAAGCTCAAGGTGACGCCGTTCGACCAGCAACGTGAAGGGCCGGTTTTTGTGCCGGTGCCAGGTCATCCCGGCGCATTGCTGGCGGTGGACAATCCGCAGCCGGACAAGCCGATCGACAGCCAGGCCAAGGCTGGCGCGCCGCGCCGGCTGTGGAAAATCACGCCGGACAGGCCGCTGGCGCCGGCCACGTCCTACACCTTGAAGCTGAGCGCCGGCCTGCGCTCGCCGCTGGGTGCGTTGCCCGGCGAGGCCGAGGCGGATGTCACCGACATCACCAGCTATGGCGCGTTTGCGGTCAACGGCGTGCAGTGCCGGATCAAGGGTTCCTATCATGCCGTGACCGTCAACGCGGGCGAGCAGGATTTGCCGCGCTGCCTGCCCAAGTCCATCAACTTTTTGTTCAGCGCGCCGGTGCCGCGCGCCACGTTGGCCGCCATCGACTGGCAGCCCATGCCGATGCCGCGCACGGCGCTGGCCAAGGTCTGGCACAACTATCCGCAATGGTTCTTGCGCGATCGGCAGTACGCGGATGCCGATGTCGATTACACCTATCCGCTGACCTTCGGCCTGCGGCCGATGTACGCCTATCGCGTGACCATTCCGGCCGGCGTCAAGGACACGTTCGGGCGCAAGTTGGCCAAGCCGGTCACGATCGCGTTCCGCACCGGCCATCGCGTGCCGTTCACGCATCTGCCGCCCGGTCAGGCTGTGCTGGAAGCCGACGAACCGACGATCATGCCGTTGTCGTTCACCAACATCGACACGTTGCCGGTCAGCTACCGGCTGTTGCGCGCCGGCGACCTGGACCATGGCGGCACGCCGGCTGCGGCGCGCACGACGGACCTGCTCGACCGGCCGAGCCTCAAGCCGGTGGAAGACCGCATCGTACTCGGCAAGCTGGGCGTGCGCGGATGGCTGGACGGCTATTCGGGCGTGGCGTGGGGCGATTTTTATCCGCACACGCGCTATGCGCGGCCGTATTTTGGCGAGGTGACGCCATGGCAGGTGTTTGCCAAGGTGGGCCATTACGACACGCTGGTGTGGTTGCGGCGCTGGGACAACGGCCAGCCGGTCGCCGGCGCCGGGGTGAAGCTGCTGCAAGGCGCCGGCAATGACTTGTCGCAACTGAAAACTCTCGGCACGACGGCCACCACAGGGCCGGACGGCCTGGCCGTGTTGCCCGGCGCCGTGTCGTTGCCGGATGCCTGGTTCAAGTGGGGCGATGACCTGCGTTTCTACGTGGGCGCGACGCGCGCTGGCGCGCTGGGGCTGTTGCCGCTCAACAACATGTTCAGCGTATGGAACGGCCGCGTCGGCGAAAACACGGCGCCGCCGAACGGCCATCTGCGTGCCTGGGCGGTGACCGAAGACGGCATCTACAAACCGGGCAGTGACATCCAGTTTGCGCTGTTCGTACGCGCCGAGGGCGCCACCCGCCTGAAGGCGCCGCCGGCGCTCGACTACACGCTCACCATCACCGATCCGCAGGGCAACGACGTGCTGACGCAAAAGCACGTCAAGCTGGATGCGTTCGGCGGCATGCACGGCAAGCTGCACATCGCGACCAACGCGCCGATGGGCCATTACCGCATTGAACTGCGCTGGCCGACCGTCAACGGCAACGCCAGCCGCGAGGCCGGCAGCTTCCTCGTGACCGACTTCGTGCCGGCCGCATTCAAGGTGACCACGACGGTGCGCGGCACGGCGTTGCATCCGGGCGACAAGGTGGCGACGGAGCTGGCCGCCACCCTGCACGCCGGCGGACCGTACACCGACGCCAAGAGCAAGATCACGACCGAACTGGTCGCGCGCACGTTTGCACCCGATGCCGAGCCGGCCACGCGGTTTGCGTTTGGCGACGCGACGCAATCGTTGCCGGATGCCAAGACGCTGGCCATCACCGACGGCAAGCTTGACCACGCGGGGCGCGCGCGCACGTCCGTCACCTTGCCGGCCAAGAGCGATGTCGTGTACGGCGAGGTGAAAGTGGAGGGTGCCGTGCAATCGGCGCGCGGCAAGTGGATCGCCAATGACGCCAGCGTGCCGTACATCGCGCGCGACCGCTTTGTCGGCCTGCGCATCGAAAGCTGGATGCAGACGGCCGGCAAGCCGTTCAAGGTGGATTATCTGGTGGTCGATCCGCAAGGCCTGCCGGCGGCCGGCAGCCAGGTGCGACTGGTGCTCAAGCAAGAGCGGCGCACGCGCGTGCGGGTCAAGAATGGCGCCGGCGATTTCGGCAACGAGGAACACGTCGACTGGGTGGCGGTCGATCATTGCGACGGCACGTCCGCCAGGGCGCCGGCCAGTTGCGAACTGACGCCGGCCAAGGCCGGCCGCTACCGCATCGTGGCGACAGTCAAGGATACGCACGGGCGCGCGCAGCGCACGGTGGTGTCGACGTGGGTGACGGGCACGGGCTGGATCACGTGGTCCAGCGACAGCCGGGGCGTGACGATGGTGCCGGACAAGACCCAATACCACGTCGGCGACATGGCGCACGTGCTGGTGCAAAACCCGTATCCGGGCGCGCGGGCGTTGTTGACGGTCGAGCGTTACGGCGTGCTGTGGAAGAAGGTCGTCACGCTGAAAGGCTCGGCGCCGGTGGTCGATGTGCCGATCACGGCGAGCGATTTTCCGGGCGCGTATTTGTCGGTGACGATCTTCTCGCCGCGCAAGGCGCCGCCGGCTGATCCCGATCTGGGCAAGCCGCAAGTGGCCATGGGCTACGTGCCGCTCAAGGTGGTCGGCAAGGGCAGCTCGCTCGACGTGACCGTGACGCCGGCCAAGACGCAATACAAGCCGCGGCAGACAGTGGACGTCGACGTGGCGGTCGCCCAACGCGACGGCAAGGCGCCGGGCAAGACGCGCCTGGTGGTGACCGTGCTCGATCAGGGCGTGCTGGATCTGCTGCCAGCCGGCAAGGCGTATTTTGATCCGCGGCAGACGTTCTACGCGCCGCCTTCCGGCCCGGACATGGTCAACTACAGCCTGGCCAATCAGCTTTTGACCAAGCTGGAGCCCAAGGTGGGCAAGGGCATCAACCCCGGTGGCGGTGGCGGCGAAAGCGCCGGCCCGAACGTGCGCAGCAATTTCCAGTCGGCCGCCTTCTGGACCACGACGCTGACGACCGACGCGGCCGGCCATGCGCATTTCCACTTCAAGCTGCCGGACAACCTCACGCGCTGGCGCATCCTCGTGGTGGCCATGCGTCCGGCCGCCGCGATGGGGTTGGGTGACGGCAGCGTGCGTGTCAACCTGCCGTTGCAGGTGGCGCCGGCGTTGCCCAACCAGGTGCGCACGGGCGACCATTTTGGCGCCGCGTTCAACGCCACCAATCGCACGCAAGGCGCGTTGTCCGTGGCAACGAAAATCGACGCCACGGGCGCCATCGCAGGCGCCTCGGCCCAGACCACCGGCGCGCTGGATCTGGCGTCGTTCGGCCACGGCCTCACGTGGCTGAAGCTCACCGCCGCGCAACCGGGCACCATCACGCTCACCGGCAGCGCACGCGCGGGCACGCTCGGTGATGCCGCGCTGGCGCACATTCCGGTCAACCCGGCCGGCACGCCGGTCACCGCGGCGCAATACGGTTCGACCGTCACGGCTGGCGCCAGCGTGCCGGTCAAGGTGCCGGCCAAGGCCGTGCCGGGCACGGGCAAGGTGACGGTGCGCTTTGCGCCGACGCTGGTGGGCGGCCTGGCTGGCGCGTTCGACCAGGCGCGCAAGGACGACTTCCGCTTCTGGGAAGCGCGCATGAGCCGCGCCGTGCTGGCGTCCGATTACCTGCGTTTGAAACCTGTCATCGGCCAGTCGGTCGCGTGGCCGAAAGCCGGCGACGTGATCGGCAAGGAGCTGGACTCCGCGGCGGATTTCCAGGCGCCGAACGGCGGCATGACGTTCTGGATCGCCCGCAATGAATTCGTCAGTGATTACCTGTCCGTGTACACGGCACTGGGTTTCGACTGGTTGCGCCAGGCCGGCCACACGGTGCCGGCCAACGTCAACGACCGCCTGCTCGATTACCTGCGCAGCAAGACGCTGGACAGCAAGTGGCTGGTGCTGCGCGCCGGCAGCATGGCCGCGTTGGCGCAGGCGCCAGATGGCAAGTTGCCGCAAGGCGCCGTCGCCGGTCTGGTGCCGCAATTGCCGAAGATGCGCCTGTTCGGGCAGGCGTTGCTGCTGGATGCCGCCATTGCCGTGCATGACCGCGACAGTGCCGACACCATCGTCAAGTCGCTGCTCAACAACGCCGAGGAATCGGCCGGCGAAATCTCGTTCAACCAGCATCGCGAATTCACCTACGCCGACATTCTGGCCACGCCGCTGCGCGCCAATTGCGCCATTCTCGACGCGCTGTCGCGTTATCACACGGCGTATGGCGACGAAAACCTGGTCGGAACGGTGCCGCAAAAACTGATGCGCTGGGTGGGCGCGCAACGTGCCACGGATGGCGCGTGGCCGAACAGCCAGGAAAACGTGTTCTGCACCACTGCCACCACGCATTACGCCGATGCCTACGAAAAACCGGTCAAATCGCTCACCGGCACGCTGGAACTGCCCGGCGCCAAGCCGCAAACGGCGACGTTTGCCTCGCGCGCCACGCCGGCCGTGAAGCTTGCCGGTCCCACCGCGCAACCGGGCCAGATGTTCGACGTGAAGCTCGCGCGTGGCGGCCAGGGCCGGCTGTACTACGGCGTACAGGTGCATTACATGATGCGGCCGGATGCGCTGCCCGCGGCCGATGCCGGCATGACGCTGTCGCGCCAGTATTTCGTGCAGGACGGCACGAAGTGGCTGCCGGTGACGGACAAGACGCGGCTCAAGCGCGGCGACATCGTGCTGGTGGCGTTGACGGTCGACGCGCCGACCATGCGCCATCACGTGGTGTTGACCGATCCGCTGCCGGGCGGCTTCGAGGCTGTCAACCGCAACCTCGCCGGCGCGCCGGCACTTGCGGCCAAAACCAAAGTGCCGGGCATGACGACGCTGATGTTCACCGGCGGCGCGTGGCCTGACATGTCCATCGTCACCAGCGGTTTTTATCACCGTGAAACGGCATTCGACCAGGTGCGCTTTTTCGCCGACGATCTGCCGGCCGGGCATTACCAGGTGATGTATTCCGCGCAGGTGATCGCGCCCGGCACGTTCACCGCGCCGGCACCGATCATCAAGGAGATCTACCAGCCCGACGTCTTCGGCCGTGGCGTGACGCAGCACGTGGATGTGGCCATGCCGGGCCAGTGACGTGAAGGCTCGCGCGCGTTGGTGGCTGGCCGGCGTCGCCGTCGCCGTGACGGCGGCGCTGGTGTTTGCGGGTGCCAGTTGGCAGGCGCTGATGCCGTTGCCGGCTACCTTGCACATGGGCCGGCAAGGCGGCGCGAGCGTGGCGGCAACGCATGTCGTGGCGGCCGACGGCACGCCGTTGAACCTGAGTTTCGACAGCCGTTTCAACCGCGCCGACGTGCTGCCGGCCAGTGCCATGCCGCTGTTGCTGCGGCACGCGTTCGTGGCCGCCGAGGATCATCGTTATTGGCAGCATGGCGGCGTGGACTGGCGCGCGCGGTTCACCGCGCTGTGGCAAAACCTGCGCGCCGGCCGCATCGTGCGCGGCGCCAGCACCATCGGCGAACAGGCCGCGCGCATTCTCGAACCGCGTCCGCATACGTATTGGAGCCACTGGGTTGCCGGCCTGGATGCCGCGCGTCTGCTCCAGCGTTTCGGCCATGCGCAGGTGATGGCGTTTTACTTGAACCAGGTGCCGTACGGTGCCAATCGACGCGGCGTGGCGCAGGCCGCGCGCTATTACTTCGGCCGCGACGTGCGCGTGCTCAATCCGGCGCAGCAACTGGCACTGGCCGTGCTGGTGCGCTCGCCGGTCGCGTACGATCCGCGCCGGCATCCGGCGGCGTTGCGGCGGGCGGTAACTCGTTTGGCGCGGCAAATGCGCCGCGAAGGCGTGTTGTCGGCCAGTGATGCCACGGCGGTCGCGCGCGCATCGTTGGCGCCGACCGCGCAAGCCTTGCCGGTCACGGCCGGGCCGTTCGTGGTGCAGGCGCTGGCACGGGCCAGGGCGCGACATCTGCCCGGCCCGACCATCCACACCACGCTCGATCCGGCGCTGGAAACCTTCGTGCAGCAAACCTTGCGTACGCGCGTGGCGAGTCTGGCCGGCAAGGGCGTGCGCAACGGCGCCGCGCTGGTGGTCGACAACCGCACCGGCGCGGTGTTGGCCTGGGCCGTCGCGCCCAAGGGCAGCGCCTACGCCATCGACCCGGTCATCACGCCGCGCCAGCCCGGCTCGGCGCTGAAGCCGTTCGTGTACGGCCTGGCCATGGCGCGTCTGGGCTGGCAGGCCGACCACGTCATCATGGACACGCCACTGACCGAGCGCGTGCAGCAGGGCGTGCATCGTTATCGCAATTACAGCGGCCGCCATTACGGTCGCGTCAGCCTGCGTTATGCGCTGGCCAATTCACTCAATATTCCGGCCATCCGCACGGCGCAGGCCGTCGGCCCGGCCGCCATCGTGCGCGAGTTGCAGCATTTGGGTTTTTCCACGTTGCGCAAAAGCGCCGATTACTACGGCCCGGCGATCGCGCTGGGCGACGGCGCCGTCACGCTGTTCGACATGGTGCAGGGCTACGCCAGTCTGGCGCGGCACGGACGCTTCCTGCCCATCCACGTGCTGGCCGACCACGCACCCGTCGCGCCGGTGCCGGTGTTGCCGGGCGCGGTGACTTCGCTGCTGGCCAACATCCTGTCCGACCCGAACGCGCGCGCGGCCGAATTTGGCGCCGACAGCGTGCTCGATCTGCCCGAGCCCACGGCGATCAAGACCGGCACGTCCAGCGATTACCACGATTTGTGGACGCTGGGCTTCGACAACCGCTACACGGTCGGCGTGTGGATGGGCAATCTCGAAGGCGCCGCGACGCAGGGGTTGACCGGCTCGATGGGACCGGCGCCGGTGCTGCGCCGCATCTTCGCGCATCTGCGCGGGCAGGGCACGTACGCCGGCCTGTGGCACAGCCCGCAACTGCAAGCCGTGCGCACTTGCGAATGGATCGGCCCGCCGCCGTGCATCCGGCGGCAGGAGTGGTATGTGCCGCGTGGATCGGTGGTTGGCGCATCAACCGGCGCCGCTTCCGCGCCGATCCAGCCCGTCATCGTGCAACCCGTGGACGGCGAAACCCTGGCCATCGACCCGCGCCTGCCGCGCTCCGCGCAGCAATTGACGCTGCGCATCGACACGCATGGCTTGCCCATCGAACGCATCGATTGGCGCGTGGATGGCCATGTCCTGCCCGATCATGCTTCCAGTGTTGATTGGCCGTTGGTGCCGGGCAAGCATCAAGTGAGCGCGGCAATCTGGTTGCAGGGTCGGGACAAATCGCTGACCGTCGGGCCGGTGAGCTTCGATGTGGCAGGTAAGCCCTGACTGATCATCCCTCAAGCTCAACAACGGCTCACGTTTGTAAACAACCACCATCCCCACGCAGGAATCCACACCGCAACGCCCCGGTAGGAGCCTGCCCGCGGGCGATGGCGTGATGCCGGTTTGCAGCAAGATCCCTTCACCCGCTGGCGGGCTCCTATGACGGTCGATGCACATTGTGCGTTGTCCGGGCTTGGGGGCTTCTGGAGCTTTGATGTCAACGGTTCTGTGTTTTGTCATGTGAAGAAGGCGTGTATTGAATACCTGTTTTGTGGCATGTGTCACAAAACGGGAGGACTGGTGTCCCGAGTATCTTCAGTCAAGGGTTCAGGCTGAGTAACGAGCTGGCTGTTTTATCCCAAGTACGACCACGTCCTTTTGCCAATCGGCGTATGGGCGCCATTGCAAGACAACCGATCTGTTTTGTACGTGCATGTGAAGGATAACGCCATGGTCGCCGGGCTTCTTCGTACTGATTGCCGTCGTGTTTGTTTTTTTATCGCCAACCGTTCCATTGCCATTGAGTTTGAATGCAGTGGATGCACGGTCGTGTCCGCGTTTTTTTCGTAACGATTTTTACCGCATCTTGCGATCGCGCATGCAAGGCCGACAGCCTGACCGGCGCTTCCAAACGAGTACAAACGTGTTTTCCGCACGACACGAAGTTCCACTGCACGAACTTGCCAAGGAGGATTTGTGATGTTGAAACGAACGTTGTTGTCCATGGGCCTGATATTGGGTCTTTCCGGCTTGACCGTGCCATGTGCCCTTGCCCAAAGCCATGGTTTCACCAAAACGCAGGCATCCAGCTTTGCGCAGGCGTTGCAACATGCCACGCCTTATCAGCAAAACAATGGCAAGATGCCGCCGCCAAGCGAATACTCCGGACCGTTCTTCAAGCTCAGCCATGCTTGGCCGACGCAACCCTTGCCGCCGCTGAAAGATGCCCCGTGGCAAAAAGCCATTGGCAACGGCCTGATTACCACGCAAAACGCGGCCGCCTACGCCAAGGCACTCAAGGAAGCCGTGGCCAAAAACGCGCGTGTGCTGTTGATGCATTACGACCATTGGAATGCGGCTGCGGCAGGCTGGTACAACTCGCCGTGGCTGGGCAGCCTGCGTGAAGCCATTCACGGCACCTATCCGGCAGGTACGTTCGGCCCGGCCATTTTCCCGGGCACGGGGCTGCGGACCAAGTTCAATACGCATGTGCTGACCTACTACGACAAGCGCGCGGCCTATTCGCTGTACCACTTCTGGGGTGCAGCATCGATGCATCCCACGCTCGAGACCGAAAATGCGCAATTCCAGGAAGGCTCGATCATCGTCAAGGCAGCGGTGTTTGCCTCCACTGATCCGAAGCAGAAACTCGGCTGGTGGGATGCCATGGATGGGGCGCAGGTTTGGGATTTGTACGTGCCAGTTGGCAAAAACCAGAAAACACCGCAAATGTGGGCAGGCTACGTGGCGCAGTTCGACATCATCGTCAAGGACAGCCAGTCCGCGCCCAAGACCGGCTGGGTGTTCATGACACTGGTTTACGACAAGAACGTGCCCGGTGATTTCTGGGACAAAATGGTGCCGCTGGGCGTTCAGTGGGGCAATGATCCGCAAGCGACCCGAGCCGGCATGCCGCTCAAGGAAAACTGGATCAACCCCAGGGCGCCGCGTTATTCCACGCAGACGCTGGGTTGGGGCGGCCGCCTGAGCGGCCCCAACGATGGGGCCCGCAACAACATCGTCGTCAACGGCAAGGCGGTCGAAAATGCGCCCGACTCGAGCTGCATGAGCTGCCACAGCACGGCGCAATGGAATGTCCAGCAGCATCGCATGGTGTCTTTCCTGTTGCCGTCGATCCTCACCGACAACTCACCCACCTGTGACGTCCACGGCAAACCGGACACCAATGGCGATTACATCTGCTCACCGGTACCCGGATCCACTGAATGGATGAAGTGGTTCCAGAATCGCCTGGGTACCGAGCCCATGGATGCCGGTTCGTTCGCCACCGACTTTGACGAGGTGTTTTCCTTCAAGGCGCTGAACCTGTGGTGGCAGGCCGTGGGACCGAAGGGCCAACCGCTGCCCATGCTGATCCGTCCCAGCACCAATACCTCGCGCTTCAACCAGTACACCGGTGCGCCACTGCCCGAATCAGGCAGCGACACAAGGTCGAAATGACGCCAACCAGAGGCTGGCCGAAGGCATGCTGGCCAGCCTCGCTTTTGCATGGGACAGAACCATGACCACACCATCCACGACAGGACAACAACCACTCAATGGCGTCAAGGCGCATGTTGACCCTCAGGGGCGACTGGTTCTTTTGCCGCCCATACCGGTCATTTCCATCCCCGGACACTTTGATGCGGAAGACATCAAGGTTGAGCTGGAAAGTACGAGTGTGACGATCACTGTGAGGAAGGCTTGATTGACGGAAAGTTCGGGTCATCCGACCTTTGTTTGCGCGCAGAAAGGAGAACGGCATGTCTTTCAAACTGCTTTGCTGTGACGGTGGCGGTATTCGCGGGTTGATGACCGCGTTGCTCATTGAAAACCTCGACCGGGATTTTGGTGTCATTGGCACGGCCGACGGCTTTGCCGGCACCTCGACCGGGGGGCTGATTGCCCTGGCATTGGCCAACAAGGTGCCCATCAACCGGATCATCCAGGTCTACGAGTACGAGGGTGAAAATATCTTCAAGCCGAATGACTGGCTGCTGGACGAGGCGGCCAAGGCGCCGAACGGAAGTCCCGGCCAGCCGCAGGGCCTGGAATCTGGTCCCGGCTATTTTTTCTGCCAGTACACGAACACCGGGTTGATCGACATTGCCCACCGGTTGCTGGGCAAGAAACGCCTCTCCGACATGACGAAATATGTTGCGGTCAATTCGGCCCGCTTGTGGGACGGCGCTTCTTGGCAAGCCGCCACGCTTTCCAACGCGCCCGACAACGATTATCGCGATGTGATGCTACGTGATGCGGCCTTGGCCACGTCGGCTGCGCCTACCTACTTTCCGCCTTGCGCCATCGAAGGGCTGGGTTATTTTGCGGACGGCGGCACGTTTGCCAACAATCCGGTCATGGCTGCCTTGGCGGATGCCTTCGGTGGCGGTTGTTGCGACACATTGGGCAATGTGCGTGCGTTGTCGCTGGGCACCGGTGTCGTGCCACAAGGCATTCCGCCCGGCAAAATCGACAATCCGCTGGACTGGGGGGCGACGTGGTGGATGGATCCGTGGGCATCCAGACCCGTGCCGGCGATGCCGCTCTTGAATCTGATGATGGATGCGACCGCGCAGGTGGCTGCCGGGGAAGCCCGTCATTTGCTGGGTGACGGCTTTTGTCGCGGCAACGTGCCGCTGCACAGCAATATCCCGCTTGACGGCTGGCGGCAGGTCGGTGAGCTCAGGGCCGCGGCCGAAACCTATATGCAGTCGGATGCATGGCGGATGGTGCGCGGCTGGGTGCGCAGCCATTGGGTTTAGTTCATCGCGTGTGGCGCGGTGCTAAAATACGCGCGCCGGAGTGTCCGGCAAACGTCTTCAGGGCGGGGTGAAAGTCCCCACCGGCGGTAAGTGCCTTGGCACGAGCCCGCGAGCGCTTTCGGCAGGGAACCTGGGCCGGAAGGTCAGCAGATCCGGTGTGATTCCGGGGCCGACGGTCATAGTCCGGATGAAAGAAGACGGCCACGCGCGCTCGCCGTGCGCGGCCTCGTGCCTTGGAGCGTTCTCACTTTTTTGCTGCGGAGAACGTTTCATGAATGCTTGTCGCCTGGCCGCGGTTGCCGTTCCCGGCCGAGGGGTGCGCTGATGTTTACCGGGATCGTGCAAAGCGTGGGTCGCGTTACGCGGCTGGAACCGCGCGGCGGCGACATGCGACTGCATGTCGATACGGCCGGCCTCGACCTCGCGGACGTGGCCTTGGGCGATTCGATCGCCGTATCCGGCTGTTGCCTGACGGTAGTCGATCTGGCCGGGCGCGGGTTTGCTGCCGACGTGTCCAACGAATCGCTGTCGCTGAC
>DASVGR010000087.1:0-16260 GCA_036379395.1 Rhodanobacteraceae bacterium | reverse complement strand
GTGACAGCAGGTTCATCGGTTGCCTCCCTTTGCGGATGGTGTGTACGCGATGGTGTTGGCGCGGCGACGCGCGCGGCGGCGTTCCACCAGGCCGCGGATGACCAGGTAGAACACCGGGGTGAAGATCAGGCCGAAGCAGGTCACGCCGATCATGCCGAAGAACACGGCCACGCCCATCGCATGACGCATTTCGGCGCCGGCGCCGTGGGCGAGCACCAGCGGCACCACGCCCATGATGAAGGCGATCGAGGTCATCAGGATAGGGCGCAGGCGCAAGCGCGCGGCTTCAAGCACGGCCGCCAGCAGATCCATGCCTTCGCGTTGGCGGTCGATGGCGAACTCGACGATCAAAATCGCGTTCTTGCACGCCAGCCCCACCAGCACGATCAGGCCGATCTGCGTGAAGATGTTGTTGTCGCCCCGGGTCAGCCACACGCCGAGGATGGCCGACAGCAGGCCCATCGGCACGATCAGGATTACCGCCAGCGGCAGCGTCCAGCTTTCGTACAACGCCGACAGCAGCAAAAACGCCAGCAGCACGCACAGCGGGAACACGTAGATGGCCGTGTTGCCGGCGAGGATTTGCTGGTAGGTCAGCTGCGTCCATTCAAAGCGCATGCCATTGGGCAGCGAGGCGTGGGCCAGGTGTTCGATCAGCGCTTGCGCCTGTCCGGAGCTGTAACCCGGCGCCGGGCCGCCGTTGATGGCGGCCGTCGGATAGCCGTTGTAATGCATCACGCGGTCCGGGCCGTTGGTGCGACGCACGTTGACGAACGAGCCCAGCGGCACCAGCTCGCCGGCGGCGTTGCGCGTCTTCAATGCCGTGATGTTCGACAGGTCGCTGCGAAATTGCGGCTCGGCCGACACGTCGACCTGCCAGGTGCGGCCGAAACGGTTGAAGTCGTTCACGTACAACGAACCCAGGTAGGCCTGCATGGTCTGGTAGATGTCGCTCAGACTCACGCCTTCGGACTTGGCCTTTTCGCGGTCCACATCGGCGTCCAGCTGCGGCACGCTCACGCGGAAACCGGAAAACAGCCCGGCCAGCCCCGGCGTGTGGCGCCCGGCGGCGATCAGCTTTTGCGTCTGCTGGTACAGCGCATCAAAGCCGGCGTTGTCGCGATCCTCGACCTGCAGGCGAAAACCGCCGATGGTGCCCAGACCCATCACCGGTGGCGGCGGAAACACCGCGATGTAGGCGCCCTGGATGGCATGGAATTTCCGGTTCAGCGCGGCCGTGATGGCGCCGGCCGAACGGGCCGCGCCACGGCGCTGGTCGAAGGGTTTCAGCGTCACGAACACGATGCCGGCGTTGGATGCGTTGGTGAAGCCGTTGACTGACAGGCCCGGAAAGGCGACGGCGTCGGCCACGCCCGGTTGCTGCATGGCGATGGCCGACATGCGCTTGATCACGTCGCTGGTGCGGTCGAGCGACGCGGCGTCGGGCAACTGCGCAAAGGCGACCAGATAGCCCTTGTCCTGTTGCGGCACGAAGCCGGTCGGCACGCGCATGAACATGAACACGGTCAACGCGAGCAGTCCGGCGTAGACCACCAGCGCGGCCGGCGAACGCCCCAGCAGCCAGCGCACGCCGCCGACGTAGCGGTTGGAACTGCGCTCGAAAAAGCGGTTGAACGGACGGAAAAACCAGCCCAGCGCGAAGGCCAGCACGCGTCCGAAACGGTCACGCGGCGCATCGTGCGGCTTCAGCAGTACGGCGGCCAGCGCCGGGCTGAGCGTCAGCGAGTTGAACGCCGAGATCACCGTGGAGATGGCGATGGTCAGCGCAAACTGGCGATAGAACTCGCCGGTCAGGCCGGTGATGAACGCGGTCGGCACGAACACGCCGCACAGCACCAGCGCGGTGGCGATGATCGGCCCGGTCACTTCGCGCATGGCTTGCCGCGTGGCGTCCTTGGGCGACAAACCCAGCGCGATGTTGCGCTCGACGTTCTCCACCACCACGATGGAATCGTCGACCACGATGCCGATCGCCAGCACCAGCCCGAACAGCGACAGCGCGTTCAGGCTGAAACCGGCCACGAACATCACCGCGAAGGTGCCGATCAGCGATACCGGCACCGCCACCAGCGGAATGATCGAGGCGCGCCAGGTCTGCAAAAACACGATCACCACCAGCACCACCAGCAGCAGCGCTTCGAGCAGCGTCTCGATCACGGCATGGATCGAGGCGCGCACGAAGACCGTCGGATCGTAGGCGATGCGGTAGTCCACACCCTGCGGGAAGTGCTGCTTGAGGCGCGCCATGGTGGCGTGCACCTGGTCGGAAATGTCCAGCGAGTTGGAACCGGGGCGCTGGAACACGCCCATGCCGACCGCCGGTTGGTTGTCGAGCAGGCTGCGCAGGGAGTATTGGTCGGCGCCCAGGCCCACGCGGGCGATGTCACCCAGATGCACCACGGCCCCGTTGGGGTAGGTGTGCACGATGATGTGGCGAAAATCGTCGGCGGTTTTCAGGCGGCCGCGGGTATGCACGCTCAACTGGAAGGCGGCGTTGTTGTGCGCCGGCTGCGCGTTCAGGGAACCGGCCGCCACCTGCACGTTCTGCTCGCTGATGGCCTGGACCACGTCACCGGTGGTGAGGCCGCGCGCGGCCAGCTTTTGCGGGTTCAGCCAGACGCGCATGGCGTACTTGCCGGCGCCGAACACCTGCACGTCGCCCACGCCGGGCAGGCGCGCCAGCGCGTCCTTGACGTGCAAGCGCGCGTAGTTGGCCAGATACAGCATGTTGTAGCGGTGGTCTGGCGAAATCAGGTGCACCACCATGGTCAGGTTGGGCGAGGATTTTTTCGTGGTCACGCCCAGGCGCTGCACTTCTTCGGGCAGCCGCGGGGTGGCCTGGGCCACGCGGTTTTGCACCTGCTGCTGCGCCTTGTCGGGATCGGTGCCGAGGGCGAAGGTGACGGTCAGCTGCATGTGGCCGTCGGCGGTCGACTGCGAAGAGGTGTAGAGCATGCCCTGGACGCCGTTGATCTGGTTTTCCAGCGGCGTGGCCACGGTCTGCGCGATGGTTTCGGGATCGGCGCCGGGATAGTCGGCGGTCACCACCACGGTCGGCGGCACCACCTGCGGGTACTCGCTGATCGGCAGCAGCGGCAGCGCGATGAGGCCGGCGATCACGATCAGGATCGACAGCACCGCGGCCCTGATCGGTCGATCAATGAAGGATTGGGCGATGTTCATGGGGTATCCGTTGCAATAAGTGAAACGGTGTTCAGCGGTTGGCGACGGCGGACGCCGCGGCGCCGCCAAGGGGGCCGCCGCTGCGCACGAGATGGCGCTCGCGTTTGGACAGATGGACGTCCATATGCACCAGCTTGGCCTGAACGTGCTGGCCGGGGCGCACGCGTTGCAGGCCGTCGATGACGATGCGTTCGCCGGGCTTCAAACCTTCACGCACGACGCGCAGGCCGTGGAACAGCGGGCCGGGCTGGATGCGCTGGTAGACGGCCTTGCCGGTCTTGTCGACCACGTAGACGAAGCGATGGCCAAGGTCGGTGCCGATGGCGCGCGGGTCGATCAGCACCGTCGGCCGCGGCGAGCCGCTGGGCAGGCGCAGGCGCGCGAACAGGCCGGGGACCAGATTGCCGTCGGCGTTGTCGAAGACGGCGCGCAGGCGAATGGTGCCGCTGCCCGCGTCCACGCGGTTGTCGACAAAATCGACATGGCCGTGATGCGGAAAACCGCTCTCGTTGGACAGGCCCATCAACACCTCGGCATGCCGCGCCGTGCCATTGCCGTCGGCCTTGGCGCGGCCGTGGTCCAGCAGGGCGAGATAGGCGTTCTCGTCCACGTCGAAATAGGCGTAGAGCGGATTTTCGCTGACCACTTCGGTGAGCACGTCACTGCTGGTCACGAGGTTTCCGGGCGTGATGCGCACGTTGCTGATGCGGCCGTCGATGGGCGAGCGGACGTGGGTAAAATCCAGGTTGAGCTCGGCGGCCGCCAGCTCGGCGCGCGTGGCGGCAACGTTGGATGCCGCGTTGTTGGCGGTGTTGTCGAGCGTGTCGTGCTGCTGGCGCGAGATGTAATGCTTGCCGATCAGCAGGTCGCCCCGTTTGGCATTGGCGCGCGCCAGTTTCAGCGACGAGCGTGCCGCGGCCAGGCTGGCCTTGAGGCGATCGACTTCGGCCTGGTACGGGCGCGGGTCAATCTGGAACAACAGCTGGCCCTTGTGCACCATGGCGCCTTCGGTAAAGGCCACCTTGGTGATGTAGCCGCTGACACGCGGGCGCACGGCCACGGCATCGACCGCCTTGAGCCGACCGGTGTAGGTGTTGGCCGTGGCGATCGGACGCACGATGACTTGCGCCGCCGTCACCTGCGGAGCCGGTGGTGCCGCAGGCCGGGATGGCGAGGCATCGTGGCTGGTGGCGTAGCGGGCGCCGATCAGCGCGCCGACGATGGTGATCACGACGATGATCCAGCGTATGACTTTCATGAGGTTCTCCGGGGCGTGGGGCGGTCGTGGGCATTCCCCTCCCACGACATGGCCTTCAACGTGGGTGGCCGGTGCCATTGAAAAAACCCGGAGGTGACGCATATCAGTCGTGACTGCCAGTCAGCAATCAGAGGCCGCGGTGGTCGCGACTGACAGGGCAGGTGCTTGCCTGGCGATTCAATCAGAGCCTCCTTTTGCCTTGGTGTGGGGATTTCGATGGAAGACCTGTCCGCAATTGCCGCCTTCGTGCGTGTGGTCGAGGCGCACAGTTTTGCCGCCGCCGCGCGGCAGATGACGCTCAGTGCCTCGGGCGTCAGCCGTGCGGTGGCGCGGCTGGAAACGGGGCTGGGCGTGCGCCTTCTGGCGCGCACCACCCGCTCATTGAGCGTCACCGAAGAAGGTCGCGCTTTCTACGAGCGCTGCCGGCGCATTCTTGCCGATCTTGACGAGGCGACCGAAAGCATCGGCGCGGCCCGCGAGCATCCGCGCGGCCGTTTGCGTCTTGCGGCGGCCATGTCGGTGGGACGGGCCCTGGTGTTGCCGCACCTGGCCGAATTTCACGAGCGTTATCCCGACATCCAGCTGGAAATGGTGCTCGGCGACCGTGTTCTGGACATGGTCGAGGAAGGCATCGACTGCGCCTTGCGCGTGGGCGAGCTGGCCGATTCCTCGATGGTGGCGCGGCGCATCGGCCAATTTCGCACGCTCACCTGTGCCTCGCCGGCCTATCTGGAAAAATACGGGCGCCCGCATCGACTGGATGAACTGGGCAAGCATCGCTGCATCGGTTACGCGCGCTCGGCGAGCGGCGTCTTGCCTTGGGTGTTCTGGACCGACGAAGGGCGCACCAGCGTCGACATTGCGCCGATGCTGACGCTCAACGATGCCGAGTCGGTCATCCAGGCCGGCGTGCAGGGCCTGGGCCTGATCCAGACCGGCTACGTCGTGGCGGCGACCTATCTCAAGCACGGCAAGCTGGTACCCGTGTTCGAAGATCTTGAAACCACCGGTCCGGAAGTGTGGATCGTGTATCCGCAGCGCCGTCACCTGTCCTCGCGCGTGCAGGTGTTCATCGACTGGATCAGCGAAGTGTTCGAGCGCGAGGGACGCTGCTGCCCGCACGCGCACAGGGCCATGGCCGCAACCGCGTAAGCCAGGACACTCGTGGGAGCGCGCTCGCGCGCGATGGCGGGATGTCGGTCATGGCAAGAGCCTTTCGCCCGCAGGCGGGCTCCCACAAAAGCAAGGCCCAGACTTTCAGGCAAAACTGTGGGAGCGCGCCTGCGCGCGATGGGCAGGTGCTGGTTCAAGGCCTGTCCCCATCGCCCGCAGGCGAGTTTCTACGAAAAGCGGGGTTGCTTGCGCAGGCGCTTTTTCTCGGCACGGGCCTCGCGCTTGGCTTGCTTGCGTGCGCGCTTGGCGGCTTTGCGCGCGCGGCGGTCGTGGCGGTACAGGTAGATGGCCGGCGTCGACAGCAGCGTGAGCAATTGCGACACGGCCAGGCCGCCGATCATGGCGATGCCCAGCGGCTGGCGCATTTCCGAGCCCACGCCGAAGCCGATCGCCAGCGGCGCGGCCGCACCCATGGCCACCAGCGTGGTCATCAAAATGGGCCGAAAACGCACCAGCGCGGCCTGGCGGATCGCCTCGACCGGGCCCATGCCTTCCTCGCGCTCGCGCACCAGCGCAAAGTCGACCAGCAAAATGGCGTTTTTCTTGATGATGCCGATCAACAGCAGCAACGCGATGAAGGCGATGGCCGACACCGGCGTCTGCGTCACCAGCAGCGCCAGCGCGGCGCCGGCGCCGGCCGCCGGCAGCGTGGACAGGATCGTCAGCGGGTGCCACAGGCTTTCGTACAGCATGCCCAGCACCACGTAGATGATCACCAGCGCCATCACCAGCAGCTCGATGAAATTGGACTTGAGGTTGGTCAGGTTCACGCCCGGAAACGAGAAGCTGGCCTTGATGCCACCCGGCAGGCGCAGGTTGGCGATGGTCTGGTTGATGAGGTCTTCGGCCTGGCTGGTGGAAACGCCCGGCGCCGTGTTGTAGCCGAAATTGATGACCTGCATCTGGTTGTAGCGGCTGACCGTGGGCGGGATGGACGTGAGCGCGATGTGCGCGATTTGCGACAGCGCCACCTGCCCGCCATGCGTGCTGGGCACGTAGATGCTGGCCAGCGAGTCGGCGCTGGCGGTCTGGCGCGGATCGGTGCTCAGCACCACCGGCGACTGGTCGACGTCGGAATAGATGGTCGACACGGTCTGGCGGCCGAACGCGCTGTACAGCGCGGTATCCACGGAGGCCATCGATATGCCCAGGCGGGCGGCGAGCGCGCGGTCGACGACGACTTGCTGTTCCTGGCCGTGGGCGTCGTAGTCGCTGGTCATGTCGCGCAACTGCGGCACCTCGCGCAAGGCGTGCAGCACTTTCACGCTGGCCGCGCCAAGGTCGCCGGCCGATTGCGTGTACAGGTAGAACGCGTTCTGCGTGCCGCCCTGGCCGCCGCTGGCGCCGCCGCCACCGAGGAACTGCATCATGCGGACGGTGGTCTGCACGCCCGGCACGTCGGCCACGCGCTTGCGCAGGCGGTCGATGACGGCCTTGCCGTGCAGCTTGCGGTGCGCCTTGAGGTCGATGTAGATGCGTCCGGTATTGCCGACCGCGCCGCCAAACTGGCCGCCGAGCACGGCGGTGACGTCGCGCACGGCCGGATCGGCCTGCAACAGGTCGGCAACGTGGCGCAGCTTGGTGTTCATCAGCGCTGGCGCGATGCCGACATCGGCCTGGATGTTGGCCTGCACCAGCCCGGTGTCTTCCGACGGCATGCCGACGATGCCGGCGGTCTTGGCCACCACGATGATGAGCACCACGGTCAGGCCCAGCAGCATGGCCGGTTGCCAGCGCATCAGGCGGCGATGGCGCAGCGCCCAATCCAGCATCACTTCGTAGATGCCCAGCAACTTGTGGTCAAAGCGTTCCAGCGCGGCCTGCCAGCGCGTGGGTGGCGCGGCAAGATCGCGATGGGCGAGGTAATGCGCGCACAGCGTCGGCGTGAGGGTGAGCGAGACGATGGCCGAAATGATCACGGCCGTGGCCAGCGTCACCGAAAATTGCTGCAGGATCAGCCCGACGATGGTGTTGTCGAACAGCAACGGCGTGAACACGGCCAGCAGCGACACCGTGATCGACATCACCGTGAACGCGATTTCCGACAGGCCGAGCGTGGCGGCCTTGAACGGCTTTTCGCCTTTTTCCAGATAGCGCGTGATGTTTTCGGTGACCACGATGGCGTCGTCGACGATGAAGCCGATCGAGATCACCAGCGCCATCAACGACAAGTTGTTGAGCGTGTAATCAAGCGCCCACATCACCACGAACGTGCCGGCCAGCGACAGCGGCACGCTGATGGCGGCGATGACGGTCGGCCCGCGCCGGCGCAGGAACAGCCCCATCACGCCCAGCACCATGAAGATCGATATCAGCAGCGACACCTCGACCTCGTGCACCGAGGCGTTGACGGTCTGCGTGAGGTTGAAGATCGGCTGCACGTGCACCGATGGCGGCAGCGATGCCGCCAACTGCGGCAAGCGCGCCTTGATCGCCGCCACCGCGGCCACGGCGTTGGCGTTGTTGCGCTTCATCACGGTCAGCACGACGGCATGCTGACCGTTGAAATAGGCGCCGGCGTAGGGGTCGGCCGGGCCGGCGTAGACATGCGCCACGTCGCGCAGGTACACCGGATGGCCGGCATGCGTGGCGATGACGAGATCGGCGAAATCGGCCGCCGTGTGCAGCTGGTCGTTGGCGGTGACGATGAGGTTGCTCTGGCCGTCGGTCAGCGTGCCTTGCGGCGAGGTGACATTGGCCGCGCGCAGCGCGTTGCTCACCTGGTTGGCCGACAGGCCCAGCGCGGACAGCCGCTGCAGGTTCAGCTCGACTTGCACCGATGTGGCGCTGGCGCCGCCCGTCTGCACGCGTGCCACACCGTCCACCTGCGCCAGCGCCGGCGCCAGGGTCAGCTGGGCCTGCTGGTACATCTGCGCCGTGGTTTCGGTCTTGGACGTCAGCGTGAGCAGCAGCAGCGGAATGGTGTTGGTGCTGAACTTGAAGTAGGTCGGCGGCGAGGGCAGGTTTTGCGGCAGGTCGTGCATGGACGCGTTGATGGCGGCCTGCACGAGGTTGGCGGCGTTGTTGACGTCGGTGCCGAAATCAAACTGCAGGAAGATCGTCGCCGCGCCTTCGCTGCTGGTCGAGCTGACCGACGACACGCCGGCGATGGAAGCCAGATGGCGTTCCAGCGGCACGGCCACGGTGGCCGACATGGTCGCGGCGCTGGCACCGGGCTCGTTGGCCATCACCACCATGCCCGGGATTTCGATGTCAGGCAGGGGCGCGACGCCCAGGCGCGTGTAGCCGATCGCGCCGGCAAGGCACAGGCCGAGCGCCAGCAAAATGAGGCCCGCAGGGTGGCGCAACAGGGAGGTTAGCCATCGCATGCAATCAGGATGCCCGTGTCGGAAGGCCGCTGGCCCGTGCAGAAAGTACGGGGGTGACGTTAGTTGGGGTGCCGCAAGTCATGACCGGCGGCAGGGCATTGTAAATGTCAGCCGTCGAGGAGAAGTTTATTGATCTTGGTCGGCAGGAGCGCGCCTGCGCGCGATGACTTGATGTCGGTTTGAAGCAAGACCCTTTCGCCGGCAGGCCGGCTCCTACGTGAAGAGGGAGACCCAAGCTCGTCCCGTTCAGGCGTAAATACCTTGCGCCAGTTGCAGCTGGATTTTCATTTCCTCGCGCAGCGCGATCGGTGCGACCACTTCGGCATCGGCGCCGTACTTCATCACGTCGCGCAGCAATTCGCGCGGGCTGGAATAAGGCAAACGCAATTCGTAGCGACCGTCCGGCAGCCAGCTGCCCTGCTGCTCCGAATGCCAGTGTTCGTCCGCGACCCAGCGCGCCGCGTGGGCGGAAAAACGCACCGTGGCCCAGGCTTTTGGCGCACCGGCGAAGATGCCGTAGCTGGAGGCCAGCGTCGCGTCCAGCTCGGCGGCGTCGACGTCGCGCACTGGTGCATCCTCGACGCGCGCATCGCGGATGCGGTCCACGGCAAAGCTGCGCAGCGCGTCGCGGTCGTGGTCGAAGGTGTCCAGATACCAGTTGTCGCGATAGTGCGTGAGGCGCTGCGGCGACACGTGGCGCACGTTGTCGTTGTCGGTGGTGCGGGCGCGGTAGCTGAACGTCAGGCGGCGGCGCTGCAGCACCGCGCCGGCCACGATGCGGAACGCGTGCTCGTCCAGCCTGCGCGAACCGTAGGGCACCACGCGGATGCGGTCCAGCGGCAGCTCGTTGCCGTGCGTGCGCCCGGCCATGAGGTGTTCGATGCGTGATTTGAACGGTGCCAGCGCGCTCGACAACACGCCCGGATCGGCGCGCCCGATCAGTTCGTTCAGGGCCAGGATGGCGGCCAGTTCCTCGCTGGTCAGCCACAGGCCGGGCAATTCGAAGCGTTCGCCCTCGCTTTCGCTGTAGCGGAACGCGGCCTGGTCGCCACCCGAACTTTCCAGCGGCGCGCCCAGGGCGTCGCGCAAAAACGCGACGTCGCGATACAGGGTGGCGCGCGAGCAGCCAAGTTCGTCCAGAAGGCGCGACAAGGGCACCGCGAAACGCGCGTTTTTCAGCAGGCGATGCAGCGTGAGGATGCGTTCGTAGCGATCCATGAAAATTCCGTCGGTGGCCACCGGTGCACAGCATGCGGCCCGCGCGGATTGCCTGCAACTGGCTGAACGCGAGGCAGGCTTTATTCCGGAACGGGCAGGCACATCCGTCCAACGCCGGTTAAAATGCACGCTGGCTTCGTTGACTTTCGATATCTATGACTTTCTCCAATCGTTGGATTGCGTTGGCCGCCGCCCTGGCGCTGGCATTGCCGATGACCGTCATGGCCCAGGATGCACCGTCAAAGACCGATGCCGGCGGCTGGCATGGCTCGGGCGAATTCGGTTTTGCCATGTCGCGCGGCAATTCGCATACCGAAAACATCAATGCCAAGCTCAACCTCAAGCAGGAAAACGAGCTGTGGAAAAACAGCTTCTACCTGACTGGACTGCGCTCCAAGGGTGACGTCACGGTGGTGGATCCGACCACCGGCAACTCGATCACGCAGTTCAGCACCACGGCCAACCGCTACGAGGGCGGCGCGTCGGTCGGCTACAAGTTCGATCCGCGCAGCTACGTCGTCACGGCCGGTCGTTACGATCATGACGATTTCGGCGTCAACCGCTGGCAGGGCGTGTTGTCGGTCGGCTACGGCTACATTGCGCTCAAGAGCGCGCGCACCGAGCTGTCGTTCGAAGTCGGCCCCGGTTACAAGCGCTACCAGCCGGCCTACCTCACCAGCGTGGTCAACAACCAGGAAGTGGTTACTGTGCCGCCGACGCAACATGAGGTGGTGGGCCGTGGCCTGATCAACTGGAAATGGCAGTTCCTGCCCAGCACCAAGCTGGAAAACACGCTGCTGATCGAAGCCGGTTCCAAGAACAAGTATTACCAGAATGATCTTGGCCTGTCGGTATCGATGACCGAAAAACTGGCGCTCAAGCTGGGTTATGAGGTGCGTTACAACTCCAACGCGCCGGCTGGCATCAAGAGCACCGATCAGCTGTACACCACCAACCTCGTGTACAACTTCTGATTCCACGGCCTGCCGACAACCGGCAAATCATCATTGCCATTGTGGGAGCCCGCCTGCGGGCGAAAAGGGTCTTGCCTCATGCCGGCGGATCTGGCCATCGCGCGCGGGTGCGCTCCCACAAATAGAAGGGCATCGTCTGCGACCGGGACTTGCGATGTCGCCGGTTGCGCCTGCCGACGTCAGTCGATCGCGACGGCGACCAGTAATCCCAGCCACAGCGCAAAGCCCACCCAGTTGTTGTTGCGGAAGGCGGCCAGGCAATGCGCGCGCGAACGGTCGCGGATCAGCCACAGTTGATACACGAACAGCGCGCAGGCCACGGCCACGCCGATCCACCACGGCCAGGCCAGTTGCGCGCGATGGCCGATCATCACCATGGTCAGCACGAACACCGCCATCAGCATGCCGATGATGTGGCGGTCCAGCTCGCCGAACAGGATGGCCGTGGACTTGGCGCCAACCTTGAGGTCGTCCTCGCGGTCGACCATGGCGTATTCGGTGTCGTAGATGACCGACCACAGCACGTTGCCCAGAAACAGCAGCCAGCCCAGCGGCGGCACGTGGCCGGTGACGGCCGCGAAGGCCATCGGGATCGACCAGCCGAACGCCGCGCCCAGCACCACCTGCGGCAGGTGCGTGTAGCGCTTGGTGAACGGGTAGATGGCGGCCAGCGCGGCGCCGCCGAACGACAGTTCGATCGTGGCGCGATTGGTGAACAGCACCAGGATGAAGGCGATGACCAGCAGGCCGACGAAAACGACGATGGCTTCCCACGGCTTGACCCGGCCCGAGGCGATCGGCCGGCCGGCCGTGCGTTGCACCTGCGGGTCGAGCTTGCGGTCGGCAAAGTCGTTGATGGCGCAGCCCGCCGAGCGCATCACGAACACGCCCAGCGTGAAGATGATCAGCAGCTTCCACGACGGGAAATCGCCGGCCGCCAGCCACAGCGCCCACCAGCACGCCCACAGCAACAGCAGCGCGCCGATCGGGCGATCCATGCGCGTGAGCACCAGGTAATCGTTGGCCTTGGCCTGCCAGGCCGGCGGCAGCTTGCGCGTCAGCAGGGCAAGCATTTTTTCCGCGCGTGTGGAGGCGTCCTCGGGGCGTGACGGGCGCGCGCCTGCACGTTCGTTGTCCGGAATGTGGGGCGCGGCGATGGGCGGCGCGCGGCGGGGGCGGCGGGAAACAGTCATGCCCGTAGTGTAAGACGCGCGGCATGTTCGGCGTTGGCGTATGGGCGGCTGATGCGACAAGGCCCGACCAAGCGGCCGGGCCTTGTCGCGGCAATCCTTGCCGGCGTCACACGGCAGCCATGTCCGGGCGGACCTCGACGTCGTGCACGTCGTACAGGCGCAGCAGCTGGCGCGTGAGCAGCTCGGGATCGCGCTCACCCGCCACTTCCAGACGCACGCGGTACTGCGTGCCATCCGCGGAGCTCTCCACGTGCAGCGCGTGCACGCGAAAACCGCGATGCTCGACTGTGCCCAGCACGCGACGCAATGCGCCATCGCTGGCCGTCAGGCCCAATTGCAGGCCGGTTGTTGCGTTCACTCGCCACCCTCCTCAAGCATGTCGGCGCTGGTGCCGCCGGGCGGGACCAGCGGCCAGACATTGGCACGCGGGTCGATTTTGACGTGGCACAACACCGGTCCCTTGGTGGCCAGCAGGCGTTCGATCGCGGCATCGACTTGTTCGCGCGTGTCGACGCTGAACGCCTCGATGCCGAACGCGCGCGCGACCACGGCGAAATCCGGGTTGTCGGACAGGTCCACTTCCGAGTAGCGCCCGTCGTTGAACAGCTGCTGCCACTGCCGCACCATGCCCAGGCAACCGTTGTCCAGCAGCAGGATCTTCACCGGCAGGTGGTAGCGGTTGAGCGTGGCCAGCTCCTGCACGTTCATCATGATCGAGCCGTCGCCGGACACGCATACCACGGTGCGCTCCGGGCAGGCCATGGCCGCGCCGATCGCGGCCGGCAGGCCGTAGCCCATGGTGCCCAGGCCGGCACTGGTCAGGTGCGCGCGGCCACGCTTGAACTGCCACTGCTGCGCCACCCACATCTGGTGCTGGCCGACATCGCAGGCCACGATGGCGTCCGGGCCGGCGGCGACGGACAGCTTGTGCAGCAGCGCCGGAGCGTAGACGAAATGGCCGGGCGGCAGTTCGCGTCGATCGCCGAAAGCCTTCTTCAGGCCCGAGCAGTGCGCCTGCCAAGCGCCGATCGACAGTGGTTGCGCCAACGCCTTCAGATAACCGGCAATATCGCCGGCCAACGCCACGTCGGCGTGCCGCAGCTTGCCGATCTCGGCCGGGTCGGCATCCAGATGGATGACGTTGGCCGTGGCCGCAAAGCCGTCCAGACGTCCGGTGGCGCGATCATCGAAACGTGCGCCGACGACAATCAGCAAATCGGCGTCGTGCACGGCGTAGTTGGCCGGAGGCAGCCCGTGCATGCCCAGCATGCCCAGATAGTTTTCGTCGTCGATGTCGGCTGCGCCCAGGCCCTTCAATGTCGAAACGGTGGGAATGCCGGTGGCCTTGGCAAACGCGCGCAACTCGGCTTCCGCGTTGGCCAGCACCACGCCGCCGCCCACGTACAACACCGGCCGCACGGCTTTTTGCATGAGTTCGCGGGCGCGTTCGATGGCGGCGTTGTCCGGCACCACGGCAATCTCGGCCGATGGCCGCCACGGATGCGCGGCCACCCTGGCCTTGCTCACGTTCTTGGGCAGGTCGACCAGCACCGGGCCGGGCCGGCCGCTTTGCGCCACTTCGATCGCTTCGCGGATGACGGCATAGATGTCGGCCGCGTCGCGCACGATCCAGCTGTGCTTGACCACCGGCATCGACATGCCGAACACGTCCACTTCCTGGAACGCGTCGGTGCCCATCAGGCCGGTCGCGACCTGACCGGTGATGGCCAGCATCGGCACCGAATCCATGGACGCGTTGGCAATGCCGGTGAGCATGTTGGTCGCACCGGGACCGGACGTGGACATGCACACGCCAATGCGGCCGCTGGCACGCGCGTAACCGTCCGCGGCAATGGCCGCACCTTGCTCGTGGCGGGCAAGCACGTGCTTGAGCGGGCTGTCCACCAGCGCGTCGTACACGGGCATGATGGCGCCACCCGGGTAGCCGAACACGGTGTCGACGCCGGCATCCTCGAGGGCGCGCAGCAACCACTGCGCGCCGGTCATCGTTTCCGCTGCGGGTTCGGTGGGAACCCGCGCCTGCATGGTTTGGCCGTCCATTGTGTCTACCCCGCTTTTTGCATGGCCGCGGCCGGTTGGGCCTTGGCATTGGAATGTTCCTGGCTGGCCTGCAGCCAGGTCATGCGTGCGCGCAGCTTGGCGCCGACTTTTTCCAGCTGATGGTCGAGGTCGGCCTGCTTGTACTTGTTGTAGTTGGGCAGGCCGGCGTTGTATTCAGCCGTCCATTCGCGCGCAAACGTGCCGTCCTGGATTTCCTTCAGCACCTGCTTCATGTGCTCCTTGACGGCGGCGTCGATGACGCGCGGGCCACGCGTGTAGTCGCCGTACTGCGCGGTTTCGGACACGTACTTGAGCATCTTCTCGATGCCGCCTTCGTAGAACAGGTCGACGATCAGCTTCAGTTCGTGGAACACCTCGTAGTAGGCGATCTCGGGTTGGTAGCCGGCTTCGACCAGGGTCTCGAAACCGGCCTGCACCAGCGAGCTGGCGCCGCCGCACAGCACGGCCTGTTCGCCGAACAGGTCGGTCTCGGTTTCTTCCTTGAACGTGGTGTCGATCAGCAGCGCGCGGGTGCCGCCGATGCCGGCCGCGTAGGCCACGGCCTTGTCGCGGGCATGCCCGGACACGTCCTGCGCCACGGCGATGATGTCGGGCACGCCGCGGCCGCGCTCGTACTCGGTGCGCACCAGGCGGCCCGGGCCTTTCGGCGCCACCATGATGACGTCGATGTCGCCGCGCGGCTTGATGCCGCCGAAGTGGATGTTGAAGCCGTGCGCGAACAGCAGCGCGGCGCCGGCCTTGATGTTCGGCTCGATGGCCTCGGTGTACAGCTTCGGCTGGGTCATGTCCGGCGTCAGCACGGCGACCAGGTCGGCACCCTTGACGGCTTCGGCCGGCGTGGCGACGGCCAGGCCGTCTTCTTGCGCGCGCGTCCACGACGGACCGTTCGGGCGTGCGCCGACGACGACGTCGAGGCCGGAGTCACGCAGGTTCAGCGCATGCGCGGTGCCCTGGCTGCCATAACCGAGGACGGCGATGCGGGCGTTTTTCAGGGAATCGTTCGGGAATTGGCTCATGGTTGGTTCTCCAGATGATCAAGGGGCAGTTGGTTGGGTGACAGCGCCTTGGGCAGCCGAGCTGACCAAGCGCGCAAATTTGGCGAGGGCGCCGGTGGTGACGCGTGGCGGCGGGGCCTGCCACGTGGCGCGGCGGGCGTCCAGATCGGCATCGGTGGACAGCGTGCGGGTGGCTGCGTCGAGGACAATCCTGTCGCCGTCCTTGAGCAGCGCGATGGGACCGCCGCGCTGCGCTTCCGGCGCGACGTGGCCCACCATGAAGCCATGCGTGGCGCCGCTGAAACGGCCATCGGTGATAAGTGCGACGTCTTCGCCCAGACCGCGTCCGACCAAAGCCGCGCTGACCCCCAGCATTTCGCGCATGCCGGGGCCGCCGGCCGGGCCTTCATAGCGAATGACCAGCACGTCGCCCTTTTGCACGCGGCCTTCCTGCACGGCGGCGAAGCAGTCTTCCTCGTTTTCGAACACGCGCGCGGTGCCTTCAAAACGGGTCACATGCAAGCCGGCCAATTTGAGGATGCAGCCTTCCGGCGCGAGGTTGCCGTACAAAATCGAATAACCGCCACGTGGCGACAGCGGTTTGTCGACCGAATGCACCAGGTCGCGCTTGACGGCCGCTGGCGGCGCGTCGTCCAGCTCGGCAAACAGGCTGCGTCCGGTGACGGTGGGCGTGTCGATCAACATGCCGGCACGGCGCAGCTCGTTGGCGATGGCCGCCACGCCGCCGGATTCGAACATTTCCACGGCACTGTATTGGCCGGCCGGCATCAGGTCGGCGATGACCGGGGTTTGCTCGGAGGCGGCGTTGTAATC
>DASVGR010000086.1:0-6210 GCA_036379395.1 Rhodanobacteraceae bacterium | reverse complement strand
GGCGGCAGGTCCGCAGTATGCGGACGTCATCAGCGCCACGCCGATCCGCCAGACGACCAACCATCCGACCCAGCAGTGCCACAACGAAGCGGTGACGGTGGCCAAGCCGGTCAAGGACAAGCATGAAATCCTGGGTACGGCCATTGGTGCCGTGGCCGGTGGTCTGCTGGGCCATCAGGTCGGTGGCGGCAAGGGCAAGACGCTGGCCACGGTGGCGGCGGCTGCGGCCGGCGGCTACGCGGGCCACAAGATCCAGGAAAACCATCAGAAGAACGCGACCGAGACGGTCAACAAGCAGGTCTGCACGACCGTCAACAATCCGACCACGAGCGTTGTCGGCTACACGGTCAAGTACAAGTACAACGGTACCGTGCACACCACGCGCATGAGTCACGATCCGGGTGCCCGTGTCGAGATCAAGCAGGGTGTGTCGGTGGTGCAGTAAACCTGTCCGCCTGACCCTGCCATGAAAAAGCCCTCCGGTTGGAGGGCTTTTTTCATGTGCGGGATCGGCGGGTCAATTGACGGCGTAGAACGCGTGGTTGCCGATGGTCCTGATGGCGCCGACCGAAGTCCATTTGGGGGCCGAGTTGAGGGTGGCGAAGTGGTCGGCGTGTGGCACGACCAGCGTGCGCTTGCCCTTGGGCAATTTCCAGATCGCCAGTGATTCGCCGGAAATTTTCCAGGCCTTGTCCCAAGCCTGCAGGTTGTCGATGGAGTAGTTGGGAGAAACGTAGGTGATGGCAAACTGGTGCGGGTACTTGACCACGTCGCACACGGTCTTGCCCCAATGGCCTTCCTGACGACGGCGCAGGATCACTTCGGCCACGGCGAACTGGCCGATGGTCGATTGACTGCGTGCCTCCAGGTAAACGGTGGTCGCCAGACATGTCTGGGCCGCCAGAGGTTGGGGCAGCATGGATGCCATCCAGAGCAACCAGGCAAGGTTCATGCGATCTCACTCCTGGTGCGTCATCCGGAAAATCCGGACAACACGGTTGTCGGGACGTGCACGGCAAAACCACATGCACGTGAGGAACAAGCACGGAAATCCGTGCATGGAGGCCATTCTTGATCTTGTTTTCTGGCGGTTTCGCGTATCTGCCGGTCGGGGAGAGCCAAACCGGTACCCGACCGGGTGCCGCTCATCGCCCAATGACGCGACAACGAGCACATTGATGTGCCCGTCGGCGGCTCGGCAAGCCGGAGCCGTCTGAATTCGTGGACGCGCAAACACCGTGCGCGTTGCATAGGTTGGCCGGAAGATACCGGGCGCGCCGCGTGAATGCAAGTGCCGCGGCTGCTCAGATCCGGCTGTGTGTCGCGGTACCCGGTGTTCGATCAGGGGTGCCGACGACGATACGGCTTCCGCCGTGTGGGGCGTGTCCGATGTCGAACAGGTTTTCACCATCGGCGAGGCTGTCGCGCAGGACGGCCAGCGCCAGGAAGTGCCCGGCATTGATTTCGATGCTGTCCAGAATGGAGCCGACGGCGCTTCCCTGGTGACGGAGCCGCTCACCGGGAGGCAGGGCGACGGGGCCTTGCAGCAGGCGCAAGTGATACTTGCAGCCGCCGCGGAAATGCAGGCGTGCGGCTATCTCCTGGCCGGGATAGCAGCCCTTGCCGAAACGCGTGGCGCCCAGCCGGTCCAGGTCCAGCGCGGCGGAAAGCGGGCGGCTGTCGAGTGTTTCGGGCAACCATGGGTGGCCTGCGCGGATGGCATGTCGGCGCCAATCCTGTGCCGGCATCGTGGGGTCGACGGCAGGCAGGCGCATGGCGTAATCGCCGCAACCGAGAATGATGTCGTCATCCATCAGCCAAGTGGTGCCCGAAGGCATTGCCGCGGTGTCGATCGGCATGCGCGGCGGCAGGGCTTGCAGCGTCACGCGGCTGCGCAGCACGTAGGGCTGGATGGCGGCAATGAAGGCGGGCGCGTCGCCGCCACGCAGAATCAGCAGGAAGCGGGTGTCGCTGACGCGTACCAGATGCATGAAGACACGCACCCGGCCTTGTGCATCAAGCCAGGCGCTCCACTGCCAGGCGCCGTCGTCGAGCGCGGCAATGTCGCTGGAAAACCGGGTGCCGGCGAAGGTTTGCGCGTCGGGTCCTTCGAGGATGGCGATGGCGGCACGAAGTGGTGTCATGGCTGGGTTTGCGAAGGGGAACGTGCCGATCATACGGGCTTGTCAAGATTGTGATGTGACCGGGCAAGTACTAACCTTCGGTCCACTTCATGAGCCCGTGTCAAATAACATCATGCAGCCGCCCGTTTCCAATCAGACCAACTACGCGCCGCCGGAAGACTCGCACGTGCGCGAGGACATGGAAAAGAAGAATCAGGCCGACCGGGATTTCAAGAAGGTACGCAAGACTCTCGACCCGGCTCGCTACGGCGATTGGGAAAAAGGCGGACGCTGCATCGATTTTTGATGCGGCCGCGCATTGCATCCAGCGATTTCAACTGAAGGACAGCCACGATGGCGCAAATCCAGACCGTGCGACCTCTATCACCCCATTTGGGCATCTACCGCTGGCAGATCCAGATGGTCACTTCCATCGTGCATCGCGCCACCGGCATCGCACTTTCCGTCGGTTTGCTGGTGGTGACCTGGGCGCTGCTGGCCCTGGCCCGGGGCGAAAGTGCCTGGCACGCGTTTACCGCCTGCGCCGGCAGCGTCATCGGCATCATTCTGCTGGTGGGCTGGAGCTGGTCGCTGTTTTATCACCTGTGCAACGGCATTCGGCATTTGCTGCAGGACGCCGGGCTCGGTTTCAGGAACAAGTCGCGCAAGCTCAGCCAGAACCAGGGCACGTACGTGCGTTCGAGCTGGCTGGCGGTGGTCGGCAGCATCGTGCTGACCATCATTGCGTGGGTCGCCGTTTGGGGAGTGTTGGCATGAGTTATCCCGGTTTCGAGACGGATACGCGCAATCCGATGAAGCATGCGCGCAACCACGGTTCGGCGCATGCGGGCGTCGGCCATTGGTGGGTGCAGCGCGTCACCGCCGCGGCGTTGATCGTGCTGGGGCTGTGGTTCGTGATCACCGTGATCACGTTCCTGGGTTCCGATTACGCCACCGCACGCGCCACGCTGGCGCAGCCGTGGAACGCGACGTTGATGATCGCGTTCGTGTGCACGGCGTTCTGGCACGCGCAGCTCGGCCTCACCGTCGTCATTGAAGATTATGTCCACACGCGCTGGCACGAAGTCGTGCTGGTCGTGCTGATTCGTTTCCTCGCCGTGTTGCTTGCCCTGGCAGCTTCGCTGGCAGTCTTGCGCGTCGCATTCGGGGGCTGAGAGAGCATTTATGGAAAGCTACAAGATCCAACAACACAATTACGACGTGATCGTGGTGGGTGCCGGCGGCGCCGGTTTGCGGGCCACGTTCGGCCTGGCGGAAAAAGGCCTCAAGGCTGCCTGCGTGACCAAGGTGTTTCCGACCCGTTCGCATACCGTGGCCGCGCAGGGTGGCATCGCCGCCGCGCTCGGCAACATGGGTGAGGACGACTGGCGCTTCCACTTCTATGACACGGTCAAGGGTGGCGACTGGCTGGGCGACCAGGATGCCATCGAGTACATGTGCAAGAACGCACCCGAGTCGATCATCGAGCTGGAGCATTACGGCGTGCCGTTCTCGCGTACCGAGGATGGGCATATCTACCAGCGTCCATTTGGCGGCATGACCACGCATTACGGCAAGGGCATCGCGCAGCGCACGTGCGCCGCGGCCGACCGTACCGGCCACGCCATCCTGCATACGCTGTATCAACAGGCGCTGGCGCATGACGCCACGTTCTTCGTCGAGTATTTCGCCACCGACCTCATCTTTGATGACGAGGGCGTATGTCGCGGTGTGTTGGCGCTGGACTTGAACGAAGGCACCTTGCACGTGTTCCGCGGCCAGGCCGTGGTGCTGGCCACCGGCGGCTACGGGCGCGCGTATTTCTCGTGCACCTCGGCGCACACCTGCACCGGCGACGGCGGCGGCATGGCGTTGCGCGCCGGCCTGGCGTTGCAGGATCTGGAATTCGTGCAGTTCCATCCGACCGGCATCTACGGTGCCGGCTGCCTGATCACCGAAGGCGTGCGCGGCGAAGGCGGTTATCTGACCAACGCCGAAGGTGAGCGTTTCATGGAGCGCTACGCCCCGACGGCCAAGGATCTGGCGTCGCGCGACGTGGTCAGCCGCGCCATCACGGTGGAAATCCGCGAAGGCCGCGGCGTCGGTCCGAACAAGGATCACGCCCTGCTCAACCTGATGCATCTGGGCCCGGAAGTGATCCACGAGCGCTTGCCGGGCATTGCCGAGTCGGCGCGCATTTTTGCCGGCGTGGATGTCACCAAGGAGCCGATTCCGATCCTGCCGACCGTGCATTACTGCATGGGCGGCATCCCGACCAACTATCACGGCGAAGTGGTGCAGAAGGTTGGCGACGACAACGAGCACGTCGTGCCGGGCCTGTTCGCCATCGGCGAGGCCGCGTGCGTGTCCGTGCATGGCGGCAATCGTCTGGGCTCCAACTCGTTGCTTGATCTGGTGGTCTTTGGTCGTGCGGCGGCCATCCGTCTGGCTGAAATCATCAAGCCGGGTGAACCGCACAAGAACCTGCCGGCCAGCGCGCTGGACAAGGCGGTGTCGCGCTTCGACAAATATCGTTTCGCCAACGGCAGCACGCCGACGGCCGATATCCGTCTGAACATGCAGAAAACCATGCAGAAGGATGCGGCCGTGTTCCGCGTTGCCGACACCCTCAAGGATGGTTGCAAGAACATTTCCGCCGTCTACGATTCGTTTGCCGACGTCAAGGTGTCGGACCGCTCCATGGTGTGGAACTCGGATCTGGTGGAAACACTGGAACTGGCCAATCTGCTCGATCAGGCGGTCGGCACCATGTACGGCGCCGAGCAGCGCCCGGAAACCCGCGGCGGCCATGCGCGCGACGATTTTCCCGAGCGTGACGACGAGCATTGGATGAAGCACACGCTGGTCAAGGTGGACGAGAAGGGCAAGCCCACGTTCGACTACCGTCCGGTGCACTTCAATACCTTGACCGACGATGTCAAGTCCGTGCCGCCGGCCAAGCGGGTCTACTGATACGCGGCATGGCCGCATGGCGCGCCCTGTCGTGCGCCCTTTGGGAACAAGGATCTAGCAATGGCTGAATTTTCTCTGCCACAAAACTCCAAGATCAAGGCCGGCAAGCACTGGCCGGCCAAGAACGCCAAAAAACCGCGCACGTTCAAGGTCTATCGCTGGAACCCGGACAGTGGTGAAAACCCGCGCACGGACACCTACGAGATCGACCTGGCGGCCTGCGGCCCGATGGTTCTGGACGCGCTGCTGAAGATCAAGAACGAAATCGATCCGACCCTGACGCTGCGCCGTTCCTGCCGCGAAGGTATTTGCGGCAGCTGTGCGATGAACATCGACGGTGTCAACACGCTGGCCTGCATCACCGCCATCGAAAGTTGCGCCAAGGTGGTCAAGATCTATCCGCTGCCGCACATGCCGGTGGTCAAGGACCTGGTGCCCGACCTGACGCATTTTTACGCGCAGTACGCCTCGATCCGTCCGTGGATCCGCACGCAGAGCCCGGCGCCGTCCGACTCCGAGCGTCTGCAGTCGCCGGAAGACCGCAAGAAGCTCGATGGCCTGTATGAGTGCATCCTGTGCGCATGCTGCTCGACCAGCTGCCCCAGCTACTGGTGGAACGGCGACCGCTACCTCGGTCCGGCCGTGTTGCTGCAGGCGTATCGCTGGATTGTCGACAGCCGCGACGAGGACACCGGCGCGCGCCTGGACGAGCTGGAAGATCCGTTCAAGCTGTACCGCTGCCACACCATCATGAACTGCGCGCGTACCTGCCCGAAGGGCTTGAATCCGGCCAAGGCCATCGCCGAAATCAAGAAGGCGATTGCGGCACGCCGCTCGGCCTGACGGCATGGATGACGAAGCGCGCTTGAAGCGCTTGCGCTGGCGTTGCCGGCGTGGCACCAAGGAACTGGACGCGTTGTACGGCTGGTGGCTGGAAAGCTGCTGGCCGACCGCCGACGCCGCCACGCGCGACGCGTTCGACCAGCTGATGGATGTCCAGGACCCCGAGTTGTGGGACTGGACCATCGGCCTGGGTCAACCGCCGCGCGATGACTGGAAGGCCATCATCCATGCCATCCGCGCCGAACATCAGCTTTGACATCCGGCCGTCACG
>DASVGR010000085.1:0-17593 GCA_036379395.1 Rhodanobacteraceae bacterium | reverse complement strand
GCCATCAGGGTTTCGGCCACATACAGGCCGCCAAACTTGCCGAAACGCCCGTGCGCGTCGGGGTAGGCGTAATAGTCGTCAATCGTGGGCATGGGGGATGCATCGCCGTGAACGGAAGGCCCAGCGTAGTGCAGTTGCCGTGGCCGAAAAAGCGATAACATTGCCGCAACGTGTGAATAAAACTGACATGTCGCATGCCTCGTCAATTGCCCTCGCTCAACGCCCTGCGCGCCTTTGAAGTCGCCGCCCGCCACGAAAGCATCAGCCGCGCCGGCGACGAGCTGCACGTCACGCATGGCGCCATCAGTCGCCAGATCCGTGCGCTGGAAGCCGACTTGGGCGTGACGCTGTTTGTCCATGACGGTCGCGGCGTGGCCTTGACGTCTGCCGGACGCCAACTGCGCGACACCTGCAACGACGCGTTCAACCTGCTGGACAAGGGATGCGTGAACGTGCGCCAGCATGCCCGGGGAACGCCGCTGCTGCTGGGCTGCTCCAGCAGCGTGCTGGCACGCTGGATCATTCCGCGGCTGGAACGCCTGCAGGCCGAGTTGCCGGACATCACGTTGCACCTGACCGCCATGGAAACGCCGCAAGCCGTCAACCACACCGGCGTGGATGCCGTGTTGCTGATCGGCGAGGCTCCGTGGCCCGCAGGCTGGCAGATTCACGCGTTGGCGAGCGAATGCATCGGGCCAGTCATGAGTCCGCGTTTTGCGCGTCAAACCAACTTGATGAAGGCCGATCCGACAGCGTTGTGTGCATTGGCATTGATGCACACCACGTCGCGGCCACAGGCATGGCCGGCTTGGTTCAAGGCCCAATGCCTGCCCGCCGACACGCTGCAACAGGGCCAGGCTTTTGCGCATCTTTACTATCTGTTGGAAGCGGCTGTTGCCGGGCTGGGCGTGGCTATTGCACCACACGCGCTGGTGGCCGACGACATCGCCGCCGGCCGGCTGATGGCACCGTGGGGGTTCGCTGCCACACCCGGGCAGTGGGCCCTGTGCGAACCTCGCGCAAGCCACGGCCCACGCCTGGACAAATTGGCCGACTGGGTACGCCGCGAACTGACCCTCCCCAAACTACCCGATCACCCGTAGGAGCGTGCCTGCACGCGACGGCCGGGAACCAACGCAAGATCAAAAATCTATCGCGCGCAGGCGCGCTCCTACGCTGGCAATGTGCATGGTTTGGGTGGGAGCAGCCAGTGGCCGCGAAAAATTTTCGACGCCCTGTCGCGGGCACCGCCCGCTCCCACAAAACGGGCCAACCCCAATGCAGGAGCGTGCCTGCACGCGACGGCCGGGAACCAACGCAAGATCAAAAATCTATCGCGCGTTGTCGGCCTGACGCACGGCGCGCACGAACGCCTCGCATTTGGCGGCATCCTTGATGCCCGGCGCCGACTCGATGCCGCTGGACACGTCAACGGCCCACGGATGCACTTGGACGATCGCCTGCGCCACGTTGTCGGCCGACAAGCCACCGGCCAGGATCAACGGGCGCCGCGTGGCCGTCGGGATGCGCTCCCAGTCGAACGTCCGCCCGCTGCCGCCCTGGGCGCCGACGGCGTGGCTGTCCAGCAGCCAGGCACGCGCGTGCGGATGCTGCGCCAGTTGCGCAGCCACGTCGGCATCGCTGCCCATGGCAATGGCCTTGACGTGCGGCGAGGTGAAACAGGTGCAGAAACTGTCGCTCTCGCTGCCGTGGAATTGCAGCCAGGTGGGCGTCACGACACGCTCAACCTCGCGCACCCACGCCGCCTCGTCGTCCATGAACAGGCCCACCGTGGCCACGAACGGCGGCAAGGCCGCGACGATGGCCTGTGCGGCAGCCAGCTCGACGAAGCGCGGGCTGCGCCGGGTAAAAACCAGGCCGATGGCATCCACGCCCAGGCGCGCCGCCAGCAACGCGTCTTCGGCGCGGGTCATGCCACAAAATTTGATGCGGGTATGGATCACGACGTCTTGATGCCACAAATGGTCGGCGATGGGAAATGATGGGCCATATCGAAGCAACACGCCACGTTCTTGCGGGAGCGCGACCAGCCGATGCACGAATGCGGCATGACGCCGTCGCGCGTACGACGCGTTCCCACAGGGTACCTCGAAAAACCATCATTGCCTTTGTGGGAGCCCGCCTGCGGGCGAAAGAGTCTTGCCTCATGCCGGCATCTGGCCAGCGCGCGCGGGCGCGCTCCCACAGACAGACCCCACAGGACGAGTGCCAGTGACATGCCGAGTGGTTTCACGGGTTATTCGGGATTCCCCACAGGGGTCGGAGCTTGCAGCGTGACGGCGTCGGGCAAGCCCCAATGCGCCGGATAACGCGGTCCGACAAAGGTCAGGCCCGAAGCCGGCGCCGTCGGCCCGGCGATCTCGCGGTTGCGCGCGGCCAGCAACTGCGCGATCCACCCGCGCGGCTGCTCGCCACGACCGACCAGCAGCAGCGAACCGACGATGTTGCGCACCATGTGGTGCAAGAACGCATTGGCCTGCACCTCGACGATGACACGCTCGTCCTCGCGCCACACGGCGATGGCATGCACGTTGCGGCGCGGGTGTCGCGCCTGGCAGGAAATGGCGCGGAACGACGTGAAATCATGTTCGCCGACCAGCGCCTGCGCCGCCTCGTGCATGGCTTGCGCGTCCAGCGGCAGACGCTCCCAGGTGACGTAGCGCGCTTCCAGCGCCACGCGGATGGGACGGTTGAGAATGGTGTAGCGATAGCGTCGCGCACGCGCATCGAAACGCGCGTTGAAGTTGTCCGGCATGGGCTGTGCCCACAACACGGCGATGGACTTGGGCAAGTTGGAACAAGCGCCCAGCGCCCAACCGCGCAGCGAACGCGTCACGTCAGTATCAAAATGCACAACCTGGCAATGCGCGTGCACGCCGGTGTCGGTGCGCCCGGCGCAAGTGACGTCGATCGGCGTGGCGGCCACGAATGACAGCGCCTGCTCCACCGCCGCCTGCACGCTCGGGCCGTGGCTCAGGCGCTGCCAGCCCATGAAGTCGGTGCCGTCGTATTCGATGCCAAGAGCCAGACGCATGTCGTTGCAACCACTTCCGGGCGACAAAGCCGTGCCGCCGATCCAGACGAAGACGGCGCACCAGGTGCGCCGTCGTGTGCGGGCGACAGTTTAACCGCCCTGCCTCAGCCCAGCTCGTCGAGCAATTGACGGGCCGTGTCCTGCTGCGCCTGGGTGCCTTCCTGCAACGCTTCGTTGAGCATCGCACGGGCGCCTTCGTGGTCGCCCATGTCCATGTAGGCGCGGGCCAGGTCCAGCTTGGTGTCGACCGGGTTGTCGGAGAACGCGTATTCGCCGAAATCCTCGCCCGGCGCGTTGCCCGTCGGAATGTCGTCGAGCGCGATTTCCGGTTCGGCAAAACCGGCCGATTGCTTGTGCGTCGATTCTTCCGCAGGCGCGTGAACCATGTCGTCTTGCGTTTCTTCCGCCGCCACGTGTGTCGGCGACGGTGATTCGAAATCAAGCCCGGATGACAGGTCGTGGGTCGCGTGCGTCAGATCGTCCGCGGCCATCCCGCCGGTCGCCAGGTCCGATGCGGTGGACGTCGAATCAGGCTCGAAGCCGTAATCGTGATCGGAGGCGAATTCTGTCGCTTCGGCCGAAGTTTCGGATGTGGATGCCGTGCCGTCGAAGTCGTCGCCAAAACGGAAAGGCTCGATTGACGCTTCCGGTTCGGCATCGGCGTCGTCAACCCCGTGAAAACCGTTCTCGTGATCGAATCCGCCGTCATCATGGGCCGGCGACGCGGCAAACAGCGGATGATCCGGCACCAGCTCGCGCCCCATGGCCAGCACTTCCTGCCACTCCGGCGAGCTTTCGTCATCGACGTAGGCGTGCATGGCTTCGGCGGCGCTTTCGAAGTGTTCGGCGTCGTGCCGCGCGTAATACAGGCTGGCCAGCTCCAGGTGCAAGCCGACGTCATCGGGATGCTGACCCAGCTGCTCCAGCAGCTCGGATTCATCGTCGTCGGCCGCGCCGGTATCCGTGGCAACCGCGGCCTCCGCCGCGCCCGCCGCCGGCAAGGGCGAGTCGCCAAACGCATCGGCCACCGACCGCTTCGGCTTCCTGGGCTTGTTCTTGCGCCGGCCCAGAAGTGCCCAGCCCAACAACAGCACGATGATGACCAGCAACACCACCTTGGCCCACAGCTGCTGCCACCACGGCGTGGCCGCCTGTTCGGCGTGCTGCGCGTGCGCAACCGGTTTCGGTGCCGCCTTGGCTTTTGCCTGCGTCGGCGCCGGCTTGGCCGCAGCCACGCCGGCCTGGGCCGACGCGGAAACGCTCGACGCCGTCATCGGCGTCACGCTGGCCGCCTCGTGGGCGGTCGAGGTTGCCGCCGCCGGTGTCATCGCGGCATTCACGGCGGTCGACGTCGCACTGGCCATCGGCGGCAAACCTGCCGCCTTGCGGGCTTCACCCAGCTTTTGCTGGAGTTCGGCCACCTGGGCATTCTTGAGGCCCAGCAGGCGCTTGTTCTTGTCGGCAATCGATTCCAGTGCCGTCACGCGCGACTTGAGATCGGCCGCGGCCTGTTTCTGGCTGGACAAGGCTTCCTTGCTGCGCGCCAGATCCTGACGCAAGGCCGTCACGTTGGACGAACCGGCCATGCCGGCCCCTGGGGCGCCACTGCCGGATTCCGGCGGCACCAGTTGCAGACGATCATTGCCGCCCTGCGCCTTGCCCGACGCCACGACCGGCGCGGAGGAGCCACCGGCACTGGCCACCATGGTCGGCGTGGAAGGACGATTGGCCTGCCACGCCTGGTTCTGCTGGCGCACCGCCGCAATGGCCGCGGCGCGCGTCACGGCCAATGCCTGGCTGCGGGAGGGAATGCGCAACACCGCACCGGCCTTGAGCGCGTTGACGTTGTCGCGGAAGAAGGCATGCGGGTTTTCGGTCTTCAGCGCGATCAGCATCTGCTGGTAGCTGACGCCGTCGATGGCGTTGGCAAAGGCAATGTGCGACAGGGTATCGCCGTGCTTGACCGGGCCGTATTTGCCATTCTGCGCGGATGTTTCCGGCGCCGGCGCCGGCGCCGGCGCGGGTGCCGGCGCACTGGCAACGGCTGGCGCGGGTGCCGGCGCTGCCGCGGGCGCCGGTGCGGAAGCCTGCGCCATTGCCGTCGAGGCAGCGGACTGCTGCATGCTCAGCGGATCGAGCAGCACGGTGTACTCGCGCAGCATCTTGCCCTTGGGCCAGCTGACCTGGACCAGAAAGTCCAGATACGGCTCGCGCACCGGCTCGGCCGTGGTGACGCGAATGAATTTTTGTCCGTTGGCCCCCGTGACCACCGTGAACGTGAGCGGCACCTTGAGACTGGCCCGGCTGATGCCGGCGCGCGCAAAGGCGGCGGCTGGCGCCAGCGAAACGGTGAGGTGATCGGCTTCGCCGGGGTAATCCTGCTGCACCGGGATCATGGCCACCAACGGCCGATCCAGTGCCGATTTCACCTGGATCTGGCCAAGATCCAGGGCCAGTGCCGGTGCGCTGCCCAGCGCCAAAGCCACCATCACCGACAACTTCAAGGAACGATTCATCAGGAAACCCCCAAAAACAGGCAGGCAGCCATGCGCGACGCACGGCTGCAGCAACGCATCAACTCTAATTCATAAGCCTGCGTTTCAACAACGTAAAGTCGCTTCCACGAAGGTTCGGACGGCGTTTTTTGCGCCGCGTCACATTATCAGGTGATCCCGACCGGCACAAAGCCCGTCGCGGGACTCAATGTCCGTTGCCGGAACGTTTCTGCAATTGCTTGAGCTGCTGTTGCAGCTTGGCAATTGTGGCATCGCGCTGCTGCAATTGCTGCTGGTCGGCCTGCTGCTGCCGGGTCAGGTCCTGGACCTGCTGGCGCAGCTTGTCGTTTTGCGTCTTCTGCGTCGCCAGTTTTTGCTGTACGGCGGTCACGTCTTTGGCCACCTGGCTGGAGGCGCTGCCGGTTTTGGCCGGAGTGTGTTGCGCGGCCATGGCGCATGGCGCAATCAGCGCCATGCCCAGGCCCGCCACGATCAATGCACGGAATTTGCTCACAAGTAGTCCCTGATCAACAGTTCGCCAACTTGCACGGCATTGAGCGCCGCGCCCTTGCGAATGTTATCAGCGACCACCCAAAGATCCAGACCATTGTCGTGACTGATGTCCTTGCGGATGCGTCCGACCGACACCGGATCCTTGCCGGCGGCATCGGTGACCGGCGTCGGATAACCGCCGTCCTTGCGCTCGTCGACGACCACCACGCCGGGCGCGGCAGCCAGCAGTTCGCGCACGGTTTCAACGTCGATCGGCTCGCGCGTCTCGATGTGCACCGCCTCGGCGTGGCCGTAGAACACCGGCACGCGCACGGCGGTCGGGTTCACGCCGATGGACTCGTCCTCGAGGATCTTGTGCGTCTCCCACACCATCTTCATTTCTTCGCGCGTATAGCCGTTCTCCTGGAACGTATCGATGTGCGGGATGACGTTGAAGGCGATCTGGCGCGTGAACTTTTTCGCCTCGATCGGCTTGAAATTCAACAGGTCGGCAGTCTGGTGGCCCAGCTCTTCCATGCCCGAGCGACCGGCGCCGGACACCGCTTGGTAGGTCGCCACGTTGATGCGCGTGATGCCGACGGCGCGATGGATCGGCGCCAGCGCCACCACCATCTGCATGGTCGAGCAATTGGGGTTGGCGATGATGTTGCGCGCCGTGTAGCCGGCGATGGCGTGCGGGTTCACCTCGGAGACGACCAGCGGAATGTCGTCGTCGCGGCGGAACTCGGAGGTGTTGTCGATGACCACGGCGCCGGCCGCGGCCGCGCGCGGCGCATGCTCGCGACTGACCGCGCCGCCGGCCGAGAAGAACGCGATGTCGATGCCGGCGAAGTCGAAATCGGCCAAGTCGCGCACCAGCACCTCTTTGCCGGCGAATTTGACGTGGCTGCCGGCCGAGCGCGAACTGGCCAGCGGCACCAGTTCGGCGACCGGAAAGTCGCGTTCTTCGAGGATCGACAACAGGGTTTCGCCCACCGCACCGGTGGCACCGACCATGGCGACGTTGTACTTGGCTTTCTTGCTCATGATGCTTTCCAAAGGTTGCGGGCCGGCCCATCCGGCCCTCGTGAAAACGAACCGGCAGGCATGCGGAAGGCGGGCCTACTGGCGATTGTCCGAACGTTTCAGCGCTTCGGGGTTGAGGATGTGCGTCGGTTTGCCCGCGTGCGCACCGTGACCGAACACGGCCAGCACGTTGTCCACGGCCGTGGCGGTCATGGCCCGACGGCTGCCGACCGTGGCGCTGGCCATGTGCGGCGCCAGCACCACGTTGTCGAGCGCGCGCAGGGCCGGATGGATCGAAGGCTCGCCCTCGAACACGTCCAGACCGGCCGCGGCAATGCGGCCGTTGGCCAATGCGTCGGCCAGCGCGGCATCGTCGATCACGCCGCCGCGCGCCACGTTGACGAGCACCGCCGTGGATTTCATCGCCGCCAGCTCGGCCGCACCGATGAGGTGGCGCGTGGCGTCGGTCAGCGGCACCACCACGACCAGCGCGTCGGCACGCGCCAGCAAGGTGGGCAAATCGACGTAGGTGGCGTTGCAGTCGCGCTCGATGGCGGCATCCAGACGCGAACGGTTGTGATAAACGACCGGCATGCGAAAACCGCTGGCACGGCGCGCCACGGCCTGGCCGATGCGGCCCATGCCGAGAATGCCCAGCGTGCGGCCGTGCAGATCCAGCCCCAGCCAGTCGAGATATTTGGTCGGCTGCTGCCACTGCCCGGCACGCACCCAGCGCTCGGCCGCGCCTATGCGGCGCGCCGCGGCCAGCATCAAGGCCCAGGCAAAATCGGCCACTGATTCGTTGAGCGAACCGGCCGTGTTGGATGCGGCAATGCCGGCCGCCGTCAGCGCCGGCAGGTCGAGGTTGTCGTAACCGACGGACAGGTTGGCGACAATGCGCAAGTGCGGCGCGTTGGCCACTTCGGCCGCGCCGATGCGTTCTTTCATGCCCGCGATGACCGCGGCGCAATCGGCGATTGCGGCCTTGATTTCGTCGCTGGAAAAACGCCGCTCGACCGGCTCGGAGCGCACGTCGAAAAACTCGCGCAGTGGGTCGATGACGTCGTCGAACGTCGGTCGCGCCACCCACAAACCCGGCTTGCCGCTCATCGCCGTCACCCGATCCGTGGCTCGACCGGGCCGACATCGGCGCACTGCGCGCGATGGCGCAAGGCCAGATCCATCAGCACCAGCGCCAACATGGCCTCGGCAATGGGCACGGCGCGAATGCCCACGCAGGGATCGTGGCGGCCCTTGGTGACCACGTCGACCGGCTCGCCAGCAAAGTTCACGCTGCGACCGGGCGTGGCGATGCTGGACGTGGGCTTGAGCGCGATGGATGCCACCACCGGCTGGCCGCTGGAAATGCCGCCCAGCACGCCGCCGGCATGATTGGACGTAAAGCCGTCCGGCGTGAGTTCGTCGCGATGCGTCTTGCCGCGCTGGGTGACGACGCCGAAACCGTCGCCGATTTCCACGCCCTTGACCGCGTTGATCGACATCAGCGCGGCGGCCAGTTCGCCGTCAAGCTTGCCGTAGATCGGCTGGCCCCAGCCGGCTGGCACGCCATCGGCCACCACCGTGACGCGGGCGCCGACCGAATCGCGCGCGGCGCGCACATCGTCCAGATAGGTTTCCAACGCGCCGACTTGCGCCACGTGCGGCCAGAAAAACGCGTTGTCCTCGACCGCGTTCCAGTCGAAACCGTCGGGCGTGATCTCGCCCAATTGCGCGAGATACCCGCGCACGCTGACGCCAAACCGTTGCGCCAGCCACTTTTTGGCGATGACGCCGGCGGCCACGCGCATGGTTGTTTCACGCGCGGACGAGCGCCCGCCACCGCGCGGATCGCGCAGGCCGTACTTTTGCCGATAGGTGTAGTCGGCGTGGCCGGGGCGAAAAGTCTGCGCGATGGCCGCGTAATCGCGCGAACGCGCGTCGGTGTTGCGGATCAGCAGGCCGATCGGCGTGCCGGTGGTGACGCCTTCGTACACGCCGGAAAGAATTTCGATGGCGTCGGTTTCGTGGCGCTGCGAGGTGTAGCGCGTGCGCCCGGTGGCGCGGCGTTCGAGGTCCGCACGAAACTCGTCGGCAGCCAGCGGCAGGCCCGGCGGACAGCCGTCGACCACGCAGCCGATCGCCGGCCCGTGGCTTTCGCCAAAGGTCGTGACGGTGAGCAGCTTGCCGAAAGTGTTGGACATGACCGATTCAAAACGCCTTGTTCAAAGCATGACAGACCTCGATGGGCCGTTGCGTCACGTGCCGCAACAGCCCACGGGAGGTCTGCCTTGATGATGCATCATTTCATGCACCGCGCGGCAGGCCAAATGCCCCTCACGCATGACGTTGTGCCGCCGCCGCGGCAATCGCGTCCGCGTGTTCCAGCAGATCGCGCTTTTCCAGCGCGAACACGCCCATCTGGCCGACCTTGAACTCGATCCACACGAACGGCACTTCCGGCAGCAACTCGCACAGCGCCTGCTCGCTGTCACCCACTTCGACAATCAGCAGGCCGTCGTCGGTGAGGTGCGCGGCCGCCTGCGCCAGAATGCGCAGGCAGATGTCCAGGCCGTCGTCGCCAGCGGTCAGGCCCAGACGCGGTTCGTGCGCGTATTCGTCCGGCAGCGCGGCGTATTCGTCCTCGGTGACGTACGGCGGATTGGACACGATGAGGTCGTACTGGCGACCGTCGAGGTCGGCAAACAGGTCCGACTTGATCGCCTCGACGCGGCCTTCCAGCCGATGCAACGCGATGTTCTCGCGCGCCAGCGACAGCGCTGCGTCGCTGACGTCGCCCAGATCGACTGAAAGCTGCGGGTAATACGCGGCCATGGCGATGCCGATGCAGCCCGAGCCGGTGCACAGGTCCAGCACCGCGTCGACCGGGCGCTCGTCCAGCCACGGCGAAAAGCCCGCTTCGATCAATTCAGCGATCGGCGAGCGCGGCACCAGCGCGCGTTCGTCGCTCTTGAAACGCATGCCGGCAAACCAGGCCTCGCCGACCAGGTACGCCACCGGCACGCGCTCGACCACGCGGCGGTCGATCAGCGCCAGCACTTCGCCGCGCTCGGTTTCGGTCAGGCAGGCGGCGCCGTAGGCCGGCGGGATGTCCGGCGGCAAATGCAGCGCGCCCAGCACCAGGTGCGAGGCTTCGTCGATGGGGTTGTCGTGGCCGTGGCCCAGGCTCAGGCCGGCAGCGGAAAAGCGGCTGGCCGCGTAGCGGATGAAATCGACGATGGAGGTCAGTTGGGCGGTCACGGTTGGCAGTCACGCAAAGGGCCCATCAGTATAATCGGCCGATGTCATTCAAGCTCGCGCTGCAATACGCCCTGCCCCATCATCTGCTCTCGCGCGTGGTTTTTCATGCCACGCGCTGGCGCTGGCGCCCGTGGAAGAATTTTCTCATCGACCAGATCGTGCGGCGCTTCGATGTCGACATGCGCGAGGCGATCGAGCCCGATCCGCACGCCTACGCGCATTTCAACGCGTTTTTCACGCGCCACCTCAAGGCCGACGCCCGTCCGCAACCAACTGCGCCGGATGCCATCGCCTGCCCGGCCGACGGTCGCATCAGCCAGGCCGGCAGCATTCGCGACGGACGCATCTTCCAGGCCAAGGGCCAGGATTTCAGCGTCGCCGAACTGCTGGCCGACGACAACGCCGCGGCGCGTTACCGCGACGGCCGCTTCGTCACCGTGTACCTGTCACCACGCGACTACCACCGCGTGCACATGCCGCTGACCGGCACGCTGCAATCGACCACCCACGTGCCGGGACGCATCTTCAGCGTGGCGCCGTTTGCCGTGGCCGGCGTACCGCGCCTGTTCGCACGCAACGAGCGCCTGGTGTGCCATTTCGACGGTCCGCAGGGGCCGTTCGCCGTGGTCATGGTCGGCGCCATGCTGGTGTCCAGCGTCAGCACGGCGTGGGACGGGCTGGTCATTCCGCCCTACGCCCACGCCATCACGCAGCGCGACGCCGCCGACCGCGGCATCACGCTGGCGCGCGGCGCCGAGCTGGGCAACTTCAACATGGGCTCGACCGTCATCGTGCTGCTGCCCGGTCCGGCCCGGCTGGAGGATTTGCCGGCCGAGCAAAGCGTGCGCGTCGGCATGCCCCTGGGACAGCTCGTTCCGCCACCCCGTCCGGTCGCGCAAGGCTGACATCCGCACTCCGGTCGAGGCACCCATGCCGATGTGACGCAATGCGTCAATTTGTGACACTGGTGGACCATTTGCCGTCAGACTGTTCCTACAATGGCGCCGTCGATCTTCGGAGCTTTCCGTCCGCTCCGACCTTTGCCGGGAACTGCCATGCGTCTTGTCACCCAGATCATCGCCATGAGCCGCGCCGTCCGCCTCGGCCGCCAATTGCGTGAAATCGAGACCCTCATCAACGGGCTCAACCACGCCACACGGCAAAAGCTGGCATTGCTGACCATGCGCGAGCTGGCCCAGGCCGGGCGTTCGGAATTTCCGCACCTGTACGGCACGGCCCCGGAAGCGCGCTACACCCTGTGGGGCGACGGCACGGATATCGGCCTGGAACGCGCGCATTCGGACAATCTGCAAGTGCGCCTGCGCGGCGTCGCGCTGTGGTTGGCCGTGGCCTTTCACGAAACCCGCGACAGCGAACAATCCCAGCTGGCCGCCCTGCACCGCAACGTGCTGGGCCTGCTGCGCCAGTTGAAGCAGGCCGTGCCGGCCCATTTGGGCCCCGAACACGGCGAACAGGCGGAAGCCGCCGCCTGAATCCCGTCAGGCTTTGCCGGTTGCCGCACAGCCTTCCACGTAGGCGCAAAGCATCTCGCCCACGGCCGCCGCAAAGCGGTCGATGTCGGCTTCGGAATACCCCTGGCCTGAAACCCGGTGCCCGACGGCCGACATGACGTTGCCGACCACGCTGGCCACAAACGCCCGTTCCGGCTGAGCCGTCTGCGGCAAGGCAGCGTCCATGAAACGCTCCATCAGCCGACGCCCCTCCTCGACGTGGGCCTGCACTTCGGGCGCTTCGCGATACAGCGGCGCCGCATCTTCCAGCGCGCCGCGGAACGCCACTTCCTCGCACTCGGATTGAAAATAAAGCCGCACCGCGGTTTTCAGGCGTGTCGGCGGCGCGGTATCGGCGTCTTCGAGCACGGCGGAAAGCCGGTCCATGGTCTGCCGCCATTCACGCGTTTGCAGGCGAAACAGGATCGCCTCCTTGTTGGGAAAGTACTGGTACAGCGAGCCAACGCTGATGCCGGCCGTCTCGGCCACGCGCGCGGTCGTGAACCGACGGGCGCCCTCGCGCACCAAAACGCGAATGGCCGCCTCGAGAATGTCGTCGACCAGTTGCGCCGAACGGGCTTGTCGAGGCTGCTTGCGTGCGCCGACGACGGGTTTTCTGCGTGCGGTCATGGCGAGGCTTCCAAACGCGAATATCAAATACGACGATTTGTTCGTATTCTGGTCCAATCCCCTTCACGTTGAAACCCGACTCGTCATGACCGACAACGACAACCACCCCACCATCCTCATCATCGGCGCTTCCCGCGGGCTGGGCTGCGCCTTGGCCAAAACCTTTCTCGACCAAGGCTGGAACGTCGTCGGCACCGTACGGCAACCTGACTCGACGCCTTTGCACGACCTGGCGCGACGTCACCCGGGCCGGGTGGCGATCGAACAACTGGACATCACGCTGCCCGAGCAGATCGACACGCTGCGCGAACGCCTGTCCACGCGCACGTTCGACATGCTGTTCATGAACGCCGGCATCACCAACCGCCATCCGGAACAGATCGTCGCGCAGGTCTCCACCGACGAGTTCGTCCACGTCATGGTGACCAACGCGCTGGCGCCGATGCGCGTGGTGGAAGCGCTGTGCGACCTCGTCGTTGCCGGCGGCCTGATCGGCGTGATGTCGTCCGGGCAAGGCAGCGTGGCCAACAACACGCAAGGCCAGCGCGAGGTCTACCGCGGCAGCAAGGCCGCGCTCAACACCTTCATGCGCAGCTTTGCCGCGCGCCACGCGCACGAGCGGCGTCCGATGGTACTGATGGCGCCCGGCTGGGTGCGCACGGAACTGGGCGGGCCGGAAGCCCGGCTGGACATCGACGAGAGCATCCCCAACGTCGTGAAGACGCTGCTCGCCGCGCGCAGCCATCCCGGCCTGCAATATCTCGACTACCTCGGCCGCACGGTACCCTGGTAAGTGAAGCCCTGATTGAATCGGCAAACAGGCATCTCGCAACTGACAACTGTAGGAGCGCGCCCGCGCGCGATAGCCAGATGCTTGGAGCAAGGCAAGAACCCTTCACCCGCGGGCGGGCTTCCACAAAGTCCACAGCCGCGCCACGCCGGCTCAATAACAGCGCGGCAGAACCAGTTGCTGACCCACGCGGATCGGATAATGCGGGCGCCGCAGATGGTTCAGCCGCGCCACTTCGTGCACGCTGGAACAGCCCAGCTTGCGCACGATGCCGGACAGGGTGTCGCCGCGCTGCACGATGTAATGCCGCGGCAGACCGGACGGCGGCGGTTGCGGCACCGTGCCGGAATGCAGGTCCGCGGCCAGGATCGGCCACGGTCCGTCCGTGCAGTCGTCCTGGTACGGCGCTTCCAGTTTTTTCGGCACCTTGACGACGGTCCCCGGCGGCAGTTCCTGCTGCGGATTCAAGCGCGGGTTGAGGTTGCGCAAAGTGCGCCACCAGCCGTCACGCATGCCCGCGTCCTGACCCAGGCAAATCGTCAGTTCCGACAGCGACGCCTGCCGTGCCAGCTTGATCTGCCCCGGCTGCGCCGTGATCTTCGGAAAATGCAGGTGGTAGCTGTCCGGGTGCAGATACAGCCAGGCCGCCGCCAGCACCAGCGGCACGTAGCGGCGCGTCTGTTCGGGCAGGTCGAAATAGATGTCCGGATTGTAAAAGCCAAGGTTGGTGCGGCCGTTCACCAGCCGCCGCACGCGCCCCTCGCCGGCGTTGTAGGCGGCCAGCACCAGCTCCAGATTGTCGTTGAACACCTTGAGCTGCTCGTTGAGGTAATCCGCCGCGGCGCGTGCCGACAGCGCCGGATCGAAGCGCTGGTCGAAACCGTCAACGTAATGCAGGCCAAAACGCCTCGCGGTGGCCGGCATGAACTGCAACGGCCCCTTGGCGCCGGCGCTCGACACCGCGTTGACCTTGCCGTTGGATTCCTTGGTCAGCAAACCGAACAGGATCGCTTCGGGCAGGCCAGCCTGCTTGAAGGCCGGCCACATCTCGTGGCGCAGATACCGGTAATTGACGTACGAGCGCATCAGCTCAGGCCGGCGCCAGGTGAGCCATTCTTCCAGCGCCGACTTCACCGGCCCGTTCATGGCGATAAGGTCGGACAACTTGTGTCCGTGCAGCAGCGTCACCGTGCGGCGGGCCTGCGGCACGTCCTTGTCCACGGCAATGTCGCTGCTTTCACCACTGGCATCGTCAGCGACCGCCGCGTCGGGATCGTCGCCACGCAGCAAGCCGTCATAGGCGTTGATGAAACGCGCCTCGTCGCAGCCGCGCACATGACCGCACTGGTCGGCCGCCTGATGCAGATGCTGCAACGCCTGTTGCATGGCCGCCGCATCCTGGTTGCCGACCGCCGCCGAGCGATACGCGCCGACGGCGGCATCCAGTCGCGCGTACAAGGCCGCCGCATCGCCTCCGTCACCGTGCGTGCCGACACCCGCACACCCTGCCAATACCGCGCACGCCGTCATCGCGCATGCCGCCAAACACCGCCCAACCAAGCCTTGCACCGTCAATCAGTCCCGCCCTGAAGGCCAAAAACAAACGCCTCACGGTAACGACCCGCGACGCGCCGCTCAAGGCGACTCGTATAATTTGCCAACCACTTCTCGTGACACACCAATGAGCCGCTGGCGCCCACCGCAACCACGTTCCACCTTGATCATCACCCGCGCCGGCTTCGAGCGCCTGAAAACCGAGCTGGACGACTTGTGGCACAGGCAACGCCCGGAAGTGGTCAAGGCGCTGGCCGCCGCCGCGGCCGAGGGCGACCGTTCGGAGAACGCCGAATACACCTACCGCAAGAAACAACTCGGCGGCATCGACCGGCGTGTGCGCTACCTGAGCAAGCGCATTCCCGAATTCAAGGTCGTCGACACCATGCCGACACACACCGACACGGTATTTTTCGGCGCCACGGTGGAGCTGGAAAATATCGACACCGGCGAAACCGTGCGCTACCGCATCGTCGGCCCGGATGAAACCGATCCGCACCTGGGCTGGATCAGCATCGACTCGCCGCTGGCACACGCCTTGCTGAAAAAACACCTGGATGACGAATTCGCGGTCGACCTGCCCGGCGGCCACGCGACGTTCGCGATTCTTGCCATCAGCTACGGCTGAACCGGCCGCACGTGTCCAAAAGTCCACGCCGGCCCGCGGAACCGGCGTGACATCGCCATTGGGCCGAAGCTACTTGGCGGAAGTCGCCGCCGAATGCAGCAACGCATCCATCTGCGCCTTGTGCGCCTTGTAGAAGGCGACGTTGGCCGGGTTGAGCTGGCCTTCGACGGCTTTTTCCTGCGGCGTGCCGGCAAAATGGTCGAGCGTGATCGTGGTGCCGACCACGGCCATGTTGGCAACCAGGAACTGGCGTGGCGTGAAGCCGTATTTGGCCAGAAGCGGTTTGATGCGCGGGTCGGAGGCGACCATCTGCTGGGCCATGTCGGCCAGCGAGTGCACCTTGGACATGTCCAGCGGCGAGCGCTTGACGTGCATCGCGCGGGCCTGCGTCATGACCGTGCTCAGGCGCTGGAACACGTCATTGTTGATGGTGAAGGCCTGGATGTCGGCGCGGTCGGCGGCGCTCAGGCCGGGCGCTTGGGCCGCAGCCATGGCCGGCAGCAGGAAAGCCAGCGCGCACAGGCACGCAAAGAACCAGTGACGAGGCGACAAACGGGTTGATTCGACACGCGGCATGGACGCTCTCCGGACGAGAATGGCGAGTGTCGACTTTACACGAATCCGTGCCGCCGCCGCGGCCGATCCGCATCACGCGACATCAAAGCGCGACGCGGGTCGACAGTGTCACCGGCGCAGCGTTCAGGCGGCGTCCGGCCACGGCGTGAGGATTTCGACGCCGTCGTCGGTGACGACCAGGGTGTGCTCCCACTGCGCCGACAGCGAATGGTCCTTCGTGACCACCGTCCAGCCGTCCGGCAGCTGGCGCGTCTGGCGCTTGCCGGCATTGACCATCGGCTCGATGGTGAACGTCATGCCCTTTTCCAGCCGCAGGCCGGTGCCCGGCGTGCCGTAATGCAGCACTTGCGGCTCGTCATGGTAGATCTTGCCGATGCCGTGGCCGCAGTACTCGCGCACGATGCTGAAACCGGCCTTCTCGGCCACCGTCTGCACGGCATGGCCGATGTCGCCCAGCGTGGCGCCCGGACGCACCGCGTGGATGCCGGCCATCCACGCCTCGTAGGTCACGTCGACCAGACGCTTGGCCAGCACCGACGGCGTGCCGACGAAATACATGCGACTGCAGTCGCCATGCCAGCCGTCCTTGATGACGGTGATGTCGCAATTGACGATGTCGCCATCCTTGAGCACCTTGCTCGGCGACGGAATGCCGTGGCAAATGACATGGTTGACCGACGTGCACAGCGTCTTCGGGTAGCCGTGGTAGCCAATGTTGGCCGGGATGGCGTGCTGCACGTCGACGATGTGGTGATAGGCGATCTGGTCGATCTCCTCGGTCGTCACGCCGGGCTTGATGTGCGGCTTGATGACCGCCAGCACTTCGGCGGCCAGGCGACCCGCCACGCGCATGGCTTCGATTTCTTCGGGAGTTTTGGGGATGACTGCCATGATGGATTCCTTGTGGATCGGCAGGCGCCGGCGACACGTCGTGCGCCGCCAAAGGCGGCTTGTGGTCGCAACAGGACACCTATTACAATAGCTGGCTGCACTTGGCGCGCATTCAAAAGACGCACGTCCGGTGCAGCGACGGGCCATTGTAACCGCTTGGCGGTGCATTGGCCGGGCCGGCGGCCATGCGGCTTGCCGGTTTTTCATGACACACACGCATCGACACCGCTTCCGGGGTGCCCCGCAAGGGTCGGAACCGGGGATGCGTGGAGGTTCAACCCCTACTTCATCGGAGCAACAACATGCCTCAAGTCACCATGCGCCAGATGCTCGAAGCCGGCGTGCATTTCGGTCACCAGACCCGCTACTGGAACCCCAAGATGGCGCCGTACATCTTCGGTGCCCGCGGCAAGATTCACATCATCAACCTGGAAAAGACCGTTCCGCTGTTCACCGACGCGATGAATTTCCTGTCCGGCGTGGCGCAGAAGCGCAAGACCGTGCTGTTCGTCGGCACCAAGCGTGCCGCGCGCGAAACCCTGGCCACCGAAGCCGCCCGCTGCGGCATGCCGTACGTGTCCGCACGCTGGCTGGGCGGCATGCTGACCAACTTCCGCACCGTCAAGCAGTCCGTCGCGCGCCTCAAGGAGCTGCAGGCGGCCGAGACCGACGGTTCGTTCGACAAGC
>DASVGR010000084.1:0-42141 GCA_036379395.1 Rhodanobacteraceae bacterium | reverse complement strand
GCCGTGGCAGCTGTGCGTGGCACCCATGATGGACTGGACGGACCGTCACTGCCGCTATTTCCATCGCCTGCTGGCGCCGCACGCGCGCCTGTATACCGAAATGATTACCGCCGCGGCCCTGCTGCACGGTGATAGTGGGCGTTTGTTGCGGTATGCGTCGGCCGAGCATCCGGTGGCGCTGCAGGTGGCCGGGCACGAGCCGGCGGAACTGGCCCGCGTTGCGCGCATGGGCATGGATGCCGGGTATGACGAGATCAACCTCAACGTGTGCTGTCCGTCCGGACGGGTGCAGGCGGGCCGCTTCGGCGCCATCCTGATGCTCGAGGCGGGGCGGGTGGCCGATTGCGTGCGTGCCATGCGCGAAGCCGTGGATGTGCCGGTGACCGTCAAATGCCGGTTGGGCGTGGACGATCAGGATCTCGAAGCCGAACTGGAACAATTCGTGGTGGCGTTGGTGGACGCCGGCGTGGCCATGCTGGCAGTGCATGCGCGCAAGGCGTGGCTCAAGGGCCTGTCGCCGAAGCAGAACCGCACCATCCCGCCGCTGGATCATGCGCGCGTGCATCGGCTCAAGTGCAGCTTCCCGGCCCTGCCGCTGGTGGTCAACGGCGGCATCACGGACGTGGACACCGCGCAAGGCCAGCTTGAATGCGTCGACGGGGTGATGATCGGGCGTGCGGCGTACCACGATCCGTGGCTGCTGGCCCGCTTGGAGGCGGCGTTGTACGGGACTGCGCTGCCGCAACGCGAGCAGGTGTTGGTTGCCATGCAGGCCTATCTGGACGGTCAGGTTGCAGCGGGCGTGGCGGTCAATCAGGTGACGCGCCATCTGCTGGGCCTGTTCCAGGGCGAGCCGGGCGCGCGGCGCTTTCGGCAGACCCTGGGCGCGGGTTCGGCGCGCAGCCATCCATCGGCACAGGTGTTGCTGCGGGCACTGGCCGTCACGCGTGCCATCAGGCCGGCGGCCTGAGCCGGATTGGCCCATGGTTCAGTACCAATTCAATGGCAAGCGGCATCATGCCGGCATGTGGGGTCGAAACCGTCGGCATGCGTGGTGGTGCCTGTTGCTGTTGGGCTGGGCACTGATTCCGGGCTGGGCTGCTGCCGGGCCGGGCATGGCCGCTGGCGGGGGCGGCGCACCCGCACAGACGCAGCCCGATGACCGCTCGACGCCGGTGCACATCAGCCTGGAACAGGCCGTGGCCCGGGTGCAACGCGAGACGCATGGCAAGGTGTTGCGTGCCGGGCAGCGCCAGTTTGGGCATATGATCGAATATCGGATCAAGGTACTGACGCCGGATGGCCACGTGCGCGTCGTTTCGGTGCGCACCCCGATGGCACCGGCTGCCACCCACAAGCCGAAGGAGACCCGTTGATGCGCATTTTGTTGGTGGAAGACGAGGCCCCGTTGCGGGAAACCCTGGCCGCCCGGCTCAAACGCGATGGTTTTGCGGTGGACACCGCGCAGGATGGCGAGGAAGGCCTGTATCTGGGGCGCGAGATTCCATTCGATCTGGCGATCATCGACCTGGGCCTGCCCAAACTCTCGGGGATGGACCTGGTGCGCCAGCTGCGCGAGGAACAGCACCCTTACCCCATCCTCATCCTGACCGCGCGCACCAGTTGGCAGGACAAGGTCGAGGGCTTCAAGCACGGCGCCGACGATTACCTGGTCAAGCCCTTTCACGTCGAGGAACTGCTGGCGCGCATCAATGCGCTGGTGCGCCGTGCCAGCGGCTGGTCCAAGCCGATCCTGGCCTGCGGCATGATCAAGCTGGACACCACCGCGCAGACGGTGACGGTGGAAGGCAAGCTGGTCGACCTCACCAGCTACGAATACAAGGTGCTGGAATACCTGATGCTGCATGCCGGCGAGCTGGTCTCCAAGGCCGACCTCACCGAGCACATCTACCAGCAGGATTTCGACCGCGATTCGAACGTGCTGGAAGTGTTCATCGGGCGCCTGCGCCGCAAGCTTGATCCGGAAGGCTCGCTCAAGCCGATCGAGACCGTGCGTGGTCGTGGGTACCGCTTTGCCATTCCGCGCAACGAGACGGAAGAGGATGCGTCCTGACCTTGCGCCGTGCTGCTGACGGCGGTCGTGATGGACACTTCCCCGCGCCCGCTGTCGCTGTCTGCCCGTTCCACGCTGGCCACCATCCTCGTGTTGGTGGCCTTTTTGGGCTTGGCCGGCTTTGCGCTGGACCGCGCCTATTACGAAGGCGCGCGTTCGAGCCTGTACGACCGCATGCAAGGCTATGTCTACTCGCTGCTGGCGGGCACGGAAGTGGCACGCAACGGCCGCGTGTTGGTGGCTGCGACCATGCCGAGCGCGGATTTTCTGCGGCCCGGCTCGGGCCTGTACGCCGTCATCAACGGCACTGACGGGTTTCACTGGGAATCGCCTTCGGCCATTGGCCGCAGTCTGCCGCTGGACATGCATCTGGTGCCGGGACGGCCGGATTTCCGCGGGCCGATGGATACGCTGGTCGGGCGCGTGTACGTGTACTCGTTGGCGGTGATCTACGAAACGCCGTCGCACCAGAGCGTGCACCTGACTTTTTCGGTGGCGCAGACCGAGGCGCAATTCGAGCAGCAATTGGCGGTGTACCGGCGCACCTTGTTCCTGTGGCTGTTCGGCATCGGCCTGGTATTGGTGCTGCTGCAATGGCTGCTGCTGCATTGGAGCCTGTCGCCGCTGCGCCGCGTGCTGGCGGATCTGTCGCGCATCGAGCGCGGCGAACGCGACAGTCTGGACGGACCGTATCCGCAGGAATTGTCCAGCCTGACCAACAACCTCAACACGTTCATCCGTTCCGAACGCGAACACCTGGAGCGTTACCGCAACACGTTGGCGGATTTGGCGCACAGCCTGAAAACGCCGTTGGCCGTGATCCGCGCGCGGCTGGAGTCGGGCGACGTGGGCGGCGATTTGCATGGCGACATCGCCCCGCAGGTGCGCCGCATGGATGATCTGGTGGCGTACCAGCTGTCACGCGCGGCCACCTCGGGCCATCGCACATTTGCCACGCCGGTGCCGGTCACGCCGCATGCCGAGGATCTGGTGCGCAGCCTGGAAAAGGTCTACGCCGCGAAGGGCGCCTTTTGTGAATTCGACATCGAAGAAGGCGAATGCTTCTTCTACGGCGAACAGGGCGATTTGCTGGAATTGCTGGGCAACCTGCTGGAGAACGCCTTCAAGTGGAGCACGCGCCGCGTGCTGCTGACGGCGCGCCGCGTGCCGGCGCCAGGCGCGGGGCGCGCCGGCCTGGATTTGCGTGTGGAAGACGACGGCCCCGGCATTGCCGAGGACCAGATCGAAAAAGTGCTGCAACGCGGCGTGCGCGGTGACGAGCGCGTGCAGGGCCACGGTATTGGCCTGGCCATCGTGCAGGACATCGTCAGGGCGTATCACGCCCGGCTGGAAGTGGGGCCTTCGGACGAGTTGGGTGGTGCCTGTTTCAGCGTGCACTTCGCGCCGGATGCCTGAAACCGGGCAACCGGGTCAGGCGCCGACGGGCAGGCGATTACTGGATCGAGCCGGGCAGCAGCGATTGCCAGCCCAAGATCTGGTGGCCAGTGCTGCTGGCCGAAGCGGCGTTGTCGTCATTGCTGCTTTCGGGCGGCAGATCGGCATTCATGCCGTTGCCCAGGCCGGATGTGTTGGCATGCCGGGGCCGGGTGGCGTGGTGCCCGGTCGTGGAGCGGGACGACGGAGTGGTGGCGTCGTGGGTCGCCACGCCGTGCGTGTTGCCGGTTTGCGAGCTCTGGCCGGCCTGGGTCGTGTCGGAGAGCAGGTGGCTGATGTCGGACAGCACGCCACCACCCGGCGCAGCCATGGCAATGGATGCCTGGCTGTGAAGGGTGGGCAGGGTCGGGTTGATGTCGAGTTCGGTCGCTTGCGCGGTGCCGAAACAGGCAGTGCCCAGAATCAATCCCGTGAACAGCAGCGATGCTTTCATCACGAATCCCCACTGAAAATGACGCTCCAGCTCAGCATCCTTGCAGAAAAAAACGGTCGATGCCAGTGCCGTCATGCTGCCATGCAGCATGCGCGATCGCGGCAGATCCCCGGTGCTACACGTTAGACTTGCCGCCTTTGGTCCTCACCGCACGCCTTCATGAAGAATCTGTTGCACTCGCGTGAAATCCTCGCGGCACTCGCCAGTGGCGAGGCTGTGTCGGGCGCCGATCTGGCCGCGCGCGCGGGCGTGACACGCGCGGCGGTGTGGAAACACGTCGAGGCATTGCGCGACAAGGGCTTGCCGGTGGCGGCCCAGGCCGGCGCCGGGTATCGCCTGCCATGGCCGCTGCAGTTGCTTGATGCCGAGCGCATCCGCGCCCGGCTGGGGCGTGATGCGGGCCGGGTCGAAGTGCATTGGGAGCTGGATTCGACGTCCAGCGAACTGGCGCGTCGGCGCGACACGCTGCCGGACGGCGCGGTGGTGCTGGCCGAGGGGCAGCAATCCGGACGCGGCCGGCGCGGGCGCGCGTGGCTGTCGCCACCGGGGCTCAACATTTACCTGTCGTGCCTGAAGCGTTTTGAATGCGGGTTTGCCGGTTTGTCGGGATTGTCGCTGGCCGTGGGCGTCGTGGTGGCCGAGACGCTGGTGGCGCTGGGAGTGCCGGGCGTGGGGCTGAAATGGCCCAACGACGTGTATGCCGATGGCGCCAAGCTGGCCGGCATCCTGGTCGAGTTGAACGGCGAATACCAGGGGCCGTGCACGGCGATCGTCGGGGTGGGCATCAACGTGCGCTTGTCCGCGGCCATGCGCGAGGGCATCACGCAGCCGGCCGTGGATCTGGCGCAGTTGTGCGGTGCGGATGCTCCCGACCGCAACGCGGTTGCCGCCGGCCTCATCATGCATCTGCGGGATGGCCTGGAGCGTTTTGCGCAGCAGGGTTTTGCCGGTTTCGCGTCGACGTTCGCAGACCTGGACCTGTTGCGCGGCAAGGCGCTGCATTTGTCGGGAGCACGCGGCGAAGTCGATGGCACGGGCGCCGGCGTGGATGCGCAAGGCGCGCTGTGCGTGGTCACCGCGGATGGCGAAATCCGGGTGGACAGCGCCGAAGTGACGGTGCGCCTGCGATGAAGTTGCTGCTGGATCTGGGCAATACGCGCCTGAAGTGGGGCACGCAGGTCGCCGCCGAAACCGTGGTCGGCATCGATGCGCATGCCTGGAGCGACGATTTGGGTGAAACGCTGGCTGGCGCATGGTCGACGTTGCCCAAACCGGACGGCGTGTGGGCGGCGTCCGTGGTGGATGCCGCACGTGAGGCGCAAGTGGCCGCGGCCGTCGAGGCGCAATGGGCGTTGCCCGTGCATTGGGTGCGTACGCCGGCGCGTGGTTGCGGAGTCGAAGTGGCTTATGCGCAGCCGGACACGATGGGCGTGGATCGGTTTCTGGGTCTGGTGGCGGCCCGTGCCGAGGGGCACGCACCATGCATTCTGGCCAGCGCCGGCACGGCGTTGGTGCTGGATGCGCTGGCCAAGGATGGCCGGCATCTGGGCGGTCTGATCGCTCCGGGCGCGTGGCTCATGCAGACCTCCGTGCTGGGCGCCGCCGCGCGCGTGCGACCGGCAGCGCCGGGGCAGCTGGTCGATGCCGGAGCCAGCACGGCCGACGGCCTCGTGTCCGGCTGCTGGCAGGCGTGCGCCGCGCTGGTGGATCGTTTTGCCACGCGCATGGCGGCCAGGCTGGATGGCACGCCGACGTTGCTGTTGGGCGGAGGTGATGCCGAAACGCTGATTCCGCTGCTGGAACATGCCGCCGTGGCATGCCCGAATGCGGTGTTGCGCGGCCTGGCCGTGTGGGCGGCGGCCGAAGCGTGAGGCGCTGCGCGCCGGCAACACGCCATGCCCCGCTACAATCGGCGGCGGATGGTCTGGTGGACGACACATGTTCCTGCGCTTGCTGCTGCTGTTGCTGTTTGCCCTGAATGCAGGCGTGGGCGGCTGGCTGCTGTTTGGGCAACGCCCGCAGCCACTGCCGCCGGCCACCGATCCGGGCGTGCCGGAGCTGCAATTGCTGTCGGCCAACCCGGCGCCGGCGCGGGTCGCGCGCCAGTCCGGCGGTTCGAAGGCGTCCGGGCAGTGCCTGCGCATCGGCCCGTTTGTCACGCGCAGCGGCATGCAGACGGCGTTTGACGCGCTGTCGCCGCATGTGCCGGAAATCCAGTTCAGCCAGCAACAGGTCAGCCAGAACACGGGCTGGTGGGTGTACCTGCCGGCTGTCGCCAGCCAGGAACAGGCCTTGCAGACGGCGCGCAAGCTGGCCGACGAAGGCATTCAGGACTACTACGTGATCACGGCTGGCGACCACCAGAACACCGTGTCGCTGGGCCTGTTCAACAGCGAAGCCAACGCGCGGCGCCGCTACGAGCGCATCGTCAAGCTGGGCCTGAAGCCCGAGCTGAAGCAGCGTACCGAAACCTTGCCCGAGTACTGGATCGACATCGCCCTGCCGAGCGATCCGACATTTGCCTGGCGGGCCTGGGTCAGCCTGCCGACGGTCGATGCCACGGCCAGCAGCTGTTCGGATTCGACGCCGTAAGCCGGCGGACGATGGTGCCGCCTGAGTGATTCGAACACTCGACCTACTGATTACAAATCAGTTGCTCTACCAGCTGAGCTAAGGCGGCAAACATGAGCGCGGAAGTTTAGCAGGCGCGGCCGGACGATGGTCAAACCGTGCCTTGGCATGTCGCCAACGAGTGAGTTTTTCGTGAATGTGAGACATGCGTCGCGGCGTTGGTGTGATGTCGTCGTGAGCGTGTCGTGACAGCGGGGAATATTTTCAAAAAACAGCCGATTGGCGCACAAAACCGCCCGATTTCAGATTGATAGCATGCCGCCCCGACGCGGTGCTGCCATTTGTGCCGGCTGACGTTGTTGCCGGCAAAAGCGCCCAAAAGCGCCGATGGGCACGGCGCGCCAAGGCCAAAGCGTGAGCAAACCGCACGCATGGTCTTGAGCGGCCGGTCTGGCCGCAGTGGGTTGTCGGTTTGAACACGTTGTCGCGTTTTTCGCAGCCGGTGCTGGTGGCTGCCCTTTCCGCCTTGCTGGCGGGGTCGCTTTCGGCTTGTGGCGGTGGCGGCAATGTCCGTCCGACGTCGGTATCACCGGCGCAATCGGCCGATCCGTGCGTCGCCAATCCTTCCGCCACGGGCTGTTCGACACCGCCGGCGGACGGGCAGGGCGGCGGTGGATCGACGTCCGGCAGCGATGGCGGCTCCGATTCGTCTGGCGGCACGAGCGATGGCAGTGGCAGCAGCGGTGATACTGGCGGTGGTGCCCAGCCGGCCGGTTCGGCGCAAGGCACGCAGCCGGCTTACGTGTGGCCCGACCAGAACCAGCTGGTGCCGACGCACGTCGATCAGGCGCAGACCGCCGGGTTCACCGGGCGCGGTGTCAAGGTGGCGGTGATGGATTCGGGATTGAACCCGGCCTCGCCCATGCTTCAGCACACCGATTACCAGTTCCACAGTTTTCTGGCCGGCGATGCGCAGGCCACGGCCAATGACACGCTGGGGCACGGCACCAACATCGTCGGCCTTCTGGCCGGAACGGCGGTGGACGGTTTCACCGGTGGCGTCGCGCCGGATGCGCAGGTCTATGTGGGCCAGATCTGCAGCGCCGACGGCAATTGCCACATGACAGCCGATCAGCCCGGCTATTTTCTCGACCAGGGTGTGAAGCTGTTCAACTATTCGATGGGCGACAGCAGCGCGACGCGCGCGCAGAGCGATGCGTCGTATGCGGACTTTTTGCGCTCGTCGTTCGGCCCGGTCGTGGACGCCGGCGGTCTGGTGGTGTGGGCGGCCGGCAATGACGGCGTGGATTCGCTGTCGGGCGAGGCCGCCGCGCCGAAGTATCTGCCGGCGCTGCAAAAGGGCTGGCTGGTGGCGGTGAACGTGGCGGTGGACCGCAACGACGGCCACGTCACCGGTTTGTATCAGGAAGACGGTGCGACCGGCGCCGGCTCGGGTTCGGCGCAATGCGGCGTGGCCATGGACTGGTGCCTGGCCGCGCCCGGCTACGAGCGCACGCTCAAGGAGCCGGGCACCGGGTTCGCGACCGGCTATTCCGTCGGCACCTCCAACTCGACCGCCATCATCACCGGCGTGGCCGCGCAGGTGTGGCAGGCGTTTCCGTGGATGAGCGGGCACAACGTGCAGCAGACATTGCTCACCACGGCCACGCATCTGGGCGACGGCGATCCGGACCAGCCGAACGCGACGTACGGCTGGGGCCTGGTCAACGCCATCAAGGCCGTGCACGGCCCCGGCCAGTTCGTCGGCGAGTTCGACGCCGCCGTCGGTGATGACGCCAGCACGTTTGCCAACGCCATCGGCGGCAGCGGTTCGCTGGTGCTGTCCGGGCAAAGCGACGGCGTGCTGACATTGAGCGCCGACAACACGTTTGCCGGCGGCACCACCATCAACGGCGCGACGCTGGATTTGACCGGCGCACTGGCTTCGAGCGTGACGCTGGCCGGCGGCATGCTCACGGGCGACGGCAGCATCCACGCCGATGTCATCAACACGGCCGGCAGCGTGTATTCCACCGGCACGACGGCCGGCAAGGGGCTGACCGTGGACGGCAATTACACGGCCGGCGCCGACGCCACCACGCGCATTGCGCTGGATCACCCGCTCAGCGTCGGCAAGACGGCGACGCTGGCCGGCACGTTGCAACTGGTCAACACCGACAGCGCCTACACGCCCAAGGCCAGCGAAAAACTGATCGGCGCCGGCCAGGTGCAGGGCACGTTCGCCACGGTCGACGCCGACGGCGTGCCGATGTACACGGCCACGGTGCAATACGACGCCACGACGGTGACTGCCAGCATGACGCGCGTGGCCGTCACCACGGCGGCCGTCGCATCCACACCGGTGGTCGCGCAGACCGCGCCGGGGGTGGAAAAATCGCTGCAGCAGGCCGACCAGTGGAGCCGGCACGATTACGCCGGTCACCAGGCCTTTCTCGACACCGCGGCCAAGCTGATGGCGGCGCCCACGCGCGCGGCCGTCACGGCCAGCGTGGCCAGCCTGTCCGGACAGGTCTACGCCACGCTCGGCGCCGTGCAGACGCTGGCCATGCGCCAGGTCGACGCCGCGCTTGGCGCACGCCAGCAGGCGTTGCGTGACGCGCATGGCACGGCGTTCTGGATGCAGGGGCTGACCCACGGCGGCGGTCTGGCGCAAACCGGTTACGCCAGCGCGCGCTGGCGCGGGCAGGGCGAACTGATCGGCATGGAAGCGCCGCTGACGGCGCATCTTGCAGCCGGCGCCATGCTGGGCCGTCAGCAATTGACCGCGCATCTGGACGCCCTGGCCGGTCGCGTCCGTTCGCGTGCCGACGTGGGCGGCGTGTATGCGCGTTACGGCTGGACCGGGGGCACGTATCTGGCCGGCCGGGCGACCTGGCTGCGCGGCCAGCCGACCGTACAGCGGACCGTGCTGGTCGGCGTGGAAGCGTTGCCGCTCAAGGGACAACGGCATGACAACCTGGGCCGCGTCACGCTGGAAGCCGGCCGCGCGTTCGGCGAATGGACGCCGTATCTGGCCGGCAGCTGGATGTACCGGCGCAGCGGCGCCTTGCGCGAGCAGGGCGGTGCGGGCTTCGGTCTGGCCGCTTCAGCGCAAGTGCGGCACGCGTCCACGGGCAGCCTGGGCGTGCGTTGGGCCTGGCCATTCGCGTGGGCCGGCGGCGCCAGCACGGTGACCGGCGATCTGGCCTGGCAGCACGTCCTGAGCGGTACGCGGACGGACTTTACCGCCGCGCTGGCCGCTACGCCCGATGCGCTTTTCAGCGCGCCGGGGCAGGCGTTGCCGCGTGACGTCGGCGCACTGGGCGTGACGCTGCGCACGCGTGTCAGCTCGCGCTGGGGCTGGTTCGTGCAGGTGGCGGCGCAAGGTGCGCAAGGGCGTTATCACGCCGTGGCCGCCAATGCCGGTTTGCGCATTCGTCTGGATTGACGGCGGGCGTGACGCCCGTGTGACTTACAATAGCCAAATGGCATATGCGCGTTGTCGGCCCGGAGGGTCGCCGGCGGCGCGCCATCCCTTTGGCCCATCACACGATCGAGGTTGTCATGACGCAAGCCCCTACACGCAAGGTTTCACTGGTCGGCGTACCGACCGACATTGGCGCGGCCGACCGCGGCGCGTCGATGGGTCCGGAGGCGCTGCGCGTAGCCGGCATCGCGCAAGCGCTGACCGCGCGCGGCGTGGACGTCGAGGATCGCGGCAACGTCTCGGGCCCGCAAAATCCGTTCCTGCCGCCGGTCAAGGGCTATCGGCACCTGGAAGAAGTGGTCGCGTGGAATCGCGCGGCCATGGACGCGTTGGCCGGCGTGCTGGCCGATGGCCGCATGCCGATCATGCTGGGTGGCGACCATTGCCTGGGCGTGGGTTCGATCACGGCCGTGGCCAACCATTGCCGCAAGGTCGGCAAGAAGCTGCGCGTGATCTGGTTCGATGCGCATACCGACTGCAACACCAGCGAGTTGACGCCGTCGGGCAACATCCACGGCATGCCGGTGGCCTGCCTGTGCGGCAACGGCCCGCAGGGCCTGACCGAGCTGGGCGGCCGTGCGCCGGCGATCGACCCGTCGGTCATGCGCTACATCGGCATCCGCTCGGTCGACGACGGCGAAAAGCGGCTTGTGCACGACATGGGCATGCACGTGTTCGACATGCGTTACATCGACGAGCATGGCATGCGCAAGACCGTCGAGGCCGCGCTGGAAGGCGTGGACGAGAACACCCACGTGCACCTGAGTTTCGACGTCGACGGGCTGGATCCGTCGATCGCGCCGGGCGTCGGCACCACCGTGCGTGGCGGCCCGAGCTACCGTGAGGCGCAGCTGGCCATGGAGATGATCCACGATTGCGGCCGGTTGGGCTCGCTCGACCTGGTCGAACTGAACCCCGCGTTCGACGACCACAACCGCACCGCCAAGGTGGCTGTGGAGCTGGTCGAAAGCCTGTTCGGCAAATCCACGCTGATCCGCGAATAAAGCGCTTGTGCGAGCGCGCCCGCGCGCGATGGCCCGATGTTCCGGCGGGCGCGGATCTCCTGCGCCCGCCGCTTTTCGCGTGATCCACGGGGAGCTCCCGATGGCGTGACGGATCACGTGGCCGGCAATGCCGTAAACTGGGCGCTTTCATCGTTTTTGAGCCATCGCATGACAACGCGCGTCCTGACCGGCATCACCACCTCCGGCACCCCGCATCTGGGCAATTACGTCGGCGCCATCCGTCCGGCCGTGGCCGCCAGCCACCAGCCGGGCATGGATGCGTTCTACTTCATGGCCGACTACCACGCCCTCATCAAATGCCAGGACCCGGCACGCGTGGCGCGCTCGCGGCTGGAAATCGCCGCGACGTGGCTGGCCTGCGGACTCGATCCGGATGAGGCGACGTTCTATCGCCAGTCCGACATTCCCGAAATCCCGCAGCTGATGTGGATGCTCACCTGCGTGACCGCCAAGGGCCTGCTCAACCGCGCGCATGCCTACAAGGCGGCCGTGGACAAGAACATCGCGGCCAACGAGGACCCGGACAACGCCGTCACCGCGGGCCTGTACATGTACCCGGTGCTGATGGCCGCCGACATCCTCGCCTTCAACGCCAACAAGGTGCCGGTCGGGCGCGACCAGGTGCAGCATCTGGAAATGGCGCGTGACATCGCGCAGCGTTTCAACCATCTGTACGGCGACGAGTTTTTCGTGCTGCCGGAAGTCTCCATCGAAGAAGACGTGGCCACGTTGCCGGGCCTGGACGGGCGCAAGATGTCCAAGAGCTACGACAACACCATTCCGCTGTTTGAAGGCGGCGCCAAGCGTCAACGCGAGGCGATCATGCGCATCGTCACCGATTCGCGCGCGCCGGGCGAGCCGAAGGACCCGGACAGCTCGTCGCTGTTTGCCATCTACCAGGCGTTCGCCGGCGCCGCCAAGGCGGCCGGGTTCCGTGCGCAACTGGAAGGAGGCCTGGGCTGGGGCGAGGCGAAAAACGCGTTGTTCGCGTTGATCGACGGCGAGCTGGCCGCCAAGCGCGAAAAATACATCGAGCTGATGGCGCACCCGGACGATATCGAGGACATCCTGCGTGCCGGCGCGGCCAAGGCACGCGCCACCGCCACGCCGTTGATCGACCGCCTGCGTGCGGCCGTGGGGCTGGGCCTGAACGCGCCGGTCAAGACGCAAGCCAAAAGCAAGAACAAAGCCGCCAGGCAAGCCCACATGGCCAGCTTCCGCGATGACGACGGCCAGTTCCGTTTTCGCCTGCTGGCCGCCAACGGCGATCAGCTGGCGCTGTCACGTGCGTATGCCGACCCCAAGACCGCCGGCCTGGATGGCAAGCGGTTGCTGGGGGCCGGAAGCAAGGTGAGCGTGGCTGCCGACGGTGACGCGCTGACCCTGAGCGTGGACGGCGAAGCCCTGGCGCGAACGGATGCCATCGCCGACCCGTCCGCGCGCGACGCCTTGGCCGAACGCGTGCTGGCCGAATTGGCGGCCGTGGCGGAATAGCCTGTCGAGCCAAGACGAAGGCCGGCGTGAGGCCATCGCGCGCAGGCGCGCTCCTACAGGTGGCCCTTGAGGTTCCGAGCCTTGCCGTTGTAGGAGCCCGCCCGCGGGCGAAAGGGTCTTGCCTTGCACCAGCGGCCATCGCGCGCGGAAAGGGGTTATTCGGGATTGGTGGGAGCTGGCGGCGGCGTGCCGGCCGTTTGCGCCGTCCCGCCCGTCCCGCGTCCGCGGTTGCCGCGTGAGCGGTGACGGCGCGGGCCGCGATGAGGTTTGGTGGCGTCGGGGCTGGGAGCTGCTGACACCTTGGGCGCCTCGGGGCGATGCCGGCCGGGTTCGGCGTCGACATGGATGTAGACCGGATCGGGGCTGTCCAGACGCAAAGCGGTCAGGCGGCCGCCCCACACGCAGCCGGTGTCCAGCGCGTGGATGCCCAGGCCGCGGAACAGGCCCAGCGCCGACCAGTGCCCGCACACGATGCGCAGGTTGCGCTCGCGCATGCCGGGCACGGCAAACCACGGATACAGGCCCGGTTTTTGCGTGCCGGGCATGCCCTTGGCGTCAAAGTCGATGCGCCCGTGGGTGTCGCAATAACGCATGCGCGTGAGCATGTTGATGGTGGCGCGCGAGCGTTCAAGGCCCGACAGGCGCGGGCTCCAGGTGGCCGGATGGTCGCCGAACAGGTGCTTGAGCAGGCGGTGGCGACCGGGGCCGGCCAGTTCGCGCTCGACGTCGGCTGCGGCCCGCTTGGCCTGGCGCAAGGTCCAGCGCGGGGCCAGGCCGGCATGCACCATCACCCAGCCAAGCTCCGGGTCGTGGTGCAACAGCTTTTGTCCACGCAGCCAGTCGAGCAGCATGTCGCTGTCCTGCGCGAACAGGATTTCGCGCAGCTCGGGATTGACACGTTCCTGCGCTTCGCGCGGGCGTTCGGCGATGGCCAGCAGGCTCAGATCGTGGTTGCCCAGCGTGATGATGACGTTGTCGCGCAACGAGTGGATCAGGCGCAGGGTGTCCAGCGATTGGCCGCCGCGGTTGATGAGGTCGCCGCAGAACCACAGCTGGTCGCTGGCCGGATCGAACGCGAGACGTTCGAGCAGGCGCTGCAATTCGGGATAGCAACCCTGGACGTCGCCGATGGCATACACGGCCATGTCAGTTTCCCTTGCAACCGAAGGCGGTCGTGCTCAATGCAGCGTCCTCGGAATGGCCAGCGTGAACGCGGGGATGGGCGCGTCGAAGTGCGTGCCGTCGTCGGCGACCATGCGGTAGCAGCCGTGCATGGTGCCGACCGGTGTTTCGAGCACGGCACCGGAGGTGTATTCGAAATCGTCGCCGGGGCGCATCCACGGCTGTTCGCCGACGACGCCGTCGCCGACCACTTCCTCGGTCTTGCCGTTGGCGTCGGTGATGATCCAGCGCCGCGACACGAGCTGCGCCGGCATGTCGCCGGTATTGCGCAGCGTGATGGTGTAGGCAAACACGAAACGGTTGTCTTCAGGCCGTGACTGGTTCGGCACGAAGCGGGTTTCGACCGCGATGTCGAAAGTGTAGGGAGCAGGTTCGTCCATGCGGTGATTGTCGGGCAGGGACGCGCGCTCAGGCAAGCGCGCGTGCCAGATCGACGAATTGCATGGGGGCGAGCGTTTCGGCGCGCGCGCGCGGATCGACACCAGCGGCCGTGATGGCGTCTGCGGCGAGCACGCCGTCGAGCGCGTTGGACAAGGTCTTGCGGCGTTTGCCGAACGCGGCCTTGACCACGCGGTCGAGCTTTTTGGCGTCCACGTCCGGCCGTTCGGCGGGGGCCAGCGGCAGCAACCGCACGACAGCCGAATTGACCTTGGGCGGCGGCCGGAAGGCCTCCGGCGGCACGTCGAACAGCGGCACCACGCGGCAGGCCAGTTGCAGCATCACGCTGAGGCGGCCGTAGATCTTGCTGCCGGGCGCGGCGGCCATGCGCTCGACCACTTCCTTTTGCAGCATGAAGTGCATGTCGGTGATGGCGCCGGCGTGGTCCAGGCAGTGAAAGATGATGGGGCTGGAAATGTAGTACGGCAGGTTGCCGACCACGCGCAGCGGCGCGCCCGCGGCCAGCGCGGTGAGATCGGTTTGCAGCACGTCGCGCTGGATGATTTCCAGCTGGCCGATGCTGGCCGCGCGCGCCTGCAGGGCGGGGATGAGGTCGCTGTCCAGCTCGATCGCGGTGAGCTGGCCGATTTGCGCCAGCAGCGGCAGCGTCAGCGCGCCTTCGCCGGGACCGATCTCGACAATGCGTTCGCCGTCGCGCGGCTTGAGCGCGCCGATGATGCGGTCGATGTAGCGGCGGTCATGCAGAAAATGCTGGCCGAACTGTTTTTTCGGGCGGGCGGACATCAGGCGCCGGCTGCCTTGCTGCGTGCCGCCAATTGCATGGCCAGGCGCGTGGCGGCAACCAGGCTGGCCGGATTGGCCTTGCCGGTGCCGGCAATGTCCAGCGCGGTGCCGTGGTCGACCGAGGTGCGGATGAACGGCAGGCCCAGCGTGATGTTGACGGTGCAGTCGAACGCCTCGGCCTTGAGCACCGGCAGCGCCTGGTCGTGGTACATCGACAGCACGGCGTCGTAGCGCGCACGCTGGGCCGGCACGAAGGCGGTGTCGGCCGGCAGCGGACCGATGAGCTGCATGCCCTGCGCACGCAGCTCGTCCAGTGTCGGAATGATGACGTCCAGTTCCTCGTGGCCCAAGTGGCCACCTTCGCCGGCGTGCGGGTTCAGGCCCAGCACGGCGATGCGCGGTTCGGCGATGCCGAAGCGTTGCACCAGATCCTTGTGCACGATGCCCAGCACCTTGCGCAGGCGCTCGGGCGTGATCGCGGCCGGCACCGCGGACAGCGGCAGGTGCGTGGTGGCGAGTGTCACGCGCAAGGTGTCGCTGGCCAGCATCATCACCACGTCGCAGCCGGCGCGGCGGGCCAGCAGCTCGGTGTGGCCGGTGAACGGCTCGCCGGCGTCGTTGATGATGGATTTTTGCACCGGCGCCGTGACCATGGCGTCGAAGCTGCCGTCGAGGCAGCCGTCGATGGCGATCGACAAGGTTTGCAGCACATGGAACGCGTTGCGCGCGTTCAGCGTGCCGGGCACTTCCGGCGCGCGCAGCGGCACGTGGCGAATGCGCAGGCTGCCCGGCGCGCGCAGATGGCGCGGCGAGCCGTCGTCGTCTTCCAGTTTGAGCGTGATGCCGCAGCGCGAGGCGGCGCGCGCCATGAGATCACGATCGGTGATGGCGACGAGGTCGGCCGCCAGCGGCATGGCGGCCAGCCGCGCGACCAGTTCCGGACCGACACCGGCCGGTTCGCCCGGCGTCAATGCCAGGCGCGGCAGGGACGCGGGCTTGCTCACGAGTCGCTCTTGGCCTTCGACGGCGCGCGCAACGCAGGGACGCGGATGTCCACGTAGGATGACGAGCGCAGTTCGCGCAGGAAGCTGGCATACACTTCCTGGGCCTTGCGGTTGCCGATTTCCGCGCGTGCGCGATCACGCCGCGTCTTGTCGGTGATGTCGCTCTGGCGCGTGCCGAGCAGCTGGATGATGTCCCAGCCGGCCTGGGTTTCGAACGGCTGCGAAATCTGGTTGTCCTTCAGGCTGGCGAGGATGTTGGCTACCTGCGGGCCGTGATCCTTGAGCTGGAACCAGCCCAGGTCGCCACCGAGGTTGGCCGAGGTGTCGTCGTCGGAATCCTTCTTGGCCAGCTTGGCGAAATCCTTGGGATTCTTGTTGAGCTTGGCGTAGATGTCCTGGGCCTTTTGCTGGGCCTGCGTGGCGCTGGTCAGCTCGCTCGGCTTGATGAGAATCTGGCGGGCGTGATACTCGGTGACCACGTCGCGGCTCTGGGTGCGGCGCGCGACCAGCTTGAGGATGTGGAAGCCGGTCGGTCCGCGCAGCGGCGGCGTGATCTGGCCCGGCTGCATCTTGCTGATCAGCTGCAAGAAGGCCGGCGGGATTTCGTTCATGCTGCGCCAGCCGAGGTCGCCGCCGTCCAGCGCGTCCTGCGCGCCGGAGAAGCGGATTGCCGCGGCGGAGAAATCCATGCCGCCCTTGATCGCCTTTTCGGCGGCCTGGGCCTTGGCCTGGGCCGCTTCGATGTCGGCCGGCGAGGCGCCGGACGGCAGCGGAATCTCGATGTGCGCCAAGTGCACCTGGGCGGCGTTGAACGACGGATCCTTGAGCAGATTGTCCACTTCGGCGTCGGTCACGTGCACCTTGGATTGCACTTCCTTGTTGCGCAGCTTCTGCACCAGGATCTGGTCGGCCACGTTTTGCACGAAGGCGTTGAAGTCGCCGCCCTGGCTGGTCACGGCCTGCTGCAGCTGCTGCGGGCTCATGTGGTTGTTGCCGGCGATGTTGGCGATGGCGTTGCTCACTTCCTGCTGCGAGACGCGGATGCCCTGTTCCTGGGCCTTTTGCACCTGCAGTTTCATCGAGATCAGGCGGTTGAGCACCTGGCGCTTGAGGATGGTCAGCGGCGGCAGCTTCTGCGGATCGGACGCGTATTGGCGCTGCACGTTGCGCACGGCCTGGTCCAGCTCGCTTTGCAGGATGACGTCCTCACCGACCACGGCCACGATCTGGTCGATCTCGGCCGGCTGGGTGGAATTGGCGCCGCCGGGTTGCGCGCCCGGCAGAAACTGCGCACGCGCCAGCGGGGCCAGCGCGAACGCCAGCAAAAACACGAACAAAGTGGAGATTTGCTTCATCGACGAGACACCTGTGGGACGTCGCAACGCCCGCGGACGGACGCAAGGATGGGATCAACCGGTAAGACCGCAATGGCCGGCAAGGGTTGCATCGAACAACGGTGCGATTGCATGGCCGTGCGGCACAACCCGCTTATTGATAGCCAAGAATAGCATGGTGCAGGAAGCGTTCCGTCTGCGGGCTGAAGCTGCCCAGGCCCTTGAACTGGATGTCGAACATGACGGCATTGTCGGTGTCGCCGTGCACGTTGCGGATGTAATGGCGACCGACCAGGCGCAGCGCGATGCAGCAGTTTTCGTATTCCACGCCGACCAGGCCGGCCAGCGTCTTGGGCTGGCCGCGCTGCCAGTGCGATTGCCGGCGCAGCGCCACGTTCCAGTCGGCCAGCAGTTTCCACTGCGGACTGACCGGAATGGCGGCCGACGCGTCGAACTGCTCCATGAACTGGTCGCGGTAGCGGTAGGAAAAATTGAGGATGCCGTCGAAACCGAGCCGCCGCTGCACGCCGAACATGCCGACGCTGGTGCGATGGTGATTGGGATCCCACTGGTACACGCTGTTGAGCTGCCACTTGGGGCTGACGGCCAGCTGCATCTGCGCGACGTAGTCCGAACCGGAAAAATCCGTCGACGCGGCGTTGCGGTCCAGTTGCACTTTCTGCGGCGAGAAGTAGCGGATCTGGCCGAAGCTGAACGAGGCTTTCTGCGCGCCCGAGGCGTCGAGAAAACGCGTGGTGACGGCGGCGGTCAGGTTGTTGGCGTCCATTTGCCGGTCGGCGCCGGAAAAACGGTTGGGCGAGAACAACTGCCAGTAGGCGAACGTCATCGTGTTGCTGTCGAACAGCGGCAGGTCGTTCTGGTTGCGGTACGGCACGTACAGGTAGTACAGCCGCGGCTCCAGGGTTTGCGTGTACGACTGGCCGAACAGCGAGGTCTGGCGTTCGAAGATCAGGCCGCTGTCGATGCTGGCAATCGGCAGGCTGCGCGACGGCGTGCGGTCGGTGTAGCCGAAACGCGCCGCGTCGTCGATGAGGTCGTACGTGGTGTAGCGCCAGGCCAGGCGCGGGCGCACGTACCAGGCGGCGCCCTGGTAGTCGGCCGACAGGTAGGGCTGCACGTCCAGGCGGTTGCCCTGGACCACGTCGGCTTCGCTGCGGAAGGCCGCGGCGGTGCTTTCCACGCCCCATTCGAGCGTGCGCGTGAGCGGCATTTCGAGGTTGAACGTGGCGCCCGGCCAGTGCCGGTATGGCAGGCTGGAATCGCCCAGGACCGGGTCGACGTTCTGGTAGCGGTCAAAGCCGAACGAGGCGTCCCACCATTGGCCCGAGCCTTGCAGATAGGCGCTGGAGGCCAGCGACGACGGGGTGGTGTAGCCCTTGAGGTTGGATTCGAAATCCTGGAAGTAGTACTTGTCCGAAGCGCGCTTGATGGACGTGGTGAACGCCCAGTCGTCGCCCAGGCCCGTGCGGTTGGAAAACTGCAGCAGGTAGCGGTTGGAACCGTCGGCGATGCTGCGTGAGCGACCGTTGTGGTCGGAGCCGGCATCGCGGTCGTTGGGCAGGTAGTCGACGTTCAATTCACCGAGGCTGGTGCCGAACAGGTAACGGAACTGGCCGCCCATCATCACGCCGCGCTGGGTGTAGATCTGGGGTGTCAGCGTGGCGTCGTAGTTGGGTGCCAGGTTCAGGTAGTACGGGATGGCGAACATGTAGCCCGAGTTGCCGTTGTGGGCAAACGTCGGGTACAGGAAGCCGGTCTTGCGTTGGTTGCCGATGGGAAAACTGAAATAGGGCAGCCACAGGAACGGCACGTTGCCCAGACGCATCGTGGCATCGCGCGCAATGCCCTCGCCGGTGGTCTTGTTGGTGGTGATCGACTTGGCGCGGAATTCCCACACGTGATGGCCGGGATCGCAGGTGGAATACGTGGCACCGTCGAAGATGCTGTGCTGCGGATCGGTCAGCTCGGCCTTTTGCGCCACACCATTGCCGTGCGAGGCCAGCATCTGGTAGTGCACGTTGCTGGCCACGGCATGGTCGGGCGTGGTGGTGCCCTGGATGCGATTGGCCGAAAGCAGCTCGGCGCTGTCCTGGTAGGTGACGTTGCCGCGCGCGTCGTAGGCCGTGGTCTGGTCGTTGTAGTTGATGGCGTCGGCGTGCAGCAACTGGTCGTAACGGCGCAGCGCGACGTCGCCGGTCAGTTTGTAGATGACGCGGTTGGCCGAATCGACGTGCAGCGCGTAGACGTTGGTGGGCGCGGTTTCGCGGCCCAGGGCGTCTTGCGGCAGGCCGGGCTGGTAGAACTTCAGCAACGCGTTGGGTCGACACAGCGCAAAACTGATGGGCGGCTGCGGGCAGTCGAGACGGCCCAGCGCGCATGGCGTGAAGACCGGTCGGGGTGCCTGCGCCGGCAAATGGGCCGGCGGCGTGGCCGCGGATTCAGGCGGAGCGGCCCAGGCCGGAACACTCATGGCGGCGGCAATGGCCCAGGCCAGTGCATGGCGGGCCAGACAGTGGCGAGTGTTCATCGGCACGCGGCCGGTCTCCTTGTCGAAACGGTGTCTAAAACTAGCAGAAAGGCGGTTTGGCCGGCAGTGGGCACCGGCTTTTCGGCGCGATGGGAAAGCGGCTGCATGATGACCTCAGGCGTCCATCAACGCGGCCACGTGCGCACGCACGCCGGCGCGCAGGGCGGTCAGGTCGTAGCCGCCTTCCAGGCACGACACGAGGCGGCCGCCGCAGTGCGCGCGCGCCAGTTCGACCAGGCGCTCGCTGATCCATGTGTAATCGTCGTCTTCCAGCAGGACGTCGGCCAGCGGGTCCAGCCGGTGGGCGTCGAAACCGGCCGACACCAGCAGCAGCTGCGGACGGAACGCGGCGATGCGCGGCAGCAGCACGTCGTACCACGTGGCGCGAAAATCATGCGAGCGGGTGCCGGTCGGCAATGGCGCGTTGACGATGTTGCCGCAACCGGTTTCGGCGGCCGCGCCGGTGTCGGGATACAGCGGCATCTGATGGCTGGACGCGTACAGCACGCGCGGCTCGGCGGCAAAGATCGCCTGCGTGCCGTTGCCGTGGTGGACGTCGAAATCGGCAATCGCCACGCGCTTGAGACCATGCGCGGCCAGCGCGTGCGCCGCGGCCACGGCCACGTTGTTGAACAGGCAAAAGCCCATCGCCCGGTCGCGCGTGGCGTGATGGCCGGGCGGGCGGATGGCGCAAAAGGCGCGGTCGATGGCGCCCGAAAGCACCGCGTCGACGGCCGCCACGCCGGCGCCGGCCGCGCGCAATGCCGCTTCGGCCGAGCCAGTGGACATGAAGGTGTCCTCGTCGAGCTGGCAGATGGCGCCGTCGGCGGGGCAGGTGTCGAGGATGCGTTCGATGTAGGCGCCATCGTGCACGCGCGACAATTGCTCAAGGCTGGCGCACGGCGCCTCGACGCGGTCGAGTGCGCAGAACTGGTCGCAGTCGAGCGCTTCGAGAATGGCACGCAGCCGCGCCGGAGCTTCGGGATGGGCCGGGCCGGCAAAGTGGGTCAGGCAGGCCGGATGGGTGTACAGGCGCAGCATGGGCTCAGGCTTTGGGCCGCGGGCGACGCTCGTGCTGCCACAGCACTTCGCCGTGGCCGCTGCCGCGTGCCAGCACGCGCGCGATGACGAACAGCAGGTCGGACAGACGGTTCAGGTAATGCGTCACCTGCATGCGCACGTCTTCTTCGCGCGCCAGCGTCACCACGGCGCGCTCGGCACGCCGGCAGATGGTGCGCGCCAGATGGCACGTCGCCGCCGCCATGCCGCCGCCGGGCAGGATGAATTCCTTCAACGCAGGCAGCTCGGCGTTGAACGTGTCCAGCACGTTTTCCAGCCGCGTCACGTCGGCGTCGGTGACCGTGGCCATGCCGGGAATGCACAGCTCACCGCCCAGGTCGAACAGGTCGTGCTGGATCTGCGTCAGCGCCTCGCGCACGGCTTCCGGCACGCCGTCGCAGGCCAGCACCATGCCGATGGTGCTGTTGAGCTCGTCGGTGGTGCCGTAGGCGATGACGCGCGGGGCGTCCTTGGCCACGCGTGAACCGTCACCCAGGCCGGTGGTGCCGTCGTCACCGGTGCGGGTGTAGACCTTGGAAACGCGGTTGCCCATGAAAATCCCCATTTGACGAGCGCGACGCGGCAGTGGAACCAGCGAGCCGGGCATGCGCACAAGCCCGGCTCGTGAAAACGCCGGCCGTCACGCGATGACGGCCCGGCAGTGGATCAGGCGGCGACCGGCACGGCGCGCAGCACGCTGTAGCGGCGCGACAGCAGCGCGAAACCGCCGAACAACACGCCGCTCCACAGCAGCGTGCCCGGCAGCGAGCCGAACGTGTAGAACGGCAGGCCGGCGATGTAGCACGCGGCCAGGCCCGAGGCCGTCATCGCGTACATGCCCGAACCCAGCCACACCGCGAAATTGGTGACGAGGTAAAAACCGGTGGCACTGCCGGCTGCGGTCAGCACCACGCGCAGCGCGCCGGTGCGGCCGCGCAGCACGCCCATGCCGACCAGCACCATGGCGGCAAAGCACAGGTACACCAGCGGGCTGATGGTCGAAGCGCCGATCACCATGTCGGACAGGAACATCGCACCCAGCGGCACCACGAAAGCCAGCACGCGGTTGCGGAAATACGCGCCGCCGAACAGGGCGATCGCGGCAATCGGCGTGAAGTTGTACGGCAACGCGCCGGGGTGGAATGCCACCACCAGGCGGAACAGCACGGCAAAGGCGATCAAGCCGGTCAGGACCAGCAGACGCGGCGAAAGAGTGTGAGTGGTGGCAGAAGTCTGGCGCATGGAAGGTTCCGTCGACATGGCAAAAACGCGCCTTACAGGATACTGCAAAGGTGCCGGCCTGCGGCATGGGCGCGCGCGGCGCACGCGTGGCGCGGGGTATCATCCGCGCATGATTGAAACGACCGATATTCTCATCGTCGGCGGTGGCCTGGTGGGTTCCAGCCTGGCGATCGCGCTGGATGCCGCCGGCCGTGCCGTGACCATGGTCGAGGCCACCGCGCCGCGGCGCGGTTCCGTGCCCGACTACAGCGAGCGCAACCTGGCCTTGGCGCGCGCCAGCGTCAACGGCCTGCGCGCCCTCGGCGTGTGGGATTTTGCCGCCGACAAGGCCACGGCCATTCGCCACATCCACGTCAGCCGCACGGGTGAATTCGGTTCCACGCGGCTGTCCGCCGAGCGTTTTGGCGTCGACGCGCTGGGCTGGACGCTGCCGGCGCGCGAGCTGGGCGCGGCCTTGCTGGCGCGGCTGGATCAATGCACGCATCTGACTCGCCACGCGCCGGCCAAGGTGACGCGGCTGGAGCGCGTGGAAGATGGCTGGCATGTCGTCATTGATGCCCCGGACGGCGCGCGCGAAATCATCACGCGTCTGCTGGTCGGTGCGGACGGCACGCATTCGATGGTGCGCGACGCGCTCGGCATCGCCGCCGACACTTGCGATTACGAACAAGCCCTGTTCGTCGCCACCGTGACGCCGCAACGCGCGCCGGATGGTCGCGCTTATGAGCGTTTTGCCAATGACGGCCCGGTGGCCCTGCTGCCGCTGGCCGGCGGGCGCGCCGGGTTGGTGCTGACCGTGCCGGCCGCGCAGGCCGACGAGGTGGCTGCGCTGGACGATGACGCGTTCGTGGAGCTGGCGCAGCAGCGTTTCGGCTGGCGGCTGGGGCGGCTGTCGCGGCCTGGCAAGCGGTTTCCGCACGCCATCCAGCGCGTGGCCGCGCAAAAAGTGACGGCAGCGCGTGCCGTGCTGGTCGGCAATGCGGCACAGACCGTGCATCCCGTCGGCGCGCAGGGTTTCAACCTGGGCTTGCGCGATGCGCTGACGCTGTCCGAGCTGGTGGCGCGGGCGGACGACCCTGGCGCCGGGCACTTGCTGGAGACCTACGCCGCGCGCCGCGCGCCCGACCGCGAAGGCGTGATGGCGATGAGCCACGGCCTGATCCGCCTGGCTTGTCTGGATCACCCGTGGCTGGCGCCGTTGCGCACGTTGGGCATGCTGGCGTTCGACCGCCTGCCGCCGTTGCGTCACGGCATGGCACTGCGCGGCATGGGCTTTCGTGGCGAGCCGCCGCGCGACGTGCTGGAGGTGACGCCATGACGACGTCATCCGCGCCGTTGTCGCGCCGGCGCAGCGCGCGTCTGCTTGATGCCGTTGTGGTGGGCGGCGGCATGGTCGGCGCCGCGGCGGCGCTGGCGTTGGGGCGCGCGGGTCTTGCGGTCAGCCTGGTCGAGGCGCGCGAGCCCAGGCCGTGGCAACCGGCGGACGAGGTGGATTTGCGCGTGGTCGCGCTGGCACCGTCTTCGGCCCGGCTGTTGCAGGAGCTGGGTGTGTGGGAAGCGATCCGCGACGTGCGTGCGCAGCCGTATCGGCACATGCGCGTGTGGGACGCCGCCAACGGCGCCGAGCTGGATTTCGATGCCGCGCATGAAGGGCGGCAGGCGTTGGGCTGGATCGTCGAAAACCGTCTGATCCAGCATTGCCTGTGGCAAGCGCTGGCAAGCGCCGGTGTGGAGCGGTACTGCCCGGCCAGCGTCAGCCGTTTTGACGCGGCCGACGATCACGTGCACCTGGCGTTGGCCGACGGCCAGACGCTGGACGCGCGCGTGCTGGTCGCCGCCGATGGCGCTGCCTCGCCGCTGCGCCAGCAAGCCGGCATCGCCACGCACGGACATGCTTACGGCCAGCGCGCCGTGGTGGCGCATGTCACGACGGAAAAGCCGCACGCCGACACGGCCTGGCAGCGCTTTTTGCCGGGCGGACCGATCGCCCTGTTGCCGTTGGCCGACGGGCGCAGTTCCATTGTCTGGACGTTGCCGGAAGCCGAAGCCGCGCGCGTGCAGGCACTGGACGACGGCGCCTTTGCCGATGCCGTGGGCGTCGCCAGCGATTTTCGCCTGGGCCGCATCACGGGCACAACGCCGCGCGCGTCGTTTCCGCTGAAACTGCAATTGGCCACGAGCTACCAGTCGGGCCGGCTGGTGCTGACAGGTGACGCTGCGCATGTCGTGCATCCGCTGGCCGGGCAGGGCGTCAACCTGGGCTTGCGTGACGTGGCCGAGTTGCGTGACGCCATGCTTGCCGCGCATGAGGCCGGGCGCGATGTGGGCAACACCGCCACCTTGCGCCGTTACGCACGGCGCCGACATGCGGATGCCACGCTGGACGCGCGCGGCATCGACTTGCTGGGCCATGCGTTTGGCGTCAAGGCAAAACCGCTGGCGGCGCTGCGCGGCCTTGGTGTGGCGACTATCGATGCTTCACCGCTGAAACAGCTTTTGAACACCAGAGCGGCGGGCTGAAACCCGTCGCTCGAACCGGTCTTCAGTGACCGTGACGCGACGGTTGCACGGGCCGCACGGGCCGCCGGTTCTGAAAACTGGGTTGTGGCGCGGTCTGGCTGGGTGTCGGGTAGTAGGAATGGTAGACGGGATTGACCGACCGCCAATGGTGGCGGAAATGCGGACGGAACATTTGCGTGCCGTTGCCCTGGCTGATCAAGGCCAGTCTGCGCCCGTCAAGATGGCCCCAGTACCACGCGCCGGCGGGCACCGGTATGGCCTTGAGGTACTTGAAACTGAAATTGTATTCGCCGTCAGCACGGGCGGAAGTCTGCGTGGTCAGGTACATCACGAATTGGCTGGGGATGGCGCGACCGGCCTTGTCGTGCGCCGGCCCTGTCACCATGCCGTCGACGGATTGGCGCAACAACCGACGGAAGCGTGGCTTGAGCGGGTAGGCCGGAGCAATGTCCGTGACGGTGCCCCGATTGTTGACTTGCACCAATACCGGCAGCGCCCCGCGGCTGTACGGGCTCAATGAGTCAGAGCCGTTGTCGGCGTAGATGGAGCTGGCACTGGCAGCCGAGGCAATGCCGAACAAGGCTGCGGCGAGACTGGTTGTGATCAACAATTTCGTGTTCATGATGATGCTCCCTTGAACCCATTGGAGAGGATGAACCACTCGGCATGAATATACCAAGTAGAAAAGGGAACATTTTGGTCGCGAAACCGATGACGCGCCGCAGCCGGTTTTTGCAGCCGACGGCTTGCCGGTGAAACCGCAAATCAGCAGCTGCGCTCGACCGCGTAATCGGCCAGGACCGCCAAGGCATCGCGCCATTCCGAGGCCGGCAAGGCCGCCAGGGCCTCATGGGCGGCATCGGCGTGAGCGTGGGCCAATTGGCGGGTGCGTTCGATGGCGCCGGATTCGTGGATCAGCTCCAGCACCATGCCCAGTGATTCGCGGTTGCCGTGCTCGATGGCTTCACGCAGGGCTTTGGCCTGTGCCGGCGAGGCTTTTTCCAGCGTGTAGATGAGCGGCAGCGTGGGCTTGCCTTCGGCCAGGTCGTCGCCGACGTTCTTGCCCAGCGTGTCGGTGTCGGAGGTGTAATCGAGCAGGTCGTCGGCAATCTGGAAGGCGTAGCCCAGGCGCATGCCGTATTCGCGCAATGCCGCAATCTGCCGCGCCGGCAGCTGCGCCAGGATGCCGCCCAGCTGGGTGGCGGCGGCAAACAGCACGGCGGTCTTGCGTTCGATCACGCGCAGGTAGGCGGCCTCGTCCACATCGGGATTGCCGATGTTGAGCAGCTGCAATACCTCGCCTTCGGCGATGGTGTTGGTGGTGTTGGCCAGCACTTGCATGACCTGCATGTCGTCCAGCTCGACCATCAACTGGAACGAACGCGAGTACAAAAAGTCGCCGACCAGCACGCTGGCCGCATTGCCCCACATGGTGTTGGCCGTCTGCCGGCCGCGCCGCAGTTCGGATTCGTCGACCACGTCGTCGTGCAGCAGTGTCGAGGTGTGGATGAACTCGATCACGGCCGCCAGCTGGGTGTGTGCATCACCCTCGTAACCCGCCGCGCGCGCGGCCAGCACGTGCAGCAACGGGCGCAGGCGTTTGCCGCCGCCGTCGATGATGTGCACCGAGATCTGGTTGATCAACGCCACGTGCGAAGCCAGTCGCTGACGGATGAGTGCGTTGACGGCGGCCATTTCACTGGCTGCCAGCGCACGCACACTGTCAAAGGTGCGTGGAGGTTCGACGGCAAGGCGGGTGGCAGGTGTGCTCATTGAAGACAAGGTTGGACCGAAGGGGGCAATTATAGGCGCAATGGCCCGGCGCGTAAGGCGAAGCGGCGTGGTGGCGATCTGTCACATCAGCAAGCTGTGTACCCACTTATATAATGAGCGGCTTGTCGACCAGTACAGCCAGCCCGTGAGCAAGCTCAGCAAACGAGAACTCAATACCGCCTTTGCCCTGTCCAGCGTGGTTGGCCTGCGCATGTTCGGGTTGTTCCTGATCATGCCGGTTTTCACCATTTATGCCATGAAATTGCCGGGTGCGACACCCTTTCTGGTCGGTTTGGCGATCGGCATCTACGGCTTTGCGCAGGCACTGCTGCAGGTGCCGGTGGGGCTGGCGTCGGATCGCATCGGCCGCCATGTGACGATCACCGTCGGCCTGGTCATCTTCATCATTGGCTCGGTGGTGGCGGCCATGGCGCACGGCATCACCGGCATTCTCGTCGGCCGCGTGCTGCAGGGCATGGGCGCGGTGTCGGGCGCCAGCCAGGCGTTGGCCGCGGATCATTCCGACGATGACAACCGCAGCAAGGTGATGGGCATCATCGGCGTCAGCATCGGTCTGGCGTTCGTGCTGGCCATCATTTTGAGTGCGCCGCTGGCGGCCGTCGCCGGGTTGGAAGGCCTGTTCGGCCTGACCGCCATCCTGGCCGGCGCGGCCATTGCCCTGTTGTGGATCGTGGTGCCCAAGCCGAAGCGCCAGCGTGCGCCGCAGGTGGCCTCGTTCGCCAGCGTGTGGCGCATGGTGGTGCGACCGCGGTTGGCCGTGCTGAACGTGTCAGTGTTCATGATGCACGCCATGCTGACGGCCGCGTTCGTGGCCATGCCGCTGATGCTGACGCGTTATCTGCATGTCGAGCTGTCTTCGCAGTGGATGCTGTATCTGCCGGTGATGTTTGTGTCGGCCATCGTCATGGGCGGCGTGCTGCGGCGCGTCACCTCGCTGGCTGGCAGCATGCATCTGGTCATGCTTTGCGCGCTGGGCCTGGGCATTGCATTGGCCGGGTTTGCGCTGGGCTATTTGGGACAGACGGTGCTGTGGCTGGCGGCAGTGATCTTTTTCAGCGCATTCAATTTGCTGGAAGCTTGCCTGCCCAGCCTGGTGTCGCGTCTGGCGCCGTTCGACCTGCGCGGTGCGGCCATGGGCGCCTATGCGACGTGCCAGTTTCTGGGCGCCGGCGTCGGCGGCGTGCTCGGCGGCGTGATGTTGCAGCGCGTCGGTATGGCTGCCGTGTTCTGGGCCGGCGCGGCGCTGGTCGTGGTGTGGTTGCCGATCCTGTGGTGGGGCCAGCGCCACGTCGTGGCCGCCGGCCAGCCGGTCGTCGCCTGAAGCCTTCGCCTACGCGTCGAAACGTGTTTCGACGACGCGGGGGATGCACGGGGCTATGCTAGGATCACTCGTCCTTTCGCAAGCATTTCACCCGAGGCAATCCCATGGCACGTGGCGTCAACAAGGTCATCATCGTCGGCAACCTTGGCGCCGACCCGGACATCCGCTACACCGGCAGCGGCGCGGCCATCTGCACGCTGAGCGTGGCCACCACCGAAGCGTGGATGGACAAGCAGTCCGGCCAGAAACAGGAACGCACCGAATGGCACCGCGTCAAGGTGTTCGGCAAGCTGGCCGAGATCTGCAAGGAATACCTGCACAAGGGCAGTCAGGTGTACGTCGAAGGTTCCTTGCGCACAAGCAAGTATCAGGGCAAAGACGGCAGCGATCGTTACAGCACGGACATTGTTGCCCGTGACATGCAAATGCTGGGCGGTAAAGGCGGCGGTGAAGCCGGTGGCGGCAACTACAGCCGTCCGGCCCCGTCGTATGCGCCGGCCCCGTCTTCCGCGGCGCCCGTGCAACCCGACCCGATGGCCGGCGGGTTCGACGACGACGACATCCCGTTCTGAGATACACAAGCCACAAAGTGTCGAAACAACAAGAGGGAGCCGGCAAAAGAGCAGGCTCCCTCATTTCTTTTTACCTGGGGAAATCACCCGCGCCCACCCGCTGGCACGTGATGCGCCGCCAGTTCGCTTCAGTTTCGTGGTGCGGACATCGACGGTGGGGCATCGTCCGGGGCACTGCCCCACTTCTTGTTCGGTGACGGCCCCATGGTGAGCACCAGTTTGCCGCCTTGTGCGATGTCCGATTGGCTGAACCAGGGTTTGTTCCAGGGTTTTCCGTCCAGTGTCGCGGACTGGATGTACATGTTTCGCACCGAATTGTGTTTCGCCATGATCTCGAATGTCTTGCCGTTGCCCATGTGCATCTTGATGTCGTTGAAGATGGGGCTGCCCAGGATGTAGTAGGGACTCGACGGATCGACGGGGTAAAAACCCATCGCGCTCATCACGTACCACGATGAGGTGGCGCCGTTGTCGTCCATGCCGGGGAAGGCGTAGCCCGATGTGTCGCTGCCGTACATCTGGCGCAGGATCTGGCGGACCAGGCGTTGCGTCTTCCATGGCTGGCCGGCCCAGTCGTAGTAGTAAGCCACCTGCTGGTCGGGCTGGTTGCCCTGGACGTATTGCCCGATGACGCCGGTGCAGTCGCGGCAGATGCCCTGCGGGTGGTAGGGGATGCCGAAGAACTGGTCCAGTTTTGCCGCGAATTTGCTGCGGCCGCCGAGAAGATTGATCAAGCCCTGGACATCCTGCGGCACCAGCCACAGGTCGGACCAGCCGGACGCTTCCTTCATCATGAAGTTGTAGTAGGGCTCTTGCGGGTCGAACGGCGAAATCCATTGGCCATTCGCCGTCCTGCCGCGCATGAAACCGATGGACGGATCGAACACGTTCTTGTAGTTGTGCGCGCGCTTGAGGAACATCCGGTAGTCGTCCGGCTTGCCCAGCCGCTTGGCATACAGCGCCATGGCATGGTCGTCCCAGCTGTATTCAAGTGTCGTGGCCACGCCGGCCTTGCCGCCGGCGTAGGGTGGATCGGGGTTGCCTTTGGGGATGAAATCGGAAATCCATCCGTTTTTCATGTATTCGGCCAGGTACTTCCTGGGGCCATTTGCATCCATGGCGTTCTTGCGCAGGTACTTGTAGGCCGCTGCCCAGTCGAAGTGATAGCCGCGATTCCAGGCACCCAGATACAGGAAGATGGCGTTGTCGCCGTGGAATGACGTTTCCATGTATCCCGACTCGCGCGCCAGATCCAGTTCCGAGCGCAACACGTTCTCGGTGACGCGAGGTTCGAGCAGCATCATCAGCACGATCTGGTTGCGGCCGGTGTCCCACAGCGCAACCGGGCCATAGTGGTCGTGGCGGGCAGTCACGGTCTTGCCGGCCATGTTCGTGAAATTCTCGCCCTTGCGTGCGAGCAGGCGGGGGCTGACCAGCGCATGCAGCAGGCTCGAATAGAACAGCGTCTTTTGCTTGTTGGTGCCACCGGTCACTTGAATCAGGTCCAGTTTTTTGGCCCATGCGGCTTTGGCCTGATCCCTCACGCGTTTGAAGTTCCAGCCCGGGTCTTCGGCCTTCAAGCGGCGTTCCGCCTCGGCGTAACTGTGTCCGTGGGCGATTTTCACCAGGACCTGTTCGCCTTGTGTGGTGTCGAACTGCAGGTAGCTGCCCGCGTAGCGGCCCGATGTTTTCCGGACGCCGGGTTCGACATCCTTGTCGCCGAGCAGGGATCCCCCTTGCGGGACGGATCGCGGAGGGATCTGGCGGAAGGTGCCAAAGGAACGGAATGGCACTGAAAACCTGGCGACGAAGTAAGTGTTGCCGGCTGTGTCTTCGCGATATTCGGGGCTGTGGTTGGACACCCCGCGGACCATGTCGTTGCCCACGATCTCGACCGTTCCGTCACGCCGGCCAAGATCGAGGATGATGTGCGCCTTTTTCGTTTCGGGGAAGGTGAACCGGAACAGCCCGGTCCACGTCGTCGCCGTCATCTCCGCCCTGGTCTTGAACGTGGTCAGGTCAACGGCGTAGTAGCCGGGCGAGGATGTCTCGGTGGCCTTGTCGTAAAGCGAAACGCTGCGTTGCGGAGGCACTGTCCAGTCGCCCACCACGGGCATGATCGTCGGGCCGAACCGGCCGCCGCTGGAGAAGCCCTTCATGGTCAGGTCGGGATAGTAATAGGACGTTCCCACGCCGGCCGGGTAGGTGAAGGGCGGGTTCGTGTTGATGGGCGAGACATCGATGGAGCTGTGCGGCAGCTCGGCTCCGGGCGAGGTGAAGCCCGAGTAAAGTTTTTCGCCCGGCGGCGGGGCGTTGCCGATCAGCGACTGCTTGTCCAGCGGCGCGGTTCCCACGAGTCCGTTGGCATGATCGACGGGATTTCCGGGGGGCGTCGTCGTGGTCGTGGCATGGGCTTGCAGCGCAGGCGCCGCAATGCATCCGAGCAGTGCCGTGATGGCGAGAAATGGTGCGGTGTTTCGGGGCAGCATGTTCATCCAACCCTGCCGGTCAGGCGCCGGCGCGAAGTGTTCCCGGTGGTACGTCGGCTTGTGGCGGCTTGTTTGTCACGGAGTCGTCTGCCAGGTGAAATCGGCGACGACCGGAAAGTGATCCGACGGATAGACCTTGCCTTTGTGGGTCGTCACCGTGCGCACGTCTTGCGCGTTCAGGCCCCGGTAGAAGATGTAGTCGATGCGCTCCGTCGGGTGGCCGGTAAAACCGTGGAACGTGTGGAGCGGGCCGTAATGCACCGGTGCGGACAACCGGGCGTCGTGCAGGACTTTGGTCATGATGGCGTGCGTGGGTTTGTCCGGCGTGCTGTTGAAGTCGCCGGTGACGATGACCGGCAGTGAATCGGGCACCTTGGCAATGTGCTTGAGGAGGATGTGGGCATCCCGTTCGCGCAGATCCTCGTCCTTGGTGCGATAGGGCAGGTGCGTGTCGTAGTAGTAAAAGCGCTTGCCCGTGGTCTTGTCCTGGAATTCGGCCCAGGTGACCATGCGCGGCATCGACTGCCCCCAGCTGATGCTGCCCGGGATGTTGGGCGTCTTCGACAACCAGAAGTTGCCGCGGTTGATGACGCGCAAACGGTCGGTGTTGTAGAACACCCCCATGTGCTCGTTGTCGTTGACGTCCTTGTTGTTGCCATTGCGGCCCAGGCCGAACCACGTGTAGTGCTTCAAGTGGCTGGCCAGATAGTTGCCTTGCTGCTCGAACAGCTCCTGCGTGCCGAGAATGTCCGGATGCTGTTCGCGAATGATTTTGACCATGAGGTCGCGGCGGTTGGGCCACACGTTGATGCCATCGTCCGGATTGGGGTAACGGACGTTGAAGGTCATCACGCGGATGTCATGATGGCCGGCCCCGGTGGGAGGTGTGGCCGACATGGCCGGGGTGGCCAGCATCATGGCGCCGGCGCACAAGGCAAGGATGAAACGCAGCGATAAAGACATGGGCACGTGCCCTCCGCGATAAAACAGGCTCATGCCGACAGGCAGGTGGCCTGATCCTTGGCCTCTGCGGGGGGAGTCGATGTCGTGTCCATGAGCCAAAAGGGTGTGAGGCCAACGCAGGATTGGCACTCGCGACAAGTCGGGGATTCAAGGCGAACAGCGTGCCCTTTGCCCGGATGCGGCCTCCGCCCTGGCCTTGTCAGGTCCAAAGCTGAAGTGGCGACTGGCAAACCTTGCCAGCAAACCGCATCCAGGCACTGCTTCCGTCGGGTCGGCCATTCCTTCAGATCCCATACCGGATCAGACGTTGCACGCATCCATCACTGCGCACCGAAGTTGTATGTCAATCCCAGATAGTATTGACGGCCGCTGTACTCCAACTCGGACAGGCGCAGCACCGTGTCGTCACCAATCTTGCTGCGCTGCATCTGCCGCGTCAGATTGAGGATCGAACCGGTTATCTGGAAGTGCTTGCTGATGCTGTAATGCGCGTTCAGGTCGATTTGCTTGTACGGCTGCTGGTATTCGGTCATCCCCGTCACCAGTCCGTCAATCACGGGGCCGGTCCAGTTTTCGCTTACGCGTACCAGAAGTTTGTGCTTCTGATAAAACAGCGACAGGTTTCCCGCGTATTTTGCGCTGCCGACCAGCTTCGACGTGCCGACCACCTGATTGTCCACGGTGACATTGGTCGAACTTGTCTGGTTGGTCGTGTAGTTGGCCAGTACGCCGAAGCCTGTGGGTGAAGTGTATTGCCCCGAGAATTCAAATCCCTTGGACGTGCCGCTCTGGCCATTGCCGATCGTTCCGAACGTTGTCATCGTGATGTTTTGGCCGCCGACATTGATCGTCTGGTTGGCCAGGGTCACGGGGACGACAAAGTTCTGCACGTTCTTGTGGAAGTAATCGACGCTGATGACGGATCCGGCCACGGGATACCAGGCGGCTGCGAGGTCGTATTGTTTTGCCGTGAATTCCTTCAGGCCCGGATTGCCGCCGGACCCGTACCACCCCGGCAACGCCGAGCCAAACTGGGACCGGTCATGATAATAGGCCTCGGTCACGTGGGTGATGGAACCGGTCTGCAGCAAATCCCCGTAACCCGGAGGCGCCATCGCCTCGGCCCATGCGCCACGCAGCTGGATGTTGTGCGGCAGGCTGTAAACGATGTTGACGCTTGGCAACGCCTTCGTGTACGCCCTGTAGTTGTGCGCCAGCGCCACCGACTTGACGTCCCACTCGGAAGATGGTTTGTACTGGAAGTCTCCCGGTGCGCACGGTCCGCCGACCTTGTTGATGCCCGAATTGGGGCAGAACAATGGCGTTCCCGTGGGGCCGGGGACGGTCTGGTAATACTCCTGGTTCAGCGTCTCGACTTGCGTGCCGATATTCGTGTCCTGAAGTACCCGCATCCAGCGGATGCCCACGTTGCCGCGCAGCCGGCCGTAGTTGTAGTTCAGCTGGAAGTACGCGGATTCATCCTGTTCGCGGATGCCGCCAAAATTTTGCGGCTCGTCGTTTTCCTTCAACCCGCCGTATTTCTGGTTCAGGTAGGCGTAATACACGGGAAAGTTGATCGCCGTGAAAACATTGGTGTCGTACGCCTTGGTGTTGGTCTTCAGGCTGTGCGGAATAATGAACTGTGACAGCAAGTCACCGGCATCGGGGTCACACTGCTGGAACTGTTCATCCGTTCCGGGGCAGAGCCAGCGTTGTTCAATGCTGGTCTGGCTGCCATGCGTGTCGGTGTACTTCACGCCAAACTGGAGGGAGTCGATCCAGTCCACATCGGGTGACAAGGTGAAATCCAGCTGTCCGTAATTTTGGGCCATCTTGGTGGTGCCGGTGCCGGCACCGGTCGAACCGAGATCGAATTGGCCCACGCCGGACAGAAGATTCTTCAGGACATCCGGCGACACGGTGATCGACGGTTTTCCCGCGAGATTCCACTGTGTCAATTCATTGCCGTTGACCCACTGTCCGTTCTTGAACACGCGAGGCTTCACGGCGGCATGGAACGACACGCTGGGGCCGCCGTTGGACCAGCTGCGGCCCACGTTGAATGAAGCATCCAGCATGCCTGCAGACCACTCGCCCTTGATGTTCACCGACTGCGATTTGGCGGACTGCAAGTCGTAATTGCCCTGCGTCCACGGATATTGCTGAGAGCAGACATTGGAGGGTGACACGGGGGCGCCGGTCACCGGATTCACCAATGCCGCACAGCCGGTGCCGGCGGCAGGTTGCAGATACTTGGCGCCCGTGACGATGGTGTGGCTCGGGTCGAACGTCAGCCCGTTCGGTGCCAGTTGCCTGCCCTGGTCAACCGCGTATGCGGCGCTGTTGCCGCCACTGGTATCCAGGCCCCATTCGGGAACCTCGAAAGTGTTGTTCACGTTGTCGTTGTTGAACGCGAAACGGAAATAGTTGCCCGTGAGCAGGAAGTTGCTGCTTGGCCTGAATTGCACGGTCACCTGGGAACTCTCGCGCCTGCGGCGCTCGGTTCTTTGATCAACGGAAAACTGTTGCGGCATCCAATAGCCGTTGTAGGTCTTCCCGGATTGATCGACGACACCGCCAGGCCCCCAGTAGGCCACGTTCTGCGGGTCGGACACCGGTTTGCCGGAAACCAGGGTCGGTGGATTTGCCGCGTAATTCTGGGGCGAAGTGCCGTCGGCCCACCAGTGCCAGCTGCTGGCGTCGGCGAGATAGTCCCTGACATCGCGCTTTTGATATCCCGCGCCGACCAGGAAGCCGAATGTGCCGCTCTTGTCATGCCATGAATACATCGCCGAAACACGTGGCTCGACTTTCCCCATGGTGTCCGACGACACGCCCTTGACCGACACGAATCCCGTGTTTGCCGGCATTTGCAGCGGACGCCTGGTATGCAGGATGACCGTGCCGCCGATACCGCCGGCGTCGAGTTTGGCTTCCTGGCTCTTGTAGACATCAACGCTGGCAATCATCTGCGCCGGCAGCAGCAGATAATTGAACGATCGGGTGAGACCACCGGCTTCCGCTTGCGCATTGGCGATGAAATTTCCGTTCAGTTCTGTCAGGCTCAGTGCCGGTGACAGCCCGCGGATACTCACATTTTTTCCTTCACCGCCGTTGCGGGTAATGATCACGCCCGGCAGATGCTGCAGTGCGTCAGCGACGTCCTTGGCCGGGAACTGACTGATGCTTTGCGCGTTGATGACTTCGATGATGGCGTTGGATTCGCGCTTCTGGGCCAGAGCATTGTCGATTGACTGGCGATAGCCGATAACCACGACTCCCTTCAATTGGGTCAGCTTCTCGGTCGATTGACCCTGCTTTTTCTTGGATTTTTTGGCCGCCGCGGTTGTTTGAGCGGTTGTATCCTGTTGCCGGGAATCGGTCGGAGCCGCCGGTTGTTCCTTGGCGTGCGGGCTGGTCACGACTGCGCCATGAGGTTCGGCGGCCAGCGCAACGCCGCTTGCTGCAAGGCAAGCCGCGGGTGCCAGGAGTGCCACGGCAAGTGCGAGATACAACCGTTTTTGTGCTGGTGTTTGCATCTTGATCCCCTCCGGGTCATCAGGTGTTGTGCAGGTATCGATTAGATCGATAAAAACCCTTGCGTCCCCTATTGCTCTTGCTCTTTGATATGCGTGTGGTCGGCATGTGCCTTGGACGACCCGTGGTGCTTGCACGGGTGTACGTATTGCATTCCCCGGGAGTATCGGATCGTTGAATTTAGAACGATACAAAACTCCACGCTGGAGACGCTAGCACGTTTTTATTATGTATGCAAGGCCTGAAATTTTTGTTGTTGGCCTTGCGCTGCAGAGGCAAGGCGTGATCCCTGATTCCGCCTGCATTTTGGTTCGGTTGCCGCTTGCGAACATAAGGGTTCGCTCAAGGCTTCATGGCAAAGTCGTGCGCAATGGATCGGAGTCTTGCTTCATCATCATTAGCTGACCAGCACGCCGGTAGCGACTGACCGCTTGCTGGTGCTGACCGTGCCGTCGCTGCTGATCGCTCACTGGCCGCCATCGACCCAAAAGGTTCCTGGCGGTTAGTACCCCTTGGCGGATGACCCGTTTGCTGGGAGGTGAACACGAATGTAGACAGTTAAACTTGCAAGTTTAGCTGTGTAGATATACGCTTTATCCATGAACACTCCTGCTTACACGTCGTCGCCACTTCAAACGGTCATTGCCGACCTGTCACTGGCAATTGGCCTGCTCGTGCGGCGCTTGCGCGCGGAATCGAATCCGGACGGACTCACATGGTCGCAGACCGTGGCACTGTCACGGCTGGAAAAGGTTGGCCCGATGACGACGGCGGACCTCGCGCGGGCTGAGTCGGTGAAGCCGCAATCCATGGGCGCAACGCTCGCCGAGCTGGAGTGCGCGGGCTTGGTCAAGCGCAACCCGCATCCGACGGATGGCCGGCAGGTCCTGTTCGTACTGACGACCGAAGGTATCGAAGCGAGGCGGAAGCGTAGCGCTTTGAAGCAGGAGTGGTTGCTGCAGGCGATGGCCAGGCTCGACCCCAACGAACAGCAGACGCTCGTGACGGCGGCCGCCCTGATCAAGCGCTTGGGCGAGGCTGAGTCGGGCGGCCCTGGAGCTTGAGGTTGCTCCAGGAATGAAGTGCAACGCGCGGTTTCCCCATCCAGATCATCAAAAGGAACGCATCGTGACCGTGACCACCCTCGACCCGAAGTCCGCGCTCATCGTCATTGATGTCCAGAAAGGCGTGGTCTCGCTTCCGACCGTGCATCCAATGGGCGACGTGGTGAAGCACATCGTGGTGTTGGCGGAGGCATTTCGCGGACGTGGCCGGCCCGTCATGCTGGTCAATGTCACCGGTGCCGCGCCAGGCCGGACGGAGCAGCCGAGGCGTCAGCGGGAATTTCCGGCCGACTGGGCTGACCTTGTCCCTGAGTTGAACCGGCAACCGCAAGACCATTTGGTGACGAAGCACACGCCGGGTGCATTCACGAAGACGGATCTTGAAACGCACCTGAAATCGTTGGGAGTCATGCAGGTCGTGATCGTCGGTGTAGCCACCAGCAGTGGCGTCGAAGTCACCGCACGCCAAGCCTATGAGCTCGGCTTCAACGTCACGCTCGTAACCGACGCCATGACCGACTTGCAGGCCGATGCCCATGCCTACAGCGTCACGCACGTTTTCCCCAGGATAGGCCAGACCGGCACAACGCAGGAGATCATCGACCTCCTGGAAAGGAGTGCTTGACCATGAACTGGCTTTACGACGTGGCCTATCTGTTCGGTGGCGCCTTCCTCGCCAACGCTGTTCCGCATTTCGTCAGCGGCATGCTGGGACGGCCGTTCCAGACCCCGTTTGCCAAACCACCAGGTAGGGGCCTTTCATCCTCGACCGTGAATGTGCTTTGGGGATTTGTAAACTTCGTGGTTGCCTACCTTCTCATCGCATGCGTGGGAAACTTCGATCTCCACTCCGCAGGCAACGTCGTTGCCGTGGGTGTGGGCATCCTGCTTAGCAGCGTAATGGCCGCTCGCTCATTCGGACGGTTCCACGGCGGCAATTCGCCCACGGGTTCCTGACAATATCGTGGTGATTCTGCCTGGGCAGTGCGCGTGATGGGTGCCGAGAATGGTACGCGTAGTGGTGCCTTGCGTGCCGGGTGGTGGGTCGCTGTCATCGCTTTGTTCAGTGGCCTCGGTGGTGGGGTGGTGTTTCCCATTCTGCCGATGCTGGGCCTGCAGCTAGGCCTGTCGGCCGCCATGGTGGGGCTGATCCTGGCGGCCAATCGCATTACGCGCATTTTCTGCAATCCACTGACCGGTTCGCTGGTCGATCGCTTCGGGGCGCGCTGGCCGGTATCGGCAGGATTGTTCCTTTCGGCCGTGGCAGTGCTGGCCTTCAACGCCGCACTGCGATCGCATTCGCCGGGACTCTGGTTCATCGGCGGTCGCGTGGTCTGGGGAATAGGGTCGTCGCTCACCGTGGTGGGAGCGATGGCGGCGGTGATGGTGATTGCAGAACCATCCAACCGGGGCCGGCTGGTGGGTCGCGTGCGCATGACCATGGCGCTCGGGATGCCGGCGGGCATGCTGCTGGGGGGGCTGATTGCCGACCGGGCATCGCCCAACGCCGCGTTCCTGACCGCATCGATCTTGACGTTAGCCACGGCGGTGGCAGCCATGTTCGTAATGCCGCGCGGCAAGGCACCGGCACGGACAAAAGTCGATGCGGGTGGCCACGTCTGGCGTGAGTTGCTGCGTCAGCCGGCGTTGCAAATCATCTGGTGTTCCAACTCGCTGGTGTTTTTCGCCGTAGCGGGTGTGTTGTTGTCGACGTTAGTGGTATTGGTCCACGCGCGTGGCATTCATGTGGCCGGGTTGGGAAGTCAGGGCAGCGCCGGCTTGCTGATGGGGCTTCTGATGGTCTTCCGTGCGGTGGGTGCATTGGGCGCTGGCAACTTGGCCGATCACCACGGTGGCCGTACCCGCCTGTTGCTGCCCGGAGCTGTGGCCTGTGCATTGGGTTTTGCTGCGTTGGCGCTGGCCCAGCAAGCTTGGGGCGTGGCGTTGGCGCTGATGGCGGTCGGGCTGGGCAGCGGTGCCCTGACCATTCCGTTGCTGGCACTACTGAGCGATGCCGTGGCGCCGCAGACACAAGGTCGCGCCATGGGCATTTATCAGGTTTACAGCGACATCGGTGGCAGCATAGGTCCGATTCTGGGCCTGCAGTTGGGCGCCTTCGTAGGCTATGGGCCGATTTATATCGGTGTGGCCTGCGCCATGGTGTTGATGATCGTGCCGCTCCACCAGCTAGTGCGGCGTGAGAAGCGCCATTCGTGGCAGGGTGAATGACCTCATGGTAATGAAACTGTCCCTGACACGAACGCCCCGGACCGGAATACGCACTTGAGCCGCTTGACCTTGTTGCACAAGGCGTATGCGTGCATATCCCGGTTCGCATGCGCCTACTTCCTGTACTTCCTGTATAGCCAAGACCGGAGTTGCCTGCCTCGAGGTTGGCATTCTATTATGTTTTAGATCGGTTTAATAACAAATATGTGCAAACACCCCATGGCAATGGAAAGTGCGACTGGGGCACCGCATGGACGATGAAGGCGAATCATGGTGACCGGGATGTCGGCTGTTGCGTGTTCAACACGGGAGACAACGCATGACAAGCAAGACATTACGGTGGTACGGCAGCGTCTGGCTGGGCATGGCGCTCATCGTCGCTATCACCGCAGGGGCGGCATCGGCGGCGGACAAGGTGACCACCTGGAGCGGCAAGGTCGCTCCCCTGGCAACGCCGTGGACAGCCGAAGTTTCACCGCAAAACGCGTTGCCGGAATATCCGCGTCCGCAGTTGGCGCGGCCTTCGCTCAAGCATCCGCGATGGATGAACCTCAACGGCCTGTGGCAGTACGAGCCGACCAACGGCTGGAGCCGTCCGCCGTTCGGGCAAAAGCTCAGCGGGCGCGTGCTGGTGCCGTTTCCGATCGAGTCGGTATTGTCCGGCGTGCAGAAGCATTCCGACTTCATGTTCTATCGCAAGCTGGTGACGATCCCCGACAGTTTCACGGTGCACGGGCAGCATGTGTTGCTCAACTTCGGTGCCGTCGACAACGATGCCACCGTGTACGTCAATGGCATCGAAGTGGCGCGTCATATAGGCGGCTATACGGCTTTCAGTGTGGACATCACCGCGCAACTGCATGACCACGGTCCGCAGGAAATCATCGTTGCCGTGCATGCGCCTGTTGATGAGTCCAACGTCATGGTTGGCAAGCAGCGGCTGAAGCCCGGCGGCATCTTTTATACAGCAGCCTCGGGCATCTGGCAGACGGTCTGGCTGGAGCCGGTACCGGCCACCAGTCTGGCCCGGCTGACCATCACGCCAAACCGTGATCTGGATTCGTTCACTGTGACGCCCCGCGTGCGTGGCAATGCGCAGGGTGCCGTGTTGACGGTGACGGCCTACGCTGATGGCAAGCCGGTTGGTCATGCGTCAGGTCCGGCCGGACAGTCCTTGGACATATCCGTCGCACACCCGCATTTGTGGAGCCCGTCCGATCCGTTTCTGTACACGTTCAAGGCCGAACTCAAGCAAGGCGGCCACATTGACCGTGTGACCAGCTATGCCGGCTTGCGCACCATTGCCGTGGAGAAGGTCGATGGACGCAATCGCATCGTGCTCAACGGCAAGCCTGTATTCCTGCTCGCCACGCTCGACCAGGGCTATTGGCCCGATGGCATCTACACCGCGCCAACCGATGCGGCGTTGAAGTTTGACATCCAGAAGACCAAGGATCTGGGCTTCAACACCATTCGCAAGCACATCAAGGTGGAGCCGGCGCGCTGGTACTACTGGACCGACCACATCGGCCTGATGGTGTGGCAGGACATGCCGGCGATGCCCACCGGCCGCAACGACAAGCTTACGCCGGCCGACAAGGCGCGTTTTCGCGGTCAGGTGGCGGACATCGTCGACCAGCTCAAGGGCGTGACTTCCATCATCGGCTGGATTCCCTTCAATGAGGGTTGGGGCCAGTGGAGCATCCCGGCGGCGGCCGAACTGGCCAGGCAGATCAAGCGGGAGGACCCGTCCCGGCTGGTCGACGCGCGCAGCGGTTACAACTGCTGCGACACCAAGGGCGACCCGCACGCCGGCGACGTGATCGACGTGCACGACTACCAGGGCCCCGGACTGCCCGCGCCGGATGCCACGCGCGCCGCGATCGACGGCGAGCATGGTGGTTTGACACTGGACATTCCGGGGCACGTGTGGCCGAACACGCCGATCAATCCCTACGGCAAGGTCAAGAATCGCGCCGCGTTGAATGCCGGCTACGTCAAGAACACCAAAGTGTTGCTCGACAAGGGCGTGCCCCAAGGCATGTCCGGCAGCGTGTACACGCAGATCACCGATGTCGAGGGCGAGCACAATGGCTTGCTCACCTATGACCGCAAGGTCGAAAAGGTCGACGAGGCCGAGGTGCGCGCCATCAACCAGGCGGTGATCAAGGCCGGAAGCCAATGACCTTTGCGCTGGTTTGCGTTTGCACTGGATAGGCGTTGCAGAGTGGGCCAAGCGTGAAGTGGATCTTGCCGCCGTCCGCGCGTGGCGTCATCGTGGTGCGGGGTTTTCGAAATCAGGTTGCGAGGGTGGTTGCATGATGCGTTTGGGCGGTTTTGTGCGATGGTCGGGGTGCGCGCTGTGCGTGCTTGGCATGGGCGTTTTTGCGAGCGCGATGGCCGCTACCGGGCCGGGTGATGCCGCCTGGGCCGCGGTCAATCCGATGATCGGTACCGGCGGTGACGGGCACACCTTTCCCGGCGCCACAGTGCCGTTTGGCATGATCCAGTTGAGCCCCGACACGGCCATGCCGAACTTCCACAAGGGCTACGCCTGGGCCGCCGGTTACCGTTACGGCGACCGCAGCATCATGGGCTTTTCCGAGACGCATTTTTCCGGCAGCGGCCATTCGGATCTGGGCGACGTGCTGCTGATGCCGGGCGTCGGCAAGGTGCAGTGGGATCCGGGTGATCCGGCCAAGCCGGGCAGCGGCTACCGTTCTGCCTTCAGCCACAAGACTGAAGTTGCGCAGCCGGGCTATTACGCGGTGACGCTGGCCACCAGCGGCGTGCGCGCGGAGCTGACGGCAGGCTCGCGCGTCGGCTGGCACCGCTACACCTTCCCCAAGGGCAAGGACGCGCATGTGCTGCTGGACTTGCGCCCCAGCATCTACAACTACAAGGGCAAGGTGTCATGGGCACGATTGCGCGTGCGCGCCGACGGCACCGTCACCGGCTACCGCGAAACGCGCGGCTGGGCACCGGGCCGGCAACTGTATTTCGCCATCCGCTTTTCGCGGCCGATGACGAGCCATCAACTGCGCAATCGCGAGAAGCACATCGTCTACAACGGCTTCAAGGGGCCGGATCGCCATCCGACCGGCGTGGATGCCATCGCCGGTCGCCAGCTTGAGGGCGTGTTCGAATTCGGCAAGCTGCAAAAGCCGCTGCTGGTGAAGGTGGCTATCTCCACCGTCAGCGCGGCCAATGCCATCGCCAATCTGGATGCCGACGGCCAGGGCTGGGATTTCGATGCCCGTCGCGCGCAGGCCCGTGCCATGTGGACGAAGGCGCTGGCGGCGATCGACGTGACGGCCTCGCCCGCCGTGCGCACCAATTTTTACACCGCGCTGTATCACAGCCTGATTGCGCCGAACCTGGCGATGGACGCCAACGGGCAATATCGCGGCCCGGATCATGCCGTGCACAAGGCCAAGGGTTTCACGTTTTATTCCACCTGGTCGCTGTGGGACGTGTACCGCGCACAGCAGCCGCTGATGGCCTTCATCCAGCCACCGCGGCGGGTCAACGATTTCGTCAATTCGCTGATCGCCGCGCAGCA
>DASVGR010000083.1:0-11606 GCA_036379395.1 Rhodanobacteraceae bacterium | reverse complement strand
CATCGGCCAGGCCCAGGCGATCAGGCCGCGTGCTGGCATGCCATGTGGCCAGCAAATATTTTTCCAGGCTCAGCACATAGGCGCTGTAGCGCGAGCGCATCAGGCGTTCGGCGTCGGGTGCGGGCTGGCCGTCGTGCAGGGGTTGGCAGCATTGCGCATAGGACAGGGCGCTGCCGCAAGGGCAAGGGGTGGTCGCAGGGACGGATTTCATGGCGCAAGAATGACAGGGCGACGCCGTTTCCGCGAGGCATTGCCCCCCCCGCAAAAAACGCCCCGATCCGTTGCCGGACCGGGGCGTTGGCATGGCCTTGCGTGATGCCTCAGTGCTTGGCTTGGGCCGGCTTGAGGTACTTGGCAAACCAGGCGAACGTGCGTTTTTCCACGTCCTGCATGTCTTTCATGCTGTGGAAGCCGTGGCCCTGGCCGGCGTAGACCACCAGCTCGGTCGGCGTGCCCACGGTGCGCAGGCCGTGCCACATTTCGAACGACTGCGGCGCCGGGCATTCCTTGTCGAATTGCCCCACCACGATCAAGGTCGGCGTCTTGTCGTTCTTGATGAAGTTGATGGCCGAGCTTTTGGCGTAGGCGGCCGGATCGTCGTACACGGAAGCGCCGAAGAACGGCAGCATCCACTGGTCGATCATGTTTTCGCCGTAATAGCTTTGCCAGTTGGACAGGCCCGCGCCGGCGACGGCCGCCTTGAAGCGGTGCGTCTGGGTGGGTGCGAACATGCTCATGAAACCGCCGTAGCTCCAGCCGGTGAGGCCGAGGCGGCTGTCATCGACCGAGTAGTTCTTTTCGACCGCGTCGATGCCGGTGAGGATGTCGCGCAGGTCGCCGTAGCCCATGTTGCGGCGGATGGCCTTGGTGAACGCTTCACCCTGGCCGAGGCTGCCGCGCGGGTTGGGCATGAACACGAAATAGCCCTTTTGCGAGAACGCGGAAGCCGCGCCGTACATCGGCCAGCTGGCGCGGTAGGCCCATACCGGGCCGCCGTGCACGCTGACGATCATGGGGTATTTCTTGTGCGGATCGTAATTGCGCGGCAGCAGCAGCCAGCCGGAAATGTCGTAGCCCTCGTTGTGCCAGTTGATCTCGACACCCTTGCCCCAGCGCGGCTTGATGCTGGCGTTGGCGGTGGTGATGGCATGCACGCCGTCGCTCGGCGCGGCCAGGTGGCCATTGGCATCGTGCGTGAGCGTGCCGGCGTAGATTTCCGGCGCTTCGTTGTAGGTGGAATGCACGAACGCGAAGCGTGCATCGTCGGCCGAATGCGCCAGGCCGCGCACGGCCGACGGCGTTTTCATCAGCACGTGGTGTGCGGCCGGCGCGCTGCCGTTCAGCGTGAACAGGCCCAGCTCGCTGCCGGCGCCGGCGTAGGACACGGCCAGCAGGTCGCTGTTGGACGCCCAGTTGAACCACGCCGGCGAGACGTGGATGCCCGGCGTGACGTTGACGGCCGCGCCGCCCTTGGTCGGCACGGTGTAGATGTCACCGCCGGTGACGCCCTGGTCGCTCATCAGACCGCCGATGAAGGCGATGGTCTTGCCGTCGGGCGAGAAGCGCGGGTTGGCCATTTGCAGATGGTGCAGCGAACCGGTCGCGGTCCACGCGTTGACCAGCTCGTGCGGCTTGCCGTTGCTGACGGCCTGCGTGTACAGCTTGGCCTTCCACCAGTTGTTGGCGCCTGGCGGCGGCGCGGCGATGTAGGCGATGTGTTGCGCGTCGGGCGACACGTCAAACTCGTACACGAACAACGACTTGGGCGTGACCAGTTGCACGGCGCCGGTGGACGCGTTGATCTGCGCCACCTGCTGGTGCTCGATGCCGGTCTGGCCGATCACGCCGACGCGCGGCTTGCTGGCGGCCGTGGCGGCCACCGGGTGGGTGTCGCCCTTGACGTACAGGATGTCGAGACTCTTGCCGTCCGGTGCCCACGCCAGCGAGCTGACGTAGCCGTCCAGATGGGTCAGGCGGAAGGCCGTCGGCTGGGCCTGGTTGACCTTGACCAGCCACACGTCGCGCTGCGCGGCGTCCTTGTTGTCGCAGCTGCTCAAAAACGCCAGTTCGGCGCCGTCAGGCGACCAGATGGCGCGGCCGGGCGAACAATGCTTGGCCTTGGCCGGCAGCGTCACGTTGCGCGCCTGGCTGGCGTCGGCATTGGCGATTTGCAGCTCGGGGCCCTTGGCGCCATACGTGATCCAGCTCAGATGCTGGCCGTCGGGCGACATGGCCAGTCCTGCCCAGAACGTGGCGCGCGGCATCGGCGGCTTGTCTTTCTTGGCTGGCGCGGTTTGGGCCTGCGTCGTCTTGACGAAAACGGGAGCGGACGGCAAGTCCGGCGCCGTGGCGGCCGTGGCCGCAAAGACCAGACCCGGCGCGCCCATGCAGGCGCACAACAACGTAAGGCGAAGAGCATGTTTCATGCAGTGGACTCCCATGGTGGACGTCCAAAACTAGCATGATGGTTCCAGATGCAACCGTGCCATGCGTTGGGTAACGCATGGCACGGCAATGCATCGCGGAAGGAGGGCGCCGAAGCGCCGGGACATCAGGCCGCGACGGCCTTGCCCTTGTAGCGCTCGATGCCTTCAACAATGATCTTGCGGGCTTCGTCGGCGCCGGTCCAGCCGTTCAGCTTGACCCACTTGTTCTCTTCCAGATCCTTGTAATGCTGGAAGAAATGGCCGATGCGCTCCAGCCAGTGGCCGGACACCTGACCGATGTTCTCGATGTGCGCATAAGCCGGAAACACCTTGCGATGCGGGATCACCAGCAGCTTTTCGTCGGCACCCTTTTCGTCGGTCATGTTGAGCATGCCGACCGGATGGCAGCGGATCACCGCGCCCGGCACCAGCGGCAGCGGCAGGATGACCAGCGCGTCCAGCGGATCGCCGTCGCCGCCCAGCGTCTCGGGGATGTAGCCGTAGTTGCACGGATAGCGCATGGGGGTGGACAGCACGCGGTCAACGAAAATCGCGCCCGACTGCTTTTCGACCTCGTACTTGACGGGCTCGGCATCCTTCGGGATTTCGATGATGACGTTGACTTCGTCGGGCACGTTGCGCCCGGCGTTCACCAGATCCAGACCCATGATGGTTCCTCGATAAAACGCGTTGAAAGGTTCGGGCCATCGCGCGAATGCGATGGCGTTACGGTAATTTAACCTGTCAATGATACAGGAAGCCGAGGGGAGATGGCTTGATGCCGGCTGTCTGGCAACCGGGCCTTTCGCCTTTGGGAAAGGCAAAGGCTTGTCGGCATGCCTGCGCCGCATCTCCGGCTTCTCGTGCTGTGGTCACACGGACATTTGCATCATTTGGCGATACCAAGGAAAACCGCCAGGCAGCGTTCGACCGTCACCAGCGTTTCGGCACTGACCGCACCGAACGCACTGCCGATTCTGTCGTTGCGGAGAGTCATCATCTTGTCGATCATCACGTAGGACGTTTTTTGAAGCCCGTTGCCGGTGTTTGGCAACAACGCGATGCGCAACAGTGGTGCATCGAGGGGCGTGCTGGTCACGGGCAACACTGTGGTGCTGGACAACGCATGGTACAAATCAGCCTGAATCACCAGTGCGGGGCGAGGCTTGCCGAAATCGCCTTGCAGGGAGATGGTGACCAGGTCGCCACGCATCAAGCCGTCCAGCCGTCCGTGTCCTGTGGATTGGTGTCCATGAAGGTGTGCATGTCCACATCTTCATGGTCGGATTTGGCTACCCGGCGGCACTGCGCGTCGCAGGTGCGTGCGAAATTGACTTGTCGGGTATCCGGCACCCAGATTTGGACTGGCCGCAAACCGGCGCGGCGCAAGGCTTCACGATGCTTTTGGACGCGAGTGCTGGTGGGAGTCGACATGCGGGTGTTCCGACTTGTTACATGTAACATGGTACACCCTTGACGCTGAGATACTTTGCTTCGTGCAAGCCGCATGGGGTGGCCGGCTTTTGCATCCTTGCGATGGACTGGCCTCAGTCGACCTCGCTGGTTTTGCCCAGCGGCGGCGCAAATTGGCGCTCGTTGGTCATGCCGTGGTGGCGCATCACCTGGGCCAATTCCAGAATGTGGCTGATGCCCAGCTTGTCCATCAACCGCTGCTTGTAGGTGGAGATGGTCTTGGGGCTGACGCTCAATTGCGCACCGATGTCCTGCAGGTTGGTGCCGCGCAGCAACAGCATGGCCACCTCCAGCTCACGGTCGGACAGCGTGTCCACCGGCGATTCGTTACCATCGACGGCGGCAAACGCCACGCGGGCAGCCAGGTCCTTGCCCAGATAACGCTGACCGGCAGCCACGCGGCGGATGGCGGTCAGCAGTTCGACGGCTGGACAGCCCTTGGTGAGATAGCCATGCGCACCGGCATCCAGCAGGCGGCGCGAAAAATGCGCGTCGTCCAGCACCGTCAAAATGAGCACGTGCGTGGGCGATTTGGCGCGCACCATGCGTTCGGTCATTTCCAGGCCGGTCATGCCGTCCATGTGCACGTCAACCAGCGCCACGTCCGGCTTGAGCTGGCGGATCAACGGCAAGCCTTCCTCGGCCGAACGGGCCTCGCCAACCACGGCGATGTCGTTTGCCGTGCCGAGGATCATGCGGAAACCGGCGCGCACCAGGTCGTGGTCGTCGACGATGACTACGTTGATCATGAGCTTTCCCCCGAAAGTGGATTCACGAAGTCGTGCACGCCAGCGCAACCCGGCGCCCGAAGAGCATGGCGTCGCAGATCACGGGCATCTGTCGGCAAAGGCCGCAATGCGTGTAGGGAAAGCCTGAAATGGCTGTAGGTGAAAGCTGACTTCGGCTTCCAAAAGAGGGCGGAGCAAACCGTTCCATCGCCCACTGCCCCAAACAAACCGTAGGAGCGCGCCTGCGCGCGAAAAGCTTGCGCTGGTGGCGAACATCCGGCCATCGCGCGCGGGCGCGCTCCTACATTGGCTGAGGAGCTGCAAGGCTTTTGTGGAAGTCCGCCCGCGGGTGGAAGATTCTTGCTTTGCGCTACCTGCTGGCCGGCGTGTGCCAGGTATCATGTTGTCAACGACGTGGGCGTTGATGCGTTTGAGGGCTCCCGTCGTGCCCATCTGATGCGGGAGTAGAGCCATGCAGAAAAGTGTCCTGACCATGCTCGCCGCCGCGTCGCTGGCGCTTTTGGGCGGCTGCGCGACGCAGGGTGAAAGCAGGCGCATGCAGGCGTCCGAACAGGTGGCGCCGGCGCGCATGGCGGCCGTGCGTGCGGCTGCCGGCCCGGCGGTGTCGTCGCTGACGCTGGGCACGGGGCCGACCGCGCGCATTTATTCGTGGGAAGCGCTGAGCAACCGCGAATTGCTGCTGTACACGCGTCCCGACAAGGCCTGGCTGCTCGGTCTGGGGCCGTGTCCGTATCTGTTCCAGTCGCCGTTCGTGGCGGTCAGTTCGCGCATGGGGCAGATCGACCACTTCAGCCAGGTCTACGCCTTCCGCGGCGTGGCGCCGTGCCGGATCAAGACGATCCAGCCGGTCGATGTTGGCCAGTTGAAGATCAAGCCGGGTTACCGCATGGGCGCCACGACGGTATCGCACGACGGCTGGCATGACGCGTCCCGGCGTTGAGGCCATGAAGCTTTTTCCCGCAGGTGTTTGCGCGTTGGCCGCCTTGCTGCTGGCCGGCTGTTCGCTGGCCATGCCGCGCGCCGAGCGCGAACACGCGTATCTGGCGGCCGTGCATGCGGCGGCCGGCAAGCCGGTCGATTCGTTCACGTTCGTGTCCGGTTCGCTGTATTCGTGGCGGCCGCTGGACGAGAACGAAGTGCTGGTCTACACGCGGCCGCGCAAGGCGTGGCTGCTCAATGTCGGCCTGTGCCCGGAGCTGCCGTACACGCCGACCATCGGCCTGACTTCGCACGTCGGGCGGGTAAGTGTCATGACCGACAGCGTGCTGGTGGCGCGCGGGCATTTTCCGTGCCGCATCCAGAAGATCCAGCCGGTCGATGTCGACCAGCTCAAGCAGGCGATGGCGCCGCGCAAAGGCGGCACGATCACGCCGGCCAAAGCGTCGTCGTGAGCCTTGGGCGGACAGGTTTCGGGGTGTTTGGTCGGCACGCAAGCGTGTTTTAGACTGCCCCTTTCCGGCGGAGGATGCGGCATGCGCGCAGTGGCAGCAGGTTTGGCGGTGACGGTCTTGGCACTGGCCGGTTGTTCGCAATCGCAACAGCCCACGCCGGCGCAGAAGGCGGCGACACAAAAGGCCGACATCGAAGCGGCGGCGCAGGCCAAGCTGACCATGTTCAACAAGCTGCTGGGCATGCAGCGCGGCGACCTGGCCATTCCGATCGGCGAGGAAGTGCTGGCCAAGTATCCGCACACCAAGGCGGCGGCGCAGATCGCCAAGGTGCTGCCGGGCCTCAAGACCAAGGTCAAGGCAGCGGCCGAAAAGCGGCGCCTGGCGGGGTTGTGGCTGTACCAGGTCAGCCCGATGGCTGGCGGCAAGCAGAGCACGGCGGCCATCGATCCGTCCAAACCAGCCGGTTCGCGTGTGCAGCTGGTGCTGCGCCGGCAAAGCTCGTGGGGCACGTCGGCCTTCTTGTACGACCACAAGACCGGCGAGCATTTCGCCTGCCACAAGTTGTGCGACATCGTCATGCACTTTGACGGCGTGCAGCACGTCTACAAGGGCTACCTGCCCAACGGCGGCGAGCCGGCCATGTTCGTGAAGGATTACAAAAGCTTCATCGCGCGCTTGTCCAAGGCCAAAAACGTGGACATGACGGTGACAATCGCCGGCCAGGGCAAGGTCACGCTGGCGTTCGAGACTGGCGGTTTCGATGCGGGCAAATGGGTGGCCTTGCCGAAGAAAAAGTGAGGCGCCGTCAAGGCGCGCTCGCCGCGGCCTTGCCGCTGCCGGTCACCGGTTTGCCGTTCACCACCTTGAAGTAAAAGCGAAAGTACAGGCTGAACGGCTTGGCCGTGGTGGCGACGGCGACGGTGTGATCCGGCCGCGTGACTTCGCGCATGAAAGTCAGCGGCACGAAGATCCAGTGCATGGCGGCTTGATGCACGGCGGCTTCGAACGCCGCCCGCGCGGCCGCGTCGCCCTGGTATTTGCTGATCCACACGGCGTCGACGTGCCCGGTCTTGTCCACCGACAAACGCGCCGTGACGGTCACCGGCGGCAAGCCCTTGGCGACCAGTGCGGGCGGATACACCGGCGCCGGATTGCGCTTGAGCATGGTGCCGGTTGCCTGCGTGCCCGACGTCAGCTGATACGGCTTTTGCCACGCCGGCACCTGGATGCGCTGGTAATGCGTGCGGCCTTGCCAGTCGGGTTTGGGCGGCACTTTGGGCGCGGTGGCGCAGGCGGCAAGCAACGCGCCGAGGCTGGCGACCAGGGCAAGACGAAAGGATGAACGCATGGACGTGACTCCTCGTGGATGTTTCAGATGGCGCGCAAGGCGCTGACCGGGGCGATGCCGGCGGCCTTGCGCGCCGGCACCAGCACCGCCAGTTGACCGATGGCGATCAGCACGGCCGTGCCCACCGGCAACAGGCTCAACGGCAGGCGCGAGAACGCGTAGTGCTCGATCAGCCACGCGTTGGACGCGAACGCCAGCACGGCGCCCACGCCAATGCCCAGCCCCATGAGCAGCAGGTTTTCGCATTGCAGCGCGCGCACCACGGCGCGTCGTGGTGCGCCCAGCGCGCGTTGCACGCCGATCTGCCGCGTGCGCTGGCGTACCTGGTAGCTGGTCATGCCGGCAATGCCGGTGCCGGTCACGATCAGCACGATCAAGGTGACGGCGGCAAACAGCCAGGTTGCCGCGCGTGCCGGCGCCAGCGCCCGCGCGCGCAGGACGGCAAAACGTTCGACCTTGGGCCAGGTGCCAGCCAGCAGACGCGGCCCGAGTTGCTGCGTGACAAGGCGGCGCACGGATTGGATCAGGCGCGCGTCGACGGCATGTTTCGCGCGCACGGCAAAATGCGGCGCCGGCCAGCGCGCCGGCGTGCCGGGAAACAGCATGCTGATGTCGAGGTTGTGGCGATGGTCGCCGGTCAGGTCGTTGCGCATCAGGTGCGCGACGATGCCCACCACCGTGCGTTGCGACTGGCTGCCGGTGAAGGTGATGGCATGGCCCAGCGCCGGGCCGTCGGGAAACAATCGCCGCGCCAATGCCCGCGTGATGATGACCGGCCCGGCGCGGTGATAGCCCATGCCGGCGTTCAGCGTGGTGGCTTTTTCGGCTGCGCTGAAATCGCGTCCGGCCACGAGATGCAGACCCAGCGTCTTGACCAGATTGTCGCCGACATACACCGAGGTGTTGACGAAGGCATGGCGGCCGGGCCGGTACGCGTAAGCCAGCATTTGCGCCTGGCCGGCCATCGGCAGCGTGGCGGCGTTGCTGACCGTCTCAACGTCCGGCAGTTGCCGCAGTTGCGTTTCGAGGCCGCGCAACGTGGCTGCTGGCCAAGGTGTGCCGCGGGCGCGCAAGCCGGTCACGACCAGCAACCGTTGCGGCTGGCCCACGCCGACGTGCGCCATAAGCGGTGCCATTTTCTGTTGCAGCATGAACCACGCGTTGCCGGCGATGGCGCAGGCCAGCGCCACCTGCACGACCAGCAGCATCGGCATGGCGGGATGGCGCAGCAGGGGTTTGATGATGCGTTGCATGGCACGGTCACCCTTGTTTGATGCAGCGTGCCGGCGGCTGTCGGCCCACGCGCCAGGCCGGCCACGCGCCGACGAGCGCGCCGGCCGCCAGCGCGACGATCAGCAACAGGACAAACATGTCCCAATGGCATTGCGCGGCGGCGGCATAACCGACCGGTTGCGCACGCACGATCCACAGCCCCAGCAGCGTCAGCGGCAGTGCGACAAGGCCGCCGCCGGCGCCCAGCAGGGTTGATTCGACCAAGTGTTGCGCCAGTATCTGCCCACGCGTGGCGCCCAGCGCGCGACGGATGGCGGCATGCGCGCGGCCGTCCAGGAAGCGTGCCGTCACCAGCCCCACGACCTGGCTCATGCAAAGCAGCAAAAACGCGCCCGCCAGCAGCGCGTTCAGGGCCACGCCGTCCGGCGTCATGGCGTTGAGATCCATCCACGCGCGGGTGCCGTAAAGGGCCGCGTGCATGGGTTTGGCAAAGTAGCCGTGGTGCTGTCTGGCCTGCGCGAAGTGGCGCAGAAAGCGCACGTAGCCGGCGCGCGCGGCGGGCGTGTCGAGCCGTGTCCACAGTTCCAGCCAGGCACAGCCGTGCAGCTTGACCGTGCCGAATGCGGTGTCGGCGGGGCCGCCGTTGCCGCAGGCGCCGGCGGACAGCGGCCCGACCCCGGCGGCCAGCGCCGCGCCGATCGGCAGGATGATCCGCACCGGCCGGCCCAGCGGTCCCGGCACGGCTTGTTCGACGTCGCTGAAGCGCATGCGCGGTTGCCACGGTACGGTCACGCCGATGACGCGGAACCGGCGCTTGTTCAACGTGATGCTGCGTCCGACAACATCGTCCGCGCCGAACAGGCGCTCGGCCAGATGCGTATCGATGAGCGCGACCGGCGCGTGCGCGTCAAGCTCGCGCTGCGTCCACGCACGGCCGAAGCGCAGGGCGATGCCCAGCGTGGCCAGAATGCGTCCCGAGGCCAGCAAACCGGAGGTGACCGTGCCGTGACGGCCATCGGCGTCGCTCACGCGCGGGCGGGTTTGCGCCAGCGCGGCCTGCGTGTCGGCGCGGCGGGCGTGCAGGATGGCGAGCGCGAGCGGCCACGCCAGTTGGCTGTCGGGCGCGGTGTCGGTGGTCGGGGTCAGCGTGGTCACGTACAGGTGATTGCTGACGCCGGGTATCGGCGCGCCGGCGAAGGTGTCCACGAGGGTCAAGGTGGTCATGCACGCGGCGATGCCGATGGCCAGTGTCAGCGCCACCAGACACGAGCTGGCCCAGTGGTGCCGGCAGCGTTGCCAGGCCAGATGCAGGTAGTAGCCGAACATGGATGTCCTTTCAGGACCGCGACGGCATCAGGCGATGGCCGGCCGGTAGAGGCATGCCCCGGAATGGGAACCTTGAAAAAAGAAAAATCATCCTGGGTGCGTGAAAACCGCGCGTGAGGTCGACCGTAGGCACGGCCTACGGCACGGCTTTGGCTTCGTCGAGGCTGAAGTTCACCGTGATTTCGACCCAACCCGCGACTGGTTTGCCGTTTTGTGTTTCCGGGTTGAAACGCCATTGCCGGGCGACATTGCGCGCCGAGGCATCCAGGCTGGCCACGCCAGAGGATCGGGCCACGCGGATATCCAGCGGTTTGCCATTGGTGCCGACCTTGACCCGCAGCGTCACGGTGCCTTGCTGGTGATTCTTTCTGGCTGATGCCGGATATACCGGCGGGCGGCGCTGGTAGGGCTCCACCAGAACCGGTGGCGACAGCTTGCCAGTTGCTGTCTGCGAGTCATCCAGAGTGAAGTTGACGTGGATCCTGGCCCAACCCACGACCGGTTTGCCGTTTTTGGTTCCCGGGTTGAAACGCCATTGCCGGGCGGCATTGCTGGCGGCCTCATCCAGGCTGGCCGTGCCGGAGGATCGGGCCACCTTGACGGCCAGAGGTTTGCCATCGGTGCCGACTTCGACCAGCAACGTCACCACGCCTTGTTGATGATTCTTTTGTGCCGATACCGGATAGATCGGCGGGTGGCGATGCCGATAGGACATGACCACTTCGGGGCTTGCGGTGGTTGGATGCGTTGTGTCTTGCCGCGAGGGGGCGGGTACCGGCAACGCCGCATGCGCGGCCAGTGCCAAACCTGCCAGCAGCACGGCGAGCGTGGCGTAACCGCTGCGACGCGCGAGCGGGCTGCGTGCATGGGCCGGGAGCATCCGCAGGCGCTCCTTCAACTGCGAGGCGGTCAGCCACAGCGTCAGTGCCGCCGGGGCACGCGGCGCGGTGGCGCTGGTAAGCAGGGCGCGCGCATAGCGGCCGGCCGTGGCCGGTGCATCGCGCATGACGGCGGCGTCGCAGGCCAGTTCCTGATCCAGCCGGAAGCCGCGCATGGCCAGCCATGCCGGCGGAAAAAACCACAACGCGGCCAACATGATTTCGGCGGCCAGGCTCCACAGCGGATCGCGTCGCGCCAGGTGCATGCGCTCGTGCGCCAGCACCTGGGACAACTCGTCGTGGTTGAAACGGGTGGCCAGATCGGCCGGCAGCAGCAACCGGCAATGCGGCAGCCAGCACACCGCGGGTCCGGCCGGATGCACGCGCGCATGGCGCAAGGTGTCGTCGCCCAGCAGGGTGCCGAGCGCAACGCGCAATGCACGTGGCAGCACGCGTGCGTCGCGGTGCAGGCGCAGGCTGTACCAGGCCAGGCGCGCCAGCATCAAGGCGGTGCCGACGAGCCAGACCACAAAAGCCATCGACACCAGACTTGGCGTGTGGCTGGCGGTGGCCGGATCGACCATGATCGGCCCGGCTTGCACGATCATCGGCAACGTGAAAACGGGCCGGGTGTGACGTATCGCCTGCGGCAGCCAGGCCACGCCCGCCAATGCCGGCACCAGCGCCCACAGGCAGAAAGCCGGACCGGCACCGGTCAGGCGCCGCAACGGACGGCGTATCAGCCAGACCAGCGCGATGCCCGCACAGGCCAGCAGCAGGGA
>DASVGR010000082.1:0-14383 GCA_036379395.1 Rhodanobacteraceae bacterium | reverse complement strand
TCGCTGACGGCATGGATGCGCCGGCGGGCGACGGCCGGTACGGATTGCCAGCCGTCGCGGCGGGCGACGACTTCGGCACGGTAGTTTTCCACCTTCACGCCGCACCAGCTCATCACGATGACATCGGGGGCGGCCGCGGCGGCTTCCTCGTTGGTCAGCGGCTGGCTTTTGGCGTCGACGTCGGCCCACGGATTCACGCCGCCGGCGCGCGTGACGAGGTCGGTCACCCAGGAATGGCGCGTCGGCGTGATGACGGGTTTGGGCCACCATTCGACCAGAACGCGCGGGCGCGCGCCATGCGTTTCGACGGTGGGCATGGCGGTTTCCATGTCGGCGACGAGTTTTTCGCCGCGCGCGGGCACGTCCAGCGCGGCCGCGATGCGGCGGATGTCGGCGTACACGTCGGCGAGCGATTGCGGGTCACAGGTCAGCGTCGCCAGGCCGGCGGCTTCCAGTCCGGCGACAACTTTCTCGTGGCCGGGCACGGTCAGCGACGTGAGCACCAGATCGGGCTTCAGCGCCGCGACGGCGTCGATGTCCAGATCCAGGTCGCGGCCGGGACGCGGCAACCTGGCCACCACCTCGGGCGGGTAGTCCGAATCGGCGTCGACGCCGACCAGGGCTGCACCCATGCCGAGCGCGCAGACGATTTCGGTGTTGGAGCAGGTGTGGCTGAAGATGCGCATGGGCCCAGTGTGGCGCATGCGTGGCGGGCTGGCCATGCGGCGCGTCAGGGCGTTTGTCGTTACGATGCGCACTTTGGCGGCCGCGCTGCGACGGCCGCATCGGCACGTGGAAGCGGGTATTCATGCAAGGCCACAAGGCCCCGGCGCTGGCGCGCAATCTCAAGAACCGGCACATCCAGCTGATCGCGCTGGGTGGCGCGATCGGTACCGGGCTTTTCTACGGTGCGGCCGAGTCGATCAAGCTGGTCGGGCCGGCCATCGTGCTGTCGTATTTGATCGGCGGCGGCGTGATTTACCTCATCATGCGCATGCTTGGCGAGATGAGCACGCAGGAGCCGGTCGCCGGCGCGTTCAGCGATTTTGCCAACCGCTACTGGGGCGGTTTTGCCGGTTTTCTGTCGGGCTGGAACTACTGGCTGCTGTACGTGCTGGTGTCGATGGCCGAGCTGACCGTGGTCGGGTTGTACGTCAATTTCTGGTGGCCGGGGTTTCCCGGCTGGGCCACGGCGCTGGTGATCTGGGCGGCGGTGACGGCGATCAATCTGGCCAACGTGCGCCTGTTCGGCGAGTTCGAGTTCTGGCTGGCGCTGATCAAGATCGTCGCCATCATCGGCATGATCGTGCTGGGGCTGGCGCTGGTGTTAGCGGTGGCGCACGGACCGGAGGTCGGCTTGGCCAATTTCTGGCGTCATGGCGGCTTTTTGCCGAACGGCGTGCGCGGCCTGTTGCTGTCGCTGGTGGTGGTGATGTTTTCCTTCGGCGGCACGGAGCTGGTCGGCATCACGGCCGGCGAGGCCGATGATCCGCAGCGTTCCATTCCCAAGGCCATCAACCAGGTGCTGTGGCGCATTTTGCTGTTTTACATCGGCGCCGTGGCGGTGCTGGTCATGCTGTATCCGTGGAACCGGATCGGCGTGGACGGCAGCCCGTTCGTGCTGATTTTTTCTGATCTGGGCATTCCGTTCGCGCCGGACATCCTGAATGTGGTGGTGCTGACGGCATCGATTTCGGTCTACAACTCGGGCATGTATTCCAACGGCCGCATGCTGTATTCGCTGGCCGAGCAGGGCAATGCGCCGCGCGTGTTCCTGCGCCTGGGGCGCAACCGCGTGCCGTGGGTGGGCGTGGCGTTTTCTTCGGCCTGCACGTTCGTGGTGGTGGTGATCAATTTTCTGGTGCCGCACGGCGCGTTCATGCGCGTGATGGCGGTGGCCACGGCCGCCGCGGCGCTGACATGGCTGATGATCGTGCTGGTGCATCTGCGCTTTCGCCGCGTGCATGCACGCGAGGACGAAGCCTTTCCGGCGCCGTGGTATCCGTGGGCCAACTGGCTGTGCGTGGCGTTCTTGCTGCTGCTGGTCGGCTTGATGACGCAGCTGCCATCGACGCGCCCGGCCGTGTACGTGCTGCCGGCGTGGGTATTGCTGCTGCTGGCCGGATACGGTTTCCGGCAGTGGTTGGGGAAGCGTCGCAAGGCCGCGGGTTCCGCCTAGGGAGGTCGCCGATCTAGCGGATGTGTTAACGTTAACCTACGGTTACTTCCATGCCCGTCACAGTGTGGGATGATTGCTTGCCTTGAAAGCTGCCGGGACGCCTCAAGCTGGTGTCGTGGCGGCCTGTTTCAGTGGCCTGTCGACGCATGGCGTCGATTTTTCTTTTTGGCATGTCGTGCGCGAACGTGCGGTGGCTGGTTCATCATGGATGGGCCGGCCGTTTGGCGTCGCTGCACGTGGTTTGTTGATTCATCACCATGCAAACTTCATCGACTCGGGGTCGCTACGACGCCCGTTCCATCCGCGCCCTGCTGGCCATGGGCATGGGCGGTTTTGCCATCGGCACGGGCGAATTCGTGTTCATGGGCCTGCTGCCCAACGTGGCGCGCGACCTGCATATTTCCATTCCGGACGCGGGTGACCTCATCAGCGCTTACGCCATGGGCGTGGCGTTTGGTGCGCCGTTGCTGGCCGTGCTGTGCGCGCGCTGGCCGCGGCGCACCTTGCTGATCGTGCTGGCGGCGTTTTATGCCGTGGCCAACTTTACCGTGGCGCTGATGCCCAGTTACTGGACGGTGGCGCTGGCGCGTTTCGCGGCCGGTTTTCCGCACGGCACGTTTTTTGGCGTGGCCTCGTTGGTGGCGGCCACGCTGGCACCCAAGGGGCGGCGCAGCGAAGCGGTCGGTTTCGTGATGCTGGGGCTGAGCATCGCCATTCTGGTCGGCGCGCCGTTTGCCACCTGGCTGGGACAGGTGTTCACGTGGCGCGCGGCGTATTTCTTCGTGGCCGGCTGTGCGCTGGTGACGGCCGTCATGGTGCGCGTGTGGGTGCCGTATCTGCCGCCGATTGCCGGCGCCAGCCCGATGCGCGAGATCGGTGCGTTGAGACGTCCGCAGGTGTTGCTGACGCTGGGTACGGTGGCGGTCGGATTTGGCGGCATGTTCTGCGTGTTCAGCTACATCAAGCCGACCCTGGTCGAGTTGAGTGGGCTGGACGTGTCGCAGGTGCCATTGGCGTTGGCCTTGTTTGGCGTGGGTTGCGTGCTCAGCAATCTCATTGGGCCGCGCCTGGCCGACCGGGCGCTGATGAAAACCATTGGCGGCATCCTGGTTTATGCCATCGTGTTGCTGGCCGTGTTCGGCTGGCTGATCCGGCAGGTGCCGACGGCGCTCCTGGGCGTGTTCCTGCTGGGCGGCATCGGTGCGTTGGCGCCGGCCGTGCAGGTGCGCTTGATGGACGTGGCGGGTGACGCGCAAACCCTGGCCGCGGCGCTCAACCACTCGGCGTTCAACTGCGCCAACGCGCTCGGTGCCTGGCTGGGCGGCATCACCATTGCCGCGGGTTTCGGCTGGGCGGCGCTGGGTTGGGTGGGCGCGTTGCTGTCGGTGGCCGGATTGGGCGTGTTCGGCCTGTCGATCTGGCAGCAAAAACGTGCGATGGCACACGCGGCCTGAAAATTCGAAGCACAAAAAAAGCCGGATCGGCATGACCGATCCGGCTTTTGTCGAGACGGCGAGACTCAGGCGTCGGCGTCGGGCAGGCCGCCGCGACGACGGCTGATCCACAGTGCGGCCAGCGTGCACGCGGCGCCGGACAGCAGGTACAGGCCGACGTAGTCGGAACCCAGGTACTTGGCCAGCAGCAAGGCGACTACCGGCGCAAAACCGGCACCGATCAACCAGCTCAGATCGGACGTGATGCGCGCGCCGGAGTAACGGAAGTGGCTCTTGAAGCTGGACGACACGGCACCGGCGGATTGCGCGTGCGAGAAGCCCAGCAAGGCGAAACCGACGATCACGAACACGGCGCTTTGCACGGCACCGCCAGTCAGCATCACGGCCGTCCAGCCGCTGTAGATGGCAATCAGCACGGCAAACAGCCCCAACGTGGTGCGGCGGCCCAGGCGGTCGGCCACCCAGCCCGAAATCAGCATGCACGGAATGGCAACCAGGCCACCGATGATCTGCAGCAACAGGAAGCTTTCCAGCGACTGGTGCGTGAACAACAGCGCCCAGCACAACGCGAAAATGGTGATGAGGTTGAACAGCGCGTAGCTGGCCAGCGGCGCGAAGGCGCCCAGCGCGACCACGCGACCCTGCTCGCGCACCACTTTGCCCAGTGGCGCCGGTTCCAGCTCTTCCAGTTCCAGCTCCTTGGCGTATTCCGGGCTCACGACCAGGCGCAGGCGTGCGAACAGTGCCATCACGTTGATGGCGAACGCGCCGAAGAACGGATAGCGCCAGCCCCAGGCGTAGAACTCGGCCGGCGTCAGTTCGGCCCAGATGAAGCAGAACAGGCCGGCGGCAACGATGAAGCCGATCGGGCCGCCCAGCTGCACCAGCGAGGCGTACCAGCCGCGTTTGGCCCGTGGCGCCTTGAGTGCCAGCAGCGAAGCCAGGCCGTTCCAGCTGCCGCCGATGGCGAAGCCCTGGCCGAAGCGCAGCACCGCCAGCGCGAGTATCGACCAGCTGCCGATTTCGGCGTAACCGGGCAGGAACGCGATGCCGATGGACGTGCAACCCAGGAGCAGCATCGCGACCGTCAGCTTGAGCGCGCGGCCGTGGCTCTTCTGCATGGGCAGGAACACGGCCGAGCCGATCGGCTGGGCGATGTAGCCCAGCGCGAAGATCAGGAACGAATACACGATGCCGTCGGCTTCGCTGGCGAACGGAAAAACGACCTTCGGGAAGACCATCACGCAGGCCAGGCCGAACACGAACATGTCGAAGAAGCCGACCGTGCGGCCCACGACCACGCCGGTCGCGATGTTGGCCGGCGTCACTTCCTGGTGGACTTCGTGGTGGCTGGACTGGATCGATGCCGCGGTATCGGCAGATAGTGTTTGACTTGTCGACATGATGTTTCCGGGGATGGGGCTTCTAGCCGCTGATGTGACGGGAATGACACGCGGGACGACAACGAATGCGACCCCGCGCACGAACGCGGAAGGTACGTGACCTGGTGCGTAGTGTATCGCCAAGAAGGGCAGCCACGTAGCATGCACCCGCCTGAGGTAACTTGTCACATGTCAGTTTCGTGGTCGGAAAATTGTCCCACTTCGAGTAAACTTGCACGGCTTTACTTCCCCCTTTCCCGAACTGTATTGAGTCTCATGCCAGCGAAACGTTTTCTCGGCTTGCTGTTGATTCCGGCCGCGCTCGCACTGGGCGGTTGCCAAAAGCTGGTGCTGTTGCATCCGGCTGGACTGGTCGCCCAGGAGCAGAGTCATCTGATGATCGTGTCCACGATCATCCTGTTGTCCATCATCGTTCCGGTCCTGATCGCGGTCGCGATCGTGGCCTGGAAATACCGCGCCTCCAACAAGAAGGCCAGGTACGACGCCAAGTGGGACCACTCGCCGGTGCTCGAGTTGTTCGTGTGGGCCTGGCCGGTGCTGATCATCCTGGCCGTCGGCGCGCTCAGCTGGATCGGCACGCACCAGCTTGACCCGTACCGCCCGTTGACCGATGTGGCCAAGGGCGAGCCGGTGCCGGCAAACGTCAAGCCGTTGCAGGTGGAGGTGGTGGCGCTGCAGTGGCAGTGGCTGTTCATCTATCCGCAGTACGGCGTTGCTTCGATCAACGAGCTGGCCGCGCCGATCAACCGGCCGATCACGTTCAAGATCACCTCGCTTGACGGCATGGATTCATTCTTCATTCCCGCGTTGGCCGGCCAGATCTACGCCATGCCGGAAATGCAGACCCAGCTGCACGGCGTCATCAACAAGGTGGGTGTGTACAAGGGCATGAGCGCCAACTATTCGGGCGCGGGCTTTACCGACATGCGCTTCAAGTTCTACGGCATGACCAAGGACAGCTTCAACGGCTGGGTGGCCAAGGTGAAAGCCTCGCCGAAGGATCTTGATCGCGCCACGTACGAAGAACTCATCAAACCCGTGCGCAATGGCCCGGTGCAGTACTTCGGGACGACGCAGAAGGGACTGTTCAACCGCATCGTCAACCGCTGCGTTGATCCGGCCAACGTGTGCAAGAGCACACTGATGGCGCGCGATGCCAAGACCGGCCTCAACGCCGACAAGAAGAACGCGATGGGTGGCATGTCGATGCCGGCCGGCAAGGCCGCCGACACCGTCCCCGCCACGGCGCACTGACCGCTTTATTCGAGATGCAAATCATGTTGCCAGAAACCATGCCGCATCGTTCAGCGATCCTGAACGACATATTCGGGCGCCTGCAGGCAAGCTCGTTTCCCCTGGGCAGCGACGGCGAAGACCGTATCGTCCAGATCACCTTTCTCGTCGTCGCCCTGATCGGCCTGGCCATCCTTGGCTGGGTCACCAAGAAGAAAAAATGGGGCTACCTGTGGAATGAGTGGTTCACCAGTGTCGATCACAAGAAGATCGGCATCATGTACATGATCCTGGCCACGGTGATGCTGCTGCGCGGCTTCTCCGACGCCATCATGATGCGTTCGCAGCAGGCGATCGCGTTCGGCTCCAACATGGGCTACCTGCCGCCGCACCATTACGACCAGATCTTCACGGCGCACGGCACGATCATGATTTTCTTCGTGGCCATGTCCTACATCGTCGGCCTGATGAACTACGCCATGCCGTTGCAGATCGGTTCGCGCGACGTGGCGTTCCCGTTCCTCAACAACATGAGCTTCTGGTTCACGTTCGGCGGCATGGTGCTGATCATGCTGTCGTTGTTCGTGGGCACGTTCTCGACCGCTGGCTGGATGGGTTATCCGCCGGTGTCCGAAATCCAGCAAAGCCCCGGCACGGGCATCGACTACTGGATATGGGGCGTGCAGATTGCCGGCATAGGCACCATCCTCACGGCCATCAATTTTTTGGTCACCATCATCAAGATGCGTGCACCCGGCATGACGTTCATGAAAATGCCGATGTTCACGTGGACGACGTTCTGCACGGCCGGCCTGATGCTGGCGGCGTTCCCGTTCCTGACCGCGTCGCTGCTGCTGCTGACGCTTGACCGCTATCTCGGTACGCACTTCTTCACCACCGGGATGGGCGGCAACCTCATGATGTACATCAACCTGTTCTGGGTGTGGGGCCATCCCGAGGTGTACATCCTGGTCATCCCGCTGTACGGCGTGTACTCGGAAATCGTCGCCACGTTCTCCAAGAAGCCGCTGTTCGGTTACGCCTCGATGGTGTACGCCACCGTCGCGATCATGATCCTGTCGTACCTGGTGTGGCTGCATCACTTCTTCACCATGGGTTCGGGCCCGTCCGTCAACTCGTTCTTCTCGATGACGACGATGCTCATTTCCATTCCGACCGGTGTGAAGATATTCAACTGGCTGTTCACGATGTATCGCGGTCGCGTGCAAATGACCGTGCCGATGCTGTGGACGCTGGGCTTCATCTTCACGTTCTCGATCGGCGGCCTGACCGGCGTGATGCTGTCGGTGGCGCCGGCCGACATGCTGTTGCACAACAGCCTGTTCCTGGTCGCGCATTTCCACAACGTCATCATCGGCGGCGTGGTGTTCGGCATCTTCGCGGCCATCAACTACTGGTACCCGAAGGCGTTTGGTTATCGCCTGAACGAGTTCTGGGGCAAGCTGTGCTTCTGGTGCTGGCAGATCGGTTTCTGGGTCGCGTTCGGGCCGCTGTACGTGCTGGGCCTCATGGGCGTGACGCGTCGCCTGAGCCACTTCGACGATCCGAGCCTGCAAATCTGGTTCGTGATTGCCGCGATCGGCGCGTTCATCATCTTCATCGGCATCCTGGCCTTCATCGTGCAGCTGGTGGTGAGTTACATGCACCGCGAAGAGCTGGCCTGCGGCAACGATCCGTACGATGGCCGCACGCTGGAATGGGCCACGTCCTCGCCGCCGCCGGCCTACAACTTCGCGTTCGTGCCGAAGGTCCATGACCGCGACGCGTGGACGGACATGAAGGAGCATGGTTACGAGCGTCCGCTGGACGGCTTCAACCCGATCCACATGCCCAAGAACACGGCCTCGGGCCTGGTCATTGGCGTGCTGACCTGCGTGTGCGGCTTTGCCCTGATCTGGTACATCTGGTGGCTGGCGGCGCTGACCTTCCTGGGCGTGATCGTCACGGCCATCTACCACTCGTTCAACTACGAGCGTGAAGGTCACGTCAGCGTGGACGAAGTCCGTCAATTCGAACAAAAAACCGGCAATTGGAAGTCGGACGTGCAAGGTGCAGCCGCATGAATACCACTGCTGTAGATATCGCCTCCAACCAGCCGCGCGAGTACTTCTGCCGCACGGAACCACAGGCCCACAACGGTTCGTTGCTGGGGTTCTGGTTCTACCTGATGAACGATTGTTTCATCTTCTCGGCCCTGTTTGCCTGCGTGGCGGTGTTCGGCACCTCCTTCGCCGGCGGGCCGACCGCGGCCGAAGTGCTTGACCTCAACGGCCTGGCCGTCAATACGGCCTTGCTGCTGGTGTCATCGGTCACCTTTGGTTTTGCCATGCTGGCCATGGCCAGGCAGGACAAGCGCGGCACGCTGACGTGGCTGGCCGTTTCCGGTGTCCTGGCTGCCGTGTTCGTGGGTCTCGAAATCCACGAGTTCGTGGGCATGATCGCCGAAGGCGCCGGCCCCGAGCGCAGCGCGTTCCTGTCGACATTCTTCACCCTGGTCGGCACGCACGGCTTGCACGTCACCCTCGGCGTGCTGTGGTTGATCGTGCTGTTCACGCAGGTGGTGCGGTTCGGTTTCACCGAAGCCAACGTGCGCCGCTTGCGCTGCCTGAGCATGTTCTGGCATTTCCTCGACCTCGTGTGGGTCGGCGTTTTCAGCTATGTGTACTTGATTGGAGTGCTGCGATGAGCCAGTCGTCTTCCTCGCACAACGCCGCTGCCGGACACGGCGACGGCATGCAGGCCCACCAAGGCAGCCTGCGCAGTTATCTGACCGGCTTCGTGCTGGCCGCCATCCTCACCATCATTCCGTTCTGGCTGGTGATGGGCCATGCGTTTTCCAGCACCAAGGTGGCCACGTTCGTCATCCTGGCGCTGGCCGTGGTGCAGATCTTCGTGCACGTCATCTACTTCCTGCATCTGGACTTCCGTTCGGAAGGCGGCTGGAACCTGATGGCATTCGTGTTCACGGCTGTCATGCTGGTGGTCGTGCTGGGTGCCTCGGTGTGGGTGATGTTCACCGAGAACGCGCTCATGATGCCGGCGCAGATGAACTCCACCATGAGCGTGCCGATCAGTCGATGAGCACGCCCGAAAAGACGGTCGCCGCGCCATCCGGTCGAGGCATGTTTGTTGTCTGGATGGTGTTGGCGGCCCTCTTTTTTGTCATTTTCACGGGCCTCGGCACGTGGCAGGTCAGGCGTCTGGGCTGGAAGCTCAAGCTCATTCACGACGTCAACACGCGTGTGCATGCTGCCGTGGTGGAAACGCCGGGGCGTGCCAAGTGGGACGCCATCAAGGCTGGCCACTTGCAGTTTCTGCACGTGCAATTGGCCGGCCATTTCGTTCCCGGCAAGCAAACCCTGGTGCACGGTTCCAGCGATTTGGGTTACGGCTTCTGGGTGATGGCTCCGTTGCTGACGCAGCGCGGCTTCACCGTCATGGTGAACCGCGGCTGGGTGCCGGCCAACACCGAAATCAAGCCGGGTGCCGAAGCGAAGATCGCGCCACCAACAGGCCAGGTTTCCCTGACGGGGCTGCTGCGTTTTTCGATGCCCGGCGGCTCGTTTTTGCGCTCCAACAAACCGGCCAAAAACCTGTGGTACTCGCGTGACGTGATGGGCATCGCCAAGGCGCGCGGGCTGAATCCGGCTGATGTGGCGCCGTATTTCGTCGACGAAGCGGCCGTGGCCGGGCAAAAATTCCCTGCTGGTGGCCTGACCAGGATCCACTTCCGCAACGAGCATCTGAGCTACGCCATCACCTGGTACCTGCTGGCGCTGGGCACGTTGCTGGGGGCGTGGATCGTCATCAAGCATCGCAAGCGTGACTTGGCATCGCGCGTGCGACCTGTCGCGTAAACACGGGTGTATTTCCCGTCACATTGCCGGTGCCTCCGGCAAAAGTGTTGTGTGCATTTTCGAGCCGGTCGTGGGGCGATCCTTCGCCTTGCGGCTTGTTGCGCCGCCCGTTTCCGGGCTTTCGGCCTTGCCGGCACTTGCCGGTCGGGTCGATGATCGGAGCAACTCGGGTTGCCGCGGGGCGAACACATGCATCCAGCCAAAGTTGATCGCGACAGGTTGCGCCGGTTGACCGACTTGCCGAATGTCGGCCCGGCGATGGCGCGCGATTACGCGCGTCTGGGATTCGAGACGCCCGCGCAGCTGGCGGGCGTGGATGCGCTGGAATTGTACGCGTTGCTATGCGCGCGCACGGGCGCGTTCCAGGACCCGTGCGTGCTGGACACGCTGTTGTCGGTGAGCCATTTTCTGGCTGGCGGCGAGGCGTTGCCGTGGTGGTCATTCACGGCGCGGCGCAATCGCGAGCACGGCGATGCCGTTGCCGCGCTGCGCGAGGCGTGGGTGCCTCAAAGCCGGTCGAACTGACGCTTCAAGTCGTAGTCCTTGTCGGTGACGATGCGCTCCAGCGTCTTGACGCGTTCTTCCAGCGCCTTGATGCGCGCGTCGACCTGCGGATCTTCGCGTGGTTGCGCCGCACGCGAGCTCAGGTAGTGCCTGGCGAAGCTGAAACCGCAGGCGATGAGGATGATGCACAGGACGAAAACCTGACCGCTGCTCATGATGATTCCTTGCCTTCCAGATCGCGAAACTGACGCTCCAGATCATAGCGCCCCGAGGTGACGTAGCCTTCCATGCGCGCCAGGCGCGAGTCGGTTTCGCGAAAGCGTTGGCGTACGTCGCGGAACGTCTCGTTGGCCGAGCGCCGGACGGATTGCCAATACGCCTCGTCGGCGTCCCAGTCGTACAGGCGCTCGGGCTTGGGCGGCAGCAACAGGCCCAGCGTGATGTAGACAATCAGCGTGAAAAAGTTGAACCAGAGCAGGGCGATGACGGCCAGAATGCGGATGAACGTGACGTTCCAGCCGAAGTAATCGGCCACGCCGGCGCACACGCCCATGAGCTTGCCGTTGCGGCGGTCGCGATAAAAACGCTGAGCGCGCCATTGGTCGTGACGGGTCATCGTGAACCTCCGTGCCGGTGCGATTGCCAGAACGAGCGCTCGTTGCCGTCACCCAGATAGGACAGCGGTCGCGGCGGCATCAGGAACGCGGCGATGCAGTAGGCGACGACGGTGGAAACGGGGAAAAACCAGGCCAAGGCCAATGCGCAGATGCGCACCAGCAGGCGCGGCGCATCCAGATGCCAGGCAAGGCCGGCGCAGACGCCCAGGATCACGCTGTTTTCGCTGTCGCGGTACAGGCGCCGCGAGTATGAGTGATGGTTGTTCATGCCTTGTCCCTCCAGTTGGGCGTGCGCTCGTCGAGGATGGTTTCCAGTGACGCCACGCGGCTTTCCATGCGGTTGGCCAGTTGCCAAAGTTCCGCGAGCATCTTTTCGTCTTCGTTCGTCAGTCCCTGGGCCTGGCGCCGACGCGAGCCGTAATGCAGGATCAGCCACAACGGGGCGACGAAGATGCAGAAAATGACGAATACGGCGGTGAAGTCCCCCATGACCGCTTACTCCTTGTGGTCACCCGCGGATGGCTGCATGCGCGCCTTCAGCTCGGCCAATTCGGCTTCGACGTGCTCGTCGGCTTCCAGGTCGGCGAACTGGCGGTCCAGGTCGTGCTGCTTGCCCAGATCGTAGGCCTCGACCTTGCCTTCCATGTTTTCCAGCTTGCGTTCGTAATGCTCGAAACGCCCCAGGGCATCATTGACGCGCGCGTCGTGGATGCGGCTGCGCGCCTTGAGCTGATAGGTCGCCGTGTGCTGGCGCGCCTGCAGCACTTTCTGGCGCTTCTTGGCATCGGCCAGCTTGGCCTGCAGGGCGGCGATGTCGTCGTTGAGCTTGGTCAGGCCGATGTCGGCCTCCTTGCGCTGGTTTTCCAGATTCTCCAGTGCTTCGTGGATGTGCTTCTTTTCGGCCAGCGCGGCCTTGGCCAGATCGTCGCGGCCCTTGTTGATGGCCAGTTCCGCGCGGCGCTGCCATTCGTCGGCCTCGCGCGTGGCGTAGTCCATGCGCCGTTCCAGTTCCTTGCGGTCGGCGATGGTGCGCGCGGCGGCCGAGCGCACTTCGACCAGCGTGTCTTCCATTTCCTGGATGATCAGGCGCACCACCTTTTCGGGGTTTTCGGCCTTGTCCAGCATCGCATTGATGTTGGAGTTGATGATGTCGCTCATGCGGGAAAAAACGCCCATGGTGTTTGCCTCGTGTGGATGGGTTGCACTGGGATATGAGCAAGCGGCGTGCCAAGTGGGACGGTGGTATGCAACATGTTGATTCGCATTGCTTTTATGACGGGTGAGCGGTAATTTGTGGCACTTTGGAAGTGGTTTGAAAAACTTGAATATGGTCAAACTGACTAAATAATGATTGAATTGACGTCAGACTCGAAAGCTTGAGGACGTCCCATGCCGCAGGATTTTTCCGCATCGGCCGACACCGGTTCCTTGCTGGGCCAGTCGCCGACGTTCCTGACGCTGCTGGAGCAGGTGTCGCGCGTGGCGGCGATCGGCAAGCCGGTGCTGGTGATCGGCGAGCGCGGCACGGGCAAGGAACTGATCGCCGCGCGCGTGCATTACTTGTCGCCGCGCTGGGAGGCGCCGTTCGTCAAACTCAATTGCGCCACGCTGACCGAATCGCTGCTGGAAACCGAGTTGTTCGGCCACGAAGCCGGCGCGTTCACCGGCGCGACGCGGCGCCATGTGGGGCGTTTCGAGCAGGCTGACGGCGGCACGCTGTTTTTGGACGAGCTGGCCACCGTGTCGCTGCGCGTGCAGGAAAAGATTTTGCGCGCGGTCGAATACGGCCAGTTTGAGCGCGTGGGCGGCAACGAAACGCTGCATGTGGACGTGCGCATCGTCGGCGCCACCAATGCCGACTTGCCGGCGGCGGTGCGTGCTGGCACGTTTCGCGCCGATCTGCTGGACCGGCTGGCGTTCGACGTTTTGACCGTGCCGCCGTTGCGCGCGCGTGGCGACGATATCGAGCTTTTGGCCGGACACTTTGCGGTCGAGATGTGCCACGAGTTGGAGCGTGGCTATTTTCCCGGTTTCACGCCGGCGGCGCGACGGGCGTTGGCCACCTTTGCCTGGCCTGGCAACGTGCGCGAGTTGAAAAATGTCGTCGAGCGTTCGGTGCATCGCGCGCCCCCCGACGCGATGGTCGATGCCATCGTGTTTGATCCATTCGCTTCGGCCTATCGGCCCGTGGCCGCGCCGGCGATGCCGTCGAACGATCATGCGAGGGCAGGGGCGACGGCACCGGCGGACGTGGCGTTGCCATGCGATCTCAAGGCCGAAGTGGCAAAGCTGGAGCGACGGTTGATCGACAAGGCGCTGCAGGCGGCGCATTTCAAGCAGACCGACGCGGCGCCGCTGCTGGGGCTGACCTACCACCAGCTGCGCGCGCTGCTGCGCAAGCATGCGCAGGGCAAGCCGTGACATGGACGGTATGGAGCCAGCTGTGGCGATGCGTGGTTTGTCGATCGCGCCTTCCAGCGTTCCCGCAGTCGCAGGGCCCAGCTTTTTGTAGGAGCCCGCCCGCGGGCGAAAAGGTCTTGCCTTGCGTCGGCATCAGGCCATCGCGCGCGGCGCGCTCCCGCAGGGATGGCTTGAAGTTTGAGCTTTGATTTTGTAGGAGCCCGCCCGCGGGCGAAGGGTTCTGGCCTTGAACTGGCGTCTGGCCATCGCACGCAGGCGCGGCCTGATCTTGCGCCAGACGGATCAAGCCGCCTTGCGCATGGCCAGGGTGGTCAACAGCTGGTGCGCGGCTTCGATGCGCTCGGCGGGTTCTTCCCATTCGCGCATGATGCGCAGTTTTTCCTGGCCTTCCAGCTTGTAGATGCGTGGCTGTTTCTGGATCAGGCCGATCAGGGCGGCGGCGTCGATGTCGGGCTTGGCGCGGAACAAAACGCGTCCGCCGCTGGGGCCGAATTCCAGCTTCTTGATGCCCAGCGGCGTGGCGCGCAGCTTCAATTCGGTGATGGCGAACAGTTGCTTGACCGGGTCGGGCAGCAGGCCGAAACGGTCGATCATTTCGATCTTGAGATCGCGCAGGGCGTCGTCGTCGCGCGCGCTGGCGATGCGCTTGTACAGCGTCAGGCGCGTGTGCACGTCTGGCAGGTAGTCGTCGGGA
>DASVGR010000081.1:0-20748 GCA_036379395.1 Rhodanobacteraceae bacterium | reverse complement strand
CCGCCGCGGCCTGCGCCTGGCTGCCGTGGTGCTGGCCGGCGGTTGCGGGTATCTGCTGGCGCGGGGAACCGGTTCCGTCGGCTTGGTCATCGGCGGGGTCATCGGAGCGCTGATCCTCGCTTCGGCCGTGTTCTGCCTCAGCTGGCGTTGGCGTTGGCAACTGCTGTTGCTGCTGGTCGAACTGCTGCTGCCGCTGTTTCTGATGGCCTGGTGGAAGCACGATTGGCACCTGGTCTACATGACCTCGGGCATGCTGGCACCGTTCGCGTTTGCCGGGCTGTTGCTGTGGATCGCGTTGCGCGTGAAAGACAAGCAAGACCACAAGCCATAGACAAGCTACAATCGCCATCCGCCGGTTTTCCGCCCAGCCGATGGCCCGAAGGGCGAGGGACGGGATGTCCCGAGTAAAACTGCCGTGGGACGTGCGCAGCACGTCTGCACAGCCGGAAAGTTGCAAGGTGAGGTGGCCGAGTGGTTTAAGGCAGCAGTCTTGCTCGCGCAGGCAGGACGCCGGAGCGAACATCGGCGCAGCCGATGGCCCGAAGGGCGAGGGGCAGGAGCCCCGAGTAAAACTGCCGTGGGACGTGCGCAGCACGTCTGCACAGCCGGAAAGTTGAAGGTGAGGTGGCCGAGTGGTTTAAGGCAGCAGTCTTGCCCGCGCAGGCAGGAAGCCGAAGCGAACATCGGCGCAGCCGATGGCCCGAAGGGCGAGGGACGGGACGTCCCGAGTAAAACTGCCGTGGGACGTGCGCAGCACGTCTGCGCAGTAGGAAAGTTGAAGGTGAGGTGGCCGAGTGGTTTAAGGCAGCAGTCTTGAAAACTGCCGTGGGTTAACGCCCACCGTGGGTTCGAATCCCACCCTCACCGCCAGATACGCATGACGCCCCGAAGGGGCGTTTTGCGTATCTGATGATGTGGATGCGTGGACGAGCCAGCTCGGGTTCGACAAATTCGCCGGGAGCGAATTTGGACGCCGCAGGCGGCCCCGAACGTCAGTGAGGGGCGAGGCCCATGGACGGGCCGAACAATCCCACCCTCGAAAAACCCATACTCGGTACCATGATCTCAAAAGATCAGGTCAGCCAATCCTGGGGGAAGCCATCCATGAGCCGGACGTTGATTGCCAGCGAGCAATCCATCGCAAAGATCTTCAGTGACGACTATGTCTTCACGATTCCAAGTTATCAGCGCCCGTATTCCTGGGGGACTGAGCAAGCCGCCGAATTGTTCGACGACCTGATGACGTCCATACCACGCGATGGCAGCGACCTGGCCGGCGCCCAGCCTTACTTTCTCGGCAGCATTGTGCTGATCAAGCAGGAGTCCGTGCCGCACGCGGAAGTGGTGGACGGCCAACAGCGGCTGACGACGCTCACGTTGCTGTTGTCGGCCATCCGCGCCAATGTCAGCCACGGCAAGGCGCGTGATGGCCTGTCCAGGCTGATCTACGAACCGGGCGATATCATCCTCAATACCGACAACCACTATCGCTTGGCATTGCGCGACCGCGACCGCGAATTTTTTCGTGACTACGTGCAGCAGGACGACGGCATCACCAGGCTGGTGGCCATGGACAGCCGGCTTCCCGACAGTCGGCACAGCTTGCGCGAGAACGCACGGCTGTTCATGGATCGCCTGTTTGCCCTGGACGAAACCATTCGCATCCGGTTGGCGCAATTCATTGCCACGCGCTGCTATCTGGTCACGGTCGCCACGCCTGATCTCGACTCGGCCTACCGCATCTTCGATGTACTCAACAGCCGCGGCCTGGATCTGAGCGCCACCGACATCCTCAAAGCCGAAATCATCGGCAAAATCCGCGCCGACAAGCGCGAGACCTGTACCCGCCGTTGGGAAGATCTGGAAGAAGATCTGGGGCGCGACGATTTCGGCGCGCTGTTCAGCAACATCCGCATGATTTACCGCAAATCCAAACCCAAAGGGACCTTGCTCAAAGAGTTTCGCGACCATGTCCGTTATGCCTCGCCCGAGGCTTTCATGGACACCATCCTGACGCCGCTGGCCAACGCCTACCGCGAGATCGCCGGAGCCGATTATTCCAGTGTCCAAGGTGCGGAAACCGTCAATGAAACATTGAAATGGCTCAACCGCATCCCGTTTGCGGACTGGATGCCTCCAGCGCTGGTGTTCTTGTCCCGCCATCGGGACGAGCCGGAGCAGATTGCGCGCTTTTTCCGCGATCTGGAGCGGCTGGTCTATGGCATGCTGATTTGCCGCTGGGGCGTGAATGAACGCGTTGAACGCTGTTCCCGACTGACCGATGCGGTCGAGATGCAAGCCGATCTGTGGGGAGAAGGCGCGCCGCTGCAGTTGACGATCCACGAAAAGAAGGCGATTTACGATGCCCTGAATGGGCCGCTGTACGCCACCCACTCGGCGCGCACGTTGTCACTGATCCTGTTGCGCTTGGATGCGTGGCTGTCCGGTGGCGGTGCCAGCTACGACTTCAACATTGTCACCATCGAACACGTATTGCCGCAAAATCCGGCGGTCGACAGCCAATGGATGCAATGGTTTCCGGATGAATCCATTCGCCAAGGCTGGGTCAACCGGCTGGGCAACCTGGCACTGCTGACACGCCGCAAGAACAGCTCGGCCGGCAATCGCGAGTTTGACTGGAAGAAAAAATCCTACTTCACCCGCGGCGGCGTCACCCCGTTCACGTTGACCACGCAGGTTTTGGCGGAAAACGTGTGGACGGCCGACGTGTTGCAACGCCTGCAGGAAACGCGTCTGCAAACTTTCGTGGCGCGCCTTGGGCTGGAAGATCGTGCCGATATGGCACAAGCACCGAGCCTGCAAGCTGTCACGCCGGTCATGGTCGACATCGACGAGCTGTTTTATTGCAAAGGCTCGGAGGCCGATGGTGTGGCGCGTTGTTCCAGCAAGGGCATGATTGTGCTCAAGGGATCGACGGGCCGTGCCGCTGTGGTTGATTCGCTGAGGCGTGAGCACTGGTACCAGGAATTCCGGGTCCGGGGATTGGAACAAGGCACCTTGGTCGAGACGGAAGCAGGGCGCATCCGCTTCGAGCAAGACCAGATTTTCAAAAGCCCCAGTGCCGCAGCGGTGGCTGTCATGGGGCGTACGGCCAACGGCTGGATTGAATGGAAAGATGCCCAGGGCAGGACGTTGCGGGATGTCTGTCGACAACGGGGCCAGAAGGTATCGTGATCCAGTATGCCGGCCTTGGATCGGATGGCGACATCGCGTCAGAATGGGCCATCGTTCACGCCCGGAAACGCTCATGCAGCCCATGACTGGCGCATTCGAAGATCTCAACGACTTGTACTTTTTTGCCGCCGTGGTCGAGAGCGGTGGATTTTCCGCGGCGGGCAGGGCGCTGGGAGTGCCCAAATCCCGCTTGAGCAAGCGCATTGCGCAACTGGAAGACCGCCTCGGCGTGCGGCTTTTGCAGCGCACCACGCGCAAGTTCGTGGTGACCGAAACCGGCGAGCGTTTCTATGCCCATTGTCGCGCCATGCTGGAAGAAGCGCGGGCGGCGCAGGACGCCATCGACTCGTTGCGCAGCGAGCCGCACGGCACGGTGCGCATCAGCTGCCCGGTGTCGCTGGCGCGCACGATGCTGGCGCCGATCCTGCCGGAATTCATGGCGCGTCACCCCAAGGTCAATGTGCATTTGCTGGCCACCAACCGCCGCGTGGACCTCATCGGTGAAGGTTACGACGTGGCCATCCGCGTGCGCTTCAAGTTCGATTCCGACGCGACGCTGATCGTGCGTGAATTCGGCCAGTCGATGATGGTGCTGGTGGCCAGCCCCAAGTTCATCAAAACGCACGGCATGCCGAAAACATTGCAGGACATCAGTTCGTTGCCGGCCCTGTCGATGTATGAACACGACAATGACAATCACTGGACGCTGGTTGATGAGACGGGGCAATCCGAACGCGTGGGCATTGCGCCGCATCTCGTTTCCGGCGCATTCGGCGTATTGCTGGAAGCCGCCATCCAGGGCGTCGGGCTGGCGTTTTTGCCAGAGACCCAATGCCTTGAATGCGTCGCGGCCGGCCGCCTGGTGCGCGTGCTGCCGCAGTGGAGCGGGCCGATGGGCAGCATGCATTTCGTGTACCCAAGCCGACGCGGATTGTTGCCTGGCGTCCGCGCGCTGGTGGATTTTCTGGCCGAGCGTCTGCCGCAATCGACGCAACGTGTCAGCGTGATGCAGCATCGGCGGCAACCGATGCATCCGGCGTGACGGCTTCAAGAAAACGGGCCAGCACGGGCGGCGGATCGCCGCGACGACGCGCTACCGCCAGCAGCAATTCGGCATCGGCGTCCGCCAGCGCAATCATGCACACCTCCGGCAAGTGCACGACACGCAGTGAAGCGGGCACCAATGCCATGCCGATGCCGGCAGCCACCAGGGCCAGCAATCCCGTCAATTGTTGCGCTTCCTGACGAATGATCGGATGAAACTTGGCGCGCGCGGCCAGCTGTACCAGCGTGTCGTACAACGTCGTGCTGTACGCGCGCGGCTGGATGACGAAGGCCTCGTTGGCCACCTCGGCCAGATGCAGGCTTGGGTGTTGTGCCAGCGGATGCGAACAAGGCAGGGCCAGCCACAACGGCTCGTGGTCGATGACGGTCACCTCGGTTTCCAGCGCGACGCTGCGTTCCTTGGGCAGGGCACGCACCAGGCCGACATCGATCTGCCCGGCCATCAGCGCGCTGTATTGCGTTTCGGTGTACATCTCGTTCAATTGCACCTGCACGTGCGGACTGCTGGCACGGAAGCGCAACAGGGTGCGAGGCAGGGCACCGTGAAAGGACAAGGATGCGGGGTAGGCCAGCCGCAATCGGCCGCGTTGCCCGCAGCCGGCCTCGGCAACCGTGCGCCGCGCCGTTTCAGTCTGGGCCAGGATCTTGTGGGCCTCGTCCAGAAACAGCCGGCCCGGCTCGGTCAGTTTGACGTGACGACGGTTGCGGTCGAACAACTGTACGCCAAGATCGTCTTCCAATGCCTTGATTTGCTGGGATAAAGGTGGCTGCGACAAGTGCAGGCGCTCGGCTGCCCTGGTGAAGCTGAGCGTTTCTGCCACGGCCACGAAATAGCGGAGCTGGCGCAAGTCGAACATAGTCGTTTACCGAATAAGTGGCACATGTAAAACGTATTGGATTCTATGGCAAACGGCGCGTATCTTTAACTCTGTTCGTCGCCAACCCCTCCCCCTGGGCGGCGAACCACCGCCCCGTAGACGGCGCGCAAAACACGGCATCGACTTTCTCCCCTCCGAATCGATCTCGTGGCGCCAGCTCTGCGGGGCGTTTTTTATGCGTGTCGTCCGCATCAGCCGCCATTGCGATGCATGGTGCGGATGCGGAAGCCCCGGATTTGTGCCGCCTGATTGTGCCTGTTGGAGCGGGGCGAAGTCTCATCCACGATATCGACGGCCCGGTCTCCCGCCGCCTCGGGGCGGGTACACTGCAAGCCTGTTTGCCGAATCCGGAAGGAGCTTGCACATGCCTGCTGCCATGTCGCAACCGGTCGATGCGCCGCTGACGCATGCCGCGATTTTTCTCGTCGTGACCATCCATCCCGAATCAGGACACCTCGCCACCGTGCGCTCGTTCTGCGGGGATTTGCCAGCGCTTTTGCGCGCGGTTGGCGTGCGCGATCCGGATGCCCGCTTGTCATGCATCATGGGGTTTGGTTCAAATGCGTGGGATCGTCTGTTCGGCACGCCGCGCCCCCGTGAATTGCACCCGTTTCGCGAGATACAGGGTGTGCATCACGCCGTGTCCACGCCGGGCGACATCCTGTTCCACATTCGCGCCATGCGCCAAGATGTGTGTTTTGAACTGGCCACGCAAATCCTGGCGCGGCTGGGTGGCGCCGTCACAGCCGTGGACGAGGTGCACGGTTTCAAGTATTTCGACGCGCGCGATCTGATCGGTTTCGTGGATGGCACGGAAAATCCTGTTGGCCCGGAGGCGGTTGCCGCCACCGTGATCGGCGATGAGGATGCAGCCTTTGCCGGCGGCAGCTACGTGATCGTGCAGAAATACCTGCACGACCTGGACGGCTGGAATGCCTTGCCCGTCGAAGCGCAGGAAAAGATCATCGGCCGGACCAAGCAGACCAACATCGAGCTGGATGATGATGTGAAGCCGAGCTCGGCGCACAACGCGCTGACCGTGATCGAAGAGGACGGCGAGGAGCTGGACATCGTGCGTGACAACATGCCTTTCGGCGATGTCGGCAAGGGCGAGTTCGGCACCTATTTCATCGGCTACGCCAAGTCGCCGCGCCGCATCGAGCAGATGCTGGAAAACATGTTTGTCGGCCGACCGGCGGGCAATTACGACCGGCTGCTGAACTACAGCCGGGCCGTCACCGGCTCATTGTTTTTCGTGCCGTCGACGGATTTTCTTGATGGCGTGGCAGAAGGAAACGGGGTTTGACAAGTCGACAAGTTGACGCCGGACAGCAGCGACGCCAATGGCCAATGCATGCGAACCACGACGGAAAAATCGTGAAGCGGATTTCCGGCGCCGGGCATGGTCGAGCCAACAATGCTTGCTGATGTTGTTACTCTTCAACTCATGCCTGTTCCGCGTGCAGAGTGATCATGAAGCTTTTGTTGGTCGAGGATTCCGAGCGTTTGCGCCATACGTTGCAGCGAGGCTTGTCGGCGGCGGGTTTTGTCGTGGATACGGCGGCCGACGGCATTGCCGCACAGGGCTTCTTGCGCGGCTACGTGTACGACTTGATGGTGCTCGACCTGATGTTGCCGAGGATGGACGGGCTGGGCGTATTGCACGGGCTTTCCAGACGCCATGTCCGTCCGCGGGTGCTGGTGCTTTCGGCACGCGACCAGGTACATGACAGGGTGGAAGCGCTGGATGCCGGTGCCGACGATTACCTGGTCAAACCGTTTTCGTTCGACGAATTGCTGGCGCGCCTGCATGCCTTGATGCGGCGTCCCGAAGAAGTCAAGGAAGCCCTGCTGGAAGTTGGTGAGCTCAAGGTGGATCAGCGGGCGCACGCAGCCTTGGTGGCCGGGCGGACATTGCCTCTGGCGCCACGCGAGTTTGCGCTTCTGGCGCTGCTGGCGCGCCATCGCGGGCGGGTTTTTTCGCGTGCCGAAGTGCTTGAGCGCCTGGCTGGCAGCGATACCGTCGCGTCCGACCGCAGCGTGGAAGTTCTGGTGTTCGGGCTGCGCCGCAAGCTGTCGGCCGCCGGCATCGACGGCCTGGTCGAAACGCGGCGCGGCGCGGGGTATCTCATCCCGTGAAACGCTTGTCCCTGACCGGTCGCATCACCGTGCTGGTCGGCATCGCGGCGGTTCTGGTCGTTGGTGCCGCGGCGCTGACGATGGACCACCTGGTCGATGCCGAAATGGGCAGGCGGATGGATGCCGATCTGCTGACGCAGGCGCAGGCTTTGCAATCGCTGGTGGGCGTCGGCCCGAAAGGCCTGAATGTGGACGTTGCCGCGCGTGCACCGCATCACCGATTGTTGGCAGGCAAGGCGCTGGATTTCTGGGCCGTGACGTGTGCCAACGGCGGACACGTCGACAGTCAGCCTCCCGTACCGCGAACGCCGCCGCAATGGAACGTGACGGCACGCTCCGAGCCGGCTTACGCCAATGTGCGCGCCGGCCATCAGCTGTACCGTGCGGTGTGGTTCCGCTTTGTGCGCCAGGGTGAAGCTCATGCAGGATCGAGCCGGGGGGGGGCGTGCAGCGTCCTTTTCATGCGCCCGCGCGGAGAATTGGACGACATTCTCACCACCATCGACGACATCCTGCTGCTGACGCCGCTGTTGGCATTGCTGGTGGTGCTGCTGCTCACGCCGGTATTGGTGCGTCGCGGTTTGCGCCCCCTGGTCGCGTTGGGTGATGCCATGCGCGACATCGGCCCGCAGGCGCCTGGACAGCGACTGCGGGTTCCGGGTGCCATCGAACTTGACCCTCTGGTTGAGCACTTCAATGGCGTGCTGGTGCGTATGGACGAGTCGATGGCACGCGAGCGCCAGTTTGCCGGCGCCCTGGCACACGAAACACGTACCCATCTGGCCGAGTTGCGTTCGCTGATCGAGGTTGAGCAACGTTACCCCAGCGGCAAGCCGCTGTCCGAACTGCTGGGCGAAATCGGCACCATCGTGGGTGAATTGCAGGCGACGGTGTCGGGACTGTTGCTGCTGACACGGCTGGAGGCCGGCATCGAGAGCATGGATCCGGGCCGGGTTCCGCTGGTCGAATTGCTCGATCGGCAACTGGAACTGGTGCAACCGACCCTGGCCGCGCGCCGGCTGACGATCGTGCGTGACGCGGACGAGTCGGCGGCCATTGTAGTGGCCGATCGGACATTGCTGGAAATCATCGTCGGCAATCTCGTCAACAATGCGGCGGCTTATGCGCCACCGGGAGGCGAGGTCGGCATTCGCCTGACTTCGCGTCAGTTGGTGATCGACAACGCCACGCGCGATCTCGAAGCGCACGAGGTGGAGCATTTTGGACAGCGTTTCTGGAGCAAGCACCATGGCATGGGCGGCCATGCGGGGCTCGGCCTGGCGTTGGCCGGCGCGGCAGCCAGTGCCATGCATTTTGAGCTGGCGTTTGTACTGGACGCGCACATGCGCCTGCAAGCCACCTTGTCATGGCCTGCAGTCAAGGGGAAAGAGTGAAAGCGTTCGCACTCGCGTCGCTTCAAAATCGGTGCACGTAACCGATGCTGAAACCGCCGGGAAGCCAGCCAACCAGCAGCGAGTGCTGTCGGCGCGTGCTCCAGATGCCAATGGCGGTTCCCAGTGCTGCGCCGACCAGGACGTCACTCTGCCAATGTCCGTGGGTTTTTACGCGGGCAATGGCGTCGTAAACAGGCAGGGCGGCCAGGGCGTACACCGCCGGATGTTCGGATCCATAGCGCATGATGAAGGGAGTGACAGCTGCGCTGATGGCCGTGACCTCTCCGCTGGGAAAACTTTCATGGTGGATGCCGCTGAAAAAGCGGTCGGGATCGTTCGTCTGCGAAGGACGTTCACGCTGGAAAGTCAGCTTCATGACTTGTGCCGCCGCGGATGACACCGCCAAGGCGTCGAACGAGCGCCAGAACGTGTCGCCAAGACGGTTGTGGTCACCCAGCACGAAGGCGCCGCCGACAACCGTGACAATGGTGCCGTACATGACGCTCTTCTGGATGCCGCGGTTCCAGATGCCACTGTTGTCGTAGGGCAGACGATGGTCGATGCCGAACGGACCGCTGCCCGCGTGAACGGGCGCCGAGATGAATGCCAGTGTGAGCGTGCCAAAAGCCAGCACGGTAATCAGGATCCGGGGCATGGCAAGGTCTCCGTGTATCAGCGGACGGGAAGATGAAGTCGACAAGGGCTCGGATGCGCGCGGCCAGGCAAGGGGCGCACGGCGCAAGCGACCGGCGCCATGGACTATGGTGGTGCGTGGACATTCCGGTGCCGGGAGCCGGACGATCAGCCATGTTCTTTCCGCTGCAATCGCTCCGGCCCGTCGGGGTGCAAGTTGTCTGCCGGCACCACTTGCTGGATCCAGGCCAGGATCGACAGCTGGGTCATGTCATTGCCCCCGGTATCGGCGGCAGAAACGACATCCAGCCCGCTGTTGCATCCGCCATAGGGGGCGTATTTGTTGCGATTGGCACGCGTGAACAGGCCCAGCGTGGGCGTGGCGACGGCTGCCGCCAGGTGCATCACGCCACAGTCGGCACAGACGAATCCCTGCATGGCCGATATCACCGCCGCAAGCTTGCGCGGATCGCTGGAGTAATACGTGCACGACGCGCCAGGTATTTGTGACAGCCCATGGGCGGCCAATACCTCAACGACACTGATGTCCGGTCGGGTGGCTTGCAGGCGGTTCATCAACGTGTTCCACCACGACTCTGGCAGGCGCTTGTTGCCGGTCGCGTTGGCAAACAGGCCGATGACCTTGGGCGAGGCATGGCATGGATCGGTATCGACAGCGAGAAGGTGGTCGAGGATGTCTTGGCCTTGATACCGCTCCTGTGCAGTCAGGCGCAAATCGAGCCGTGGCCAGGCGCTTGTCGGTGGGCAGCCCAGCGCCCGACGCAGAAGATGGACACCGCGTTTGGCCAGGTGTTCGGGCAAATCCAGATCGATGGTTGCCGGAGCGGACGGCAATCCGACTTTGTAACGGGCACGGCAGATACCCAGCAGCAGATGGCCGGTGTTGGATGCGGTGCACGGGTCGATGGCCAGATCGTAGGTTGTCGAACGCAACCGATGCACGCAGGCCGCTGTCGCCGGCAAATGGCGCACGATCCTGCGCGACAGGCAGATGATGCGGCGTACTTGGAAACGCCCGCAAAGCAGGTTTTTTGCAACGGGGCCGGCGCTGACGATATCGATCTCGGCGCCCGGATATGTCGTCTCGATGGCATTGAGCAGCGGTGTCATGAGAATCGTGTTGCCCAGCCGGTGGTTTGGCCTGAGCACCAGCACGCGATGAATTCCCGTGCGCGGCAATTGCCCCGGGCGACACAGCTGGGTATCAATGCGCCGCAACACGGTGCCCAGAACACTTTCGACGACACGGCGTCCTGCATGGCGCAGGGATGTGCCAGGAACGGACGGGGGAGCCGAGGCGGTCGCGGGCGGTGATACCAATGTCGGGTCGGTATGCGGCATGACCAAAGTTTGCGGTGCCATGCTTAGGCGTGGCTTAGTCAGGTGCTAAGCAAATGCCAAGCTCCGTTGCACAGGATGGGTTTGTCTGCTGCAGGCAGACATCCACAATCTCTGGAGGAAACGTGCAATGACTCAAACCACCCCCATGGCCTGCATGCTGGCCGGTGCCTTGCTTGCCCTGACTGGCGGCATTGCTTGTGCCGGTACTACGCATCTTGATGGCGCGAAGTATCTCAGCCAGGCCAAAGTCAGCCTGAAACAAGCGCGCGCAATCGCGCTCAAGACGTATTCCGGCAAGATTGTCTCGCAAGAACTGGAAACCGAGCGTGGCGGCAGCGGTTTGCGTTACTCGTTTGATATTCGCAAAGGCCAGTCACTGCATGAAGTCGGCGTCGACGCCAAGACTGGCAAGGTGTTGGAAAACTCTGTCGACGACGGCAAGGATTGAGTTCGGCGTTGTCGAACAAGGCGCCATTTTTTGTGTGGGAGCGCGCTTGCGCGCGATGGTGCGAAGCGGTGCCGAAGCCTTGGCCCATCGCCCGCAGGCGGGCTCCCACATTCAGCGTTGCCGCGTATGGCGCCAGGCGCTGACGAGGACGATGCCGGCAAGGCCGGCAAACAAGATGAGGCCACGCCAGACCGGAGGCAGGACCGTCGCGGCGCACAACCACACGATGGCCAGCCAGACAAGGGTGGCTCCGGCAAGCCAGGCGTCACCGACGAACAGGTGCAGCGTTCTTTTCAGGATGTTTTTCAACCAGGTCATCAGCGATCCCGCCTTCACGTGCGTCACGGGCCAACGGCCGCTGCTAGGCGATGGCGGCACAAGGCCACCGAGACCATGGCGACGATCAGATAACCGGCGGCCAGACCCAGTACCGCCCAATCGCCTCCCGGCCAGTGGGCGTGCAGGCCTTCGCCGGTCCAGAACGTGCCGAATGCCAGCAACAGCACGCCCACCACGAACTTCAACGTGTTTTCCGGTACGCGTGTGAGCGGGCGGTGCAAAGCGACTCCCAGGGCGGTCACCAGCAGCAACGCCACGAGGGCCCCGGCGCTGGCCGGCAGCAGCGCTTCGGCATGGCCGGCGGTGAGCGCCAGCACGATGAAAACAACTTCCGTACCTTCCAGCACCACGCTCTTGAAGGCGACCGCGCAGGCGATGGCATCCCAGCTTTCGGGACGCGCTGCGGTGCCGCGCCATTGTTCGCGTTGGCGGGTGTAAATGGCCGCCTCGTCGTGCCGGGCGGCAACGCCCGCCGCGCGCGCAATCGCTTTGTCCAGCCAGCGGATACCGAACAGCAACAGCAACACGCCGACCACCAGTTGCAACGCATGCAACGGGACGCGCGCCAGCGCGGTGCCGGCAAAAGCCACGACCAGCGCCAGCAGGACAAGCGCTGCGGCACTGCCCGCCAAGGCACTGCGCCAACTGCGCACACTGCCGACGGCAAGCACCACGGTCAGTGCCTCGATGCATTCCACCGTGGAGGCCAGCAGGGCTGCCACGAAGGTGGGACTGGCATGGGACCAATCAATGGGCATGGCGCTCCTCCGCAACATCCAGTCGATCAGATCACGCCTGCGGATGACCAGGCGTGCCGTGGTGGCGTGCCATCAGCGCGTACAACGCCGGCATCACCACCAGTACCAGCGGCACCGCCGCCAGCATACCGAAGATGATGGCAGTGGCCAGTGGTTGCTGCATCTGTGAGCCGCGCCCGATGGCCAGCGCCAGCGGTGCCAGCGTCAATACCGCGGCCAGCATCGACATGATGATGGCGCGCAGGCGATGTTTGCCGGCAACCAGAAGTTCGTCCTCCAGTGACAGCCGGGGCGCGGCGTCGGTATGCGAGCGCACTTCGGCCAGTTCGGAGAAAAAGAAAATGGCCAGTTCCGTGACGATGCCGACAATCATGGTCATGCCCATCATCGACGAAATGTTGAGCTCGGTGCCGGTCAGCCACAGGCCGATGAACACGGCGCACATGGCCAGCAACGGTTGGAGCAGTACCGCGACGGCAACACGGAAGCTTTCGTACAGGAACAGCAGCAGCGTGAAGACCAGCGCGAAGGCGGTCAGCAGCACGATGGTCAGACCGCGAAAGGCGATCTGCTGCTGGTGGTAAAGCCCGCCCAGGGTGTCGTACATGCCGGGAGGCAGTTCGCCGGGACGGGCCAGCACCTTCTTGACATCGCGCATGGTCGAACCGGTGTCGCGTCCGGCGATGCGGGCCGTCACGGCGAGCATGCGCTTGAGGTTTTCGTGGTCGATCTCGGGCTGGCCATGCTGTGCGGTCAAGGTGGCCACGCGCGACAGGGGAAACACCTGGCCGGCGGCGTTGCGGATGGGCAATGCCGCGAGTTGCTCGATGCGCGCGCGCCGGGACGATGGAATCCACACGCGCACGGCCACCATTTTGGGGCCTTGCGGCAGGCGGGCGGCAATCTTGCCAGCCACCGCCGTGGCCACTTGCGTGGCGATGCTGTGCGGATCGAAACCCAGCAAGGCCGCCTTGACAGGATCCACATGCACTTCCAGCGCATTGCCCGCCGGGTTGATGCCGTCGCGCACGCTGACCACACCCGGGATCTTGCCCAGTTGTGCCGCGACCTTGCGCGCCGTGGCGTCCAGTTCGTCGACATTGTCGGAGAACAATTTGACTTCAATGGGCTGCGGCACGGCGGTCAGGTCGCCGATCATGTCTTCGAGCAGCTGGGAAACGTCCACGTCCAGCCCCGGCACCTTGGCCACGATTTCGCCGCGGATGTGTTCCATGATGTGCGTCGTGGACGGTCGTGGGCCGTTTTTCAGGCGCACGAAAATATCGCCCCTGTCGGCTTCGGTCAGACCGCCACCCAGTTGCAGGCCGGTGCGGCGTGACCACGTGTCGACATAAGGGTTGGCCGCCAGGATCGTGCCGACCTGCTTGAGCAGGCGGTTGGTTTCGGCCAGCGACGTGCCCGGTGGCGAAAGGTAGTCGAGCGTGAAGCCGCCTTCGTCCATTTGCGGCATGAAACCGCTGCCGACCGAGCGATAGGCCAGGCCGCCGGCGACGAGCAGCGGAAGCAGGCCGATCAGCAGCAAGGCCGGCCGACGTATCACGCGTTGCAGGTTGCGTTCGTAGAAGCGGGTGAGGGCTTGCCACATCCGGGTCGGCGGGTGCTCCTGCGCATGACGTTCGTCGATCATCCATTCGGCCAGCAGCGGCACGGCAATGAACGTCAGCAGGTAGGAAATGGCCAACGCGCTGGCCATGGTCAACGCCAGCGCCTTGAAAAAGGCGCCGGTCACGCCGGTCAGCGAGGCCAGCGGCAAAAAGATCACGATGGTGGCCAGGGACGAACCGGTCTGCGGACGTGCAAACTCGCGCGCGGCGCCGAAGATGCGTTCGCCCAGGCTGCGTTTGGGGTGCGTCCCGTCGCGGCTGCGCAGGCGTCGCATGATGTGTTCCAGCATCACCACCACGTCGTCGATCAATAGGCCGACGGCGGCCGCCATGCCGCCCAGCGTCATCATGTTGAAGCTCATGCCGAGCGTTTTCAGCAGCAGTGTGGTGATGGCCAGAGTGGCCGGCACGATGATCAGCGCGATCAGGATGACGCGCGCATTGCGCAGAAAAATCAGCAATACCAATCCGGCCAGTACGATGCCGATGCCGATGGCGTCGCGCACGCTGCCGGCCGAGCTGCGCACCAGCTGCGTCTGGTCATACCAGGTGGCGATTTTCACGCCGGGCGGCAATTGCGACCGGTAGGCCGCGAGTTTGGCCTTGACCGCATCGACCATGGCGACGGAGTTGGCCGAGGGTTGCTGGAAAACCTGCATCAGCAATGCCGGATGACCGTCGGCGCCGGTGCGGATCCATTGCGGCTTGATGCCGCGCGTGACGGTGGCGACATCGCCCACGCGGATGGTGCCGGTGGGCGTGGCGCGCAGCACGACCTTGCGCAGAGTCGCCAGGCTGTCGGGCTGGTTGTCGGCCAGGACAAGGAACAATTGATGGTGGTCGGCGAGGCGGCCCAGGGCGGAAATGTCGGCCGCCTGCGCAATGGCATGCACCACGTCGGCCATTGAAAGATGCGCGGCACGCAGTTTGCCGGGATCAATGTTGACGTGCAGCTCGCCGATGCCGCGACCTTGCACGTCGACATTGGCCACGCCCTTGACGCCACTGAGCAGCGGCCGCAGCTGGTATTGCGCAATGTCGTACAGCTGCGTGGGCGTCAACGAGTGGCTGCGCAAGCTGAAGGCGAACACCGGCTCATCGACGGTGGGGTCCATGCGCACCGCGTGGATGCGCGTGCCTGGCGGCAATTCCGGCAGGATTTGGCTCATGGCGGCGTTGACATTCAGGAAGGCGCGGCTCATGTCCGTGCCCCAGTCGAAATCGACGTTGATTTCGGCGCTGCCGCGACTGGTGGTCGAACGCACGTTGCGCACGCCGCGCACGTGGCGGATGGCTTCCTCCACCGGCGTGGTGATGGCCGCGACCGTCTGCTGTGCCGGCCGCGCGCCGGCATCGATGGATACCCGCACGCGTGGAAACGACACGTCCGGGAACAGCGCCACCGGCAGGCTGAAGACGGCTGCCAGTCCACCCAGCGCCAAAATCAGCACCAGAAACAGCAGCGAACGACGGTGCGTCTGAAACCAGGCCACCAACGTCATCGGGATGACACCCTGTGCGAAGGCGCCATGCCTGCCTTGGGCTGGCGCACGGGAATGCCGTTGGCCGCTTCGTAGCTGCCGGCGACAATGACGGGCAGGTTGGCGTCAAGCTGGCCGGTGACGCCAACCGTGGTGCCTTCGGGCGAGCGCACCGTGACATCCACGCGTTTGGCCTTGCCCTTGTCGACCTGAAACACGAAGGCACCATTGGCGTCACGGCGCAACGACTGGCGTGGCACGGCCCAGGCGGTGTAGCGGTCGATGCGGATGCGTGCGGACAAGGCGGTTCCCGCAACAATCCGGGCTGCCCACGCGGCAGGCAGCGTTACTTGTACTGAAACCTGATGCGTGGCCGGATCGATGTGATGTCCGACCATGCGCACTTTGCCGGTGGCGTCCCCGGTTGTTCCGTAGACAGCGTGCAACGTGACCGGCATGCCCACCTTGATGCGATCAGCCTGGGCTGGATCCACGCCCAATTGCGCCAGCAGGGCATCGGTCGGCACGAAGGTGGCCAGCGTGGCGTTGGCCGCCACGCGTTGGCCCTGGGCGACGAGGAGGCTGGTCACCACGCCGTTCGAGGGTGCCGTGACGGTTTCGATGGCATGGGCGCCGCCCAGTTGGCGCTGGGCCTGCAACGCGGCTTCGGCGTCGTCAACGGCTTTGCGCGCGGCGTCCACCTGCGCCTGCGTGGCCAGATGCCGGGTCGCCAGATGGCGGGTTTGGGACCATTGATCGCGCGCCAGGGTCAAAGCGTTTTGGGCCTGCTTGTACGCTTTGCGTGCCGCCGGTGTCATGGCAACTTTCAGCAAGGCTTGTCCCGCGTGTACCGATTGCCCCGAAGCCGCCATGAGCGCCACGACTTCGCCTCCCTGGGCAAGGCTCAACTGTCGGATACGGCTGGGGTCACCCGTCACCGAACCCAGCGCGGCCACGGTGTCGGTGAATGACTGTTGTTGCGGCTTGATGGTCGTCACCGCGACGCTGGGCGGCGGCGTGGCCGGGGTGGTATTGCCGCAGGCGGCGAGAAGGCACGCGGCCAGAAGGGGGCCGGCAAGGCGAGTCGGGAAAACGGTCATGAGGAAGATCGTGGAGATGATGCGGAGTGGGTGTGCGCCATGGCGCTGGCTCCGTTGGTGGTGTTCCAGTCGCCGCCAACGAGTGTCTCCAGCGCGATCGACTGCGTGGCCAGTTGCTGACGCAGGGCCAATCTGGCTTGATCGGCCTGCAGGGCTCTTTGCCGGATGGCGAGATACGTGGGCCAGTCGAGCAGGCCGACTTGCCAGGCACGTTCGGCTGCCGCACGCGCCTTGTCCAGTTGCCCGGCATGACGTGACGCGACGGTCATTTCGTCATGCAGCGAGGCAAGATCTTTTTGCAACTGATCCATGTCGCTGCGTGTGGTCAGCAGGCGTGCCGCGTAGACATCGTGCAGACGCTTGCGTGTGGCGCGGGCGATGGCGATGTTGCCGCGATTGCGGTTGAACAGAGGCAAGGTGATGCCCAAGCTGAATCCAGAGGTGTAGATGTTGCTGGTGTCACGCGAGCGGGTAAAACCCAGCGTTATGGCCGGGAACTGGGCCAGGATCGCCCCGCGCAGTCGTGCGTTCTGGGCCTGGTAGCCAGCTTGCAGCGCCAGCAGGTCGGGGCGACGCTCGGGCAGGTCGGTCAAGGCTTGTTCCACTTGCGCGGTCGTCGGTTTGGCTGGCCACGGCTTGCCCACCAGATGCAGCGGTGCGGTGGCTTTCAGCCCCAGCAGCAGACGCAAGGCATGTTCGGCCTTGATGCGTGCACGCGTGGCCCGGGCCAGTTGCCGATGGATGTCGGCAACGGCATCGAGCCCGCTCGCGGCGCCGGCGTAGGTGAGGTTGCCCGCCTTGACGGCGCGTTCGATCTGGTCGCCAAGCGGTACCAATGCGGCGGCCTCGCGATGCAATAGTTGTTCCTGTGCCGTGTTGGTGCGGATCTGGCTGAACAGCAAGCGTGAGCGGGCGATCGTTTGCCATTCGGCCCAAAGCAATTCCAGATTGACCTGGCGCTGATGGGCTTGCGCGGCATGCACGTGATTCGAACGGGTCAACAGGGCGCTCAGGTCTTCGCTGAGGCCGAAATCGAAAGCACGCGTCAGTCCGGGCCCCGAGGACGTCGGGTAGCCCATGCCGGCGCTTATTTGCGGATCGGGCAACAGGCCGGCCGCAAAAGCCTGCGCGCCGGCGATGCCGAGATCGTCGCGTTTGATCTTCAGAGCCGGGTTGTTGGCCACCGCCAGCATGGCTACTTCGGTGACGTCCAACCCGTTGGCCGGGTCGAAAACATGTCGTGCCAAAGGGCGCGTGGGCATGCTTGACACGGGGACCTTCAATCGGGCCACGCTCGCCCCGGTGCCATCACCCAGTGGCAAGGCGCTCCACGTGGCGCAGCCTGCCAGCGTTGCGACCAGCGCCAATGCGCTGGCGAGTTTCAATGGCATGCACTGTGTTCGACGCATCGGCAAACCGGGCTGGATGGAATGGCAGGCGTTGAACATGGATCATAGTGTGACGAACCTTGCTTAGCATTGACTTACGTTTGCGGGCTGCCATCGTCGACCGGCTGGCAACCAGGAACGACGGCATCAAGCCCGAACAGCCACCATTCGTACCGGTTGGCGTGACCCAACTGGATGGCTTTCTGACGATCCACGCAACGCCCCATGGCTTTTTGCCGGATAAAAACGCGGCGATGTGACGGATCGGCGTGCAGCCAGCGCACAGCAGCCGCATATTGGACATCCCATGGTTCGAGGAAACCGAAGTCGGTGACGGGCCCCCGAATCATCAGCAGGTTTTGCTCCTTCCATGCCACCAGGCCGATGGTGGTGTCGGGGCCCGCTGCTGTGCGTGCGGCGCGCATGACGTCGAGCGAGGATCGGTTTCCGTTCAACAGCGGATAACCCCACAACCCGTACAGCATCCACATGCCGCAGGCGAAGACCAGCCAGCCCAGATGCGCGCGACGAAGCCGCGTGCAGGCGACGGCCACCAGCCCCATGATGCCGAACGCCAGCAGCAGGTACCAGAAATGAGGATCAAATGTTTCGGACCATCGTTGCGCCCAATAGGGATGGCGCCACATGGCCAGTATCGGGACGAGAGTCAGCAACACGGACAGCAGCAGCGTCAACAGAAGCACCAGCAAACGTGGTCCGCGTTTTTCCAGCAAGTGGGGCAGCAAGGGAGCCAGTGCCAGCGCGAACATCGGCAGCGCCGGCAGGATGTAGACGTCACGCTTGCCGGCACTGAGCGAGAAAAACACCAGCACCAGAATCACCCAGCCCAGTGGCAGCAGGAAGCGCGCGTCACGATGCCTGCACAAGTGTCGCCACCAGGCCGGTATGGCCCACGGCAACGCCAATGCCAGCGGCAGCCATTCGCTGCAGACAATGCCCAGGAAATACCACGTCGAGTGCTGATGGCCGGCAAAGGCGGCGTAGCGATGGGCCGTCTGGTGAAACAGGATGTCCTGCACGTAGGCGGCGTGTTGCGCATCGCCCCAGGCGTGCGCCATGGCCAGCATTGGCAGCAACCAGGCCAGGATCGGCAGCAGAAACAGTCCGATGCCAGCCAGTGGCCAGCGCCAGTTGCCATGAGTTGGTGTGAGATGGCGCCAGCGGCCATGCCAGGCCAGCGCATAGGGCACAAACATCAGCAGGCACAGAAAACCCACGCCCTTGGTGATGACGCCCACACCGGCAAACAGGCAGCCGACCGCGAACCAGCGCTTGCTCGGCCCCAGCAGCAAGTGGCGCAGCAGGGCATAGTTGGCAAGGGTCATGAAACCGGTCAGCGTCGGGTCGATTTGCGCGTCGCGAAACTGATAGGTGAACTGGATGCTGACCAACAGGCCCAGCGCCGCCAGCAACCCCGCGCGATGGCTCCACAGCCGTCGTGCCAAGTCGTATACCAGTCCCAGTGTCAACAAACCGGATAGCAGCGAAGGCAGCAGGAACGCCACACGCCAGCTGCGGGTCACCTCGTAACTGGCCGCCTGCAGCCAGAAAAACAGCGGCGGTTTGTCGGCATACAGCTCATGGCCGCGATGCGGGAACAGCCACTGCCCATGCTCCACCATCCAGTGTGCGACCAGGGCAAAGCGCGGCTCGTCGGACGGCCACGGGTCGCGCAGGCCGATGCCCAGGCCAAGTACGAGCAAGGCCAGAATGGCGAAAACCGCCAGCTCGCGACGCTTGGTACTTAGCCACAAGGGCCGGCCGTGCGTTGATCCGGCGATGGTCGAAACGAAAGTTGCGGAATGGACAGTTTGCATGGCGCGCAAGTTTTGCATGCCAAACCAAACTTTGCGATGGCTTGGGAAATCGAATCGATGGGATTCCACGCCTATCCGCCATGAGACGCATGGATGCGGCCATGCAGCGGGCAGGGCGCTGTACAAACGCTCGCGCCGCATGGCCGGCACCCGTTTCGATCAAAACGCCACCAGGCCCCACACGCCCACTTCGTTGGTGCGCATGTTGGCCACGTGCGGTGGCAATGGCATGTCCACGCTGCCCTTGCGGGCCTCGTGCTTGTACACGGCGGCCAGCTTGAATCCCTTGGTTACCTGGAACTGTATGCCGGCGTTGTAATAAGTGTCGGTGGCCTTCGGGTCGATGTCCTTGCTGAGATCGGCGTGGTCATAGCGTGCGAACAACGTGATCTTGTCGGAGACTTGCGCACTGGCCCAGGTAGACCAGCCGGAAGACTTGTCGGCTATCGGATCGAGCACGGTGTTCCAGTTGCTGGCCGTGAAATAGCTGCCGCCCAGGCGCCATCCATCACGTGCCCAGGCAATCATCAGATCGCCACGGGTGGCGGTGTGATCAGCCGGAATGGTTTGCGTTTCCTGGCCAAGCTTGCCGCTGTAGCCGCCCAAGGCAATGATCATGCCGTCCACGGGCGCAAAGCCGATGCGGGCCGCGACATCCACGCCCTTGCTGCGGGTGGCGTGCTTGTAGCCGGCGCCATTGACCACCGACACCGCGTAGTCGAAACGCCCGCCCGAACCAAGACGGCCGTTCATGTGCAGGCCCCAGTCGGCCGAGTTGCCGTATTTGAGACGGTCCACCAGCGTGTTTTCGACGTAGCGGAAACCGTAGTACTTCTCTTCGAATGGAATCCACGGCATGTCAGCCGAGCCGATGCGCAGCACGGCGGCATCGGAGAAATGTCCCTGCACGTAGGCCTTCTTGACGAACAGGTTGGTTTCGCCGTCGTTGCTGACGTAGTTGAAGTCGGTGGTCAGATGCAGCGACCACACGTTGTCCAACGGGCTGTCGACATTCAGATAGAACCGTTTCACGTCCAGGCCGGTGCCCGTGGCATCGGTCTTGCCGATGTTGCTGTTGGTCTGGTCGATGTGCGTGAAGTCGACA
>DASVGR010000080.1:0-3984 GCA_036379395.1 Rhodanobacteraceae bacterium | reverse complement strand
GCGTCAATGGCGTAGCGGCGGTCGTGGCCAGGGCGATCTTTGACGAACGTGATCAGGCTTTCGCGCGGCATGCCGTCGGCCAACGGACGGCGCGCGTCGAGCAACGCGCAAATCGTTTTGACGACGGTGAGGTTTTCCTGCTCCGCGTTGCCGCCGACGTTGTAGGTTTCGCCCACGCGGCCAGCGGCCAGCACGCGGCGGATGGCGGCGCAGTGGTCGCCGACAAACAGCCAGTCGCGGATGTTTTTGCCGTCGCCATAGACTGGCAGCGCCTCGCCCTTGAGCGCCTTGTCAAACACCAGCGGGATGAGTTTTTCCGGAAACTGGTACGGACCGTAGTTGTTGGAGCAGTTGGTGGTCAGCGTCGGCAGGCCGTAGGTGTGGTGGAACGCGCGCACCAAGTGGTCGGATGATGCCTTGGAAGCCGAATACGGCGAGTTGGGCGCGTACGGCGTGTCCTCGGTGAACGCACCGCTGACGCCCAGCGAGCCGTAAACCTCGTCGGTCGACACGTGCAGGAAGCGGAACGCGTCACGCGCCCTGTCCTCCAGCGACTTCCAGTAATCGCGCGCGGACTCCAGCAACGCCAGCGTGCCGACGACGTTGGTCTGGATGAACGCGTCCGGGCCGTCGATGGAACGATCCACGTGCGACTCGGCGGCAAAATTGACGATGGCATCCGGCCGATGTTCGGTCAGCAGGCGATCGACCAGCACGCGGTCGCCGATGTCGCCATGCACGAACACGTGACGCGGGTTGCCATCCAGCGACGCCAGCGTGTCCAGGTTGCCGGCGTAGGTCAGCTTGTCCAGATTGACGATGGTCAGACCGTCGGCCACAGCCTGCAACACGAAGTTGCCGCCGATGAAACCGGCACCGCCGGTAACGAGAAGAGTAGTCATGGTTTAACGAACCTTGTCATTGCCACTTGTTGGAGCGTCTCCCCCGCTCCCGCGATTGGCTTATCATGGGAGCGCGCCTGCGCGCGATGGATTCGCCGAAAATGACGGCGGTCCTTCGGACCGTTCGCCGGCCGGCCGGCTCCTACAGACCAACCCGGCCCAGGTAGTCAATACCGCGCGTTTTGATGCCAGCGCCACGCCGTTTCAATGATAGCGGACACTTCGGTGTAACGCGGCGTCCAGCCCAGTTCCGACCGCGCCCGCGCGCTGGACGCGACCAGCACCGGCGGATCACCGGCACGCCGCGACGCGCGTTCAAAGGCAATCTTGGCACCGGTCGCGCGGCGTGCCGCATCGATCACTTCCAGCACGGTAAAGCCGGTGCCGTTGCCCAGGTTGAACACGTGATGACCGGCGTGATCGGCCATGTAGTCCACGGCGGCCAGATGCGCAGCGGCCAAGTCGTTTACATGCACGTAATCACGCACGCAGGTCCCGTCGCGCGTGGCGTAATCGTCTCCGAACACCTTCAAGCCCGGGCCATGGCCCAACGCGGCACGCAAAATGTTCGGGATGAGATGCGTCTCCGGCGCGTGCGACTCACCGATGTTGCCTGCCGGATCGGCTCCGGCGGCGTTGAAATAGCGCAAGGCCACCGAACGCAGACCGTACGCGGCGGCCGCGTCGTTCAAGATGCGCTCGACCATCAACTTGCTGGCGCCGTACGGGTTGATTGGCGCCTTGGGATGATCCTCGTCGATCAGCTCGGCCTGCGGCACGCCGAACACGGCCGCGGTAGACGAAAACACCAGTTTGCCGACGCCGGCGCGCTGCATGGCCTGCAACAGGCCCAACGTGCCGCCGACGTTGTTGTCGTAATAGTCGTACGGCTTGACGACCGACTCGCCCACCAGCGAGCGCGCGCAAAAATGCATCACCGCATCGAACGCGTGCGCCTTGAACAAAGCATCCAGCGCTGCCGCGTCGCGTACGTCGCCGCACACAAGCGGTGCGTCGCCCACGGCCGGCGCATGGCCGGTCGACAAGTTGTCGAACACCACCACGGCGTGACCGTGCTCGCGCAAAAATCGCACCATGTGCGAGCCAATGTAGCCCGCACCACCGCAAACCAGAACCTTCATGTCACCTTTCCTTGTTGAATGCCGTGGAAGCACTGTGGGTGCATTTGTGGGAGCCCGCCTGCGGGCGAAGGGGTCTTGCCTTTACCCGATATCTGGCCATCGCGCGCGGGCGCGCTCCCACAAGCGCGCTCCCCCACGGGTTCCCGCAAAAGAATGGCACATGATAGCGGCAGCCCTTCGGCCCCGTTCACGGCTCGGTTAGAATAGGCGTTTGGTTCAACCTACTACGCCGCCCCGGCGACGGGCGCGGCGCCAACCGAAGGACACCTCATGAAGATTCTGGTCGGTTACAAGCGCGTGGTCGATTTCAACGTGCGCGTGCAGGTCAAGCCGGACAACTCAGGCGTGGCCACCGACGGCGTGAAGCTGTCGGCCAATCCGTTCGACGACATCGCGCTGGAAGAAGCGCTGCGCCTGCGCGAAGCCGGCAACGCCTCCGAAGTGATCGTCGTGGGCATCGGCCCGGATGACCTCACCGCGCACCTGCGCAATGGCCTGGCCATGGGCGCCGACCGTGCCATCCACGTGGCGACCGACGCCGCCATCCAGCCGCTGACCGCCGCGCGCATCTTCCTCAAGCTGATCGAAGCTGAACAACCGGGTCTGGTCATTCTGGGCAAACAAGCCATCGACGATGACGCCAACCAGACCGGCCAGATGCTGGCCGCGCTGTGGGATCGCCCGCAAGCCACGTTCGCCAGCAAGCTGGTGGTCGCCGACAACAAGGCCACGGTAACGCGCGAAGTCGACGCCGGCCTGGAAACCATTGAGGTGGACCTGCCGGCCGTAGTCACCACCGACCTGCGCCTGAACGAGCCGCGCTTCATCAAGCTGCCCGACATCATGAAAGCCAAGCGCAAGCCCATCGACGTCAAGCCACTGGCCGAGCTGGGCGTGGAACCCGGCGAACACCTCAAGACCACGCATTACGCCGCGCCGGCCGGGCGTAGCAAGGGCGTGATGGTGTCCGACGCCGCCGCGCTCGTTGCCGCACTCAAGGACAAGGGCCTGATCTAAGCCACGCATTTTGTGGGAGCGCGCCCGCGCGCGATTGCATCCATGCCCATCGCGCGCAGGCGCGCTCCCACACAAAACCTTCAAGATTCACGGAATCACCGGAGATTGCCATGAGCAAGATTCTCGTCATCGCCGAACACCTGTCCGGCCAGCTCAACCCCGCCACCGCGCGCGCCGTGAGCGCCGCCGCGGCCGTCAACCCCGAAGCCATCGACGTGCTGGTGCTGGCTGATGATGCCTCCGCCATCGCCGCGCAGGCCGCGCAAATCGCCGGCGTCAGCAAGGTACTGACCGTCACGCGCGCCGAAAACGCCCACGCGCTGGCCGCCGTGTTGGCCCCGCAGATCGCGCAGATCGCCGCCAGCTACAGCCACGTGTTCGCCCCGTCCACCACGTTCGGCAAAGACCTCATGCCACGCGTGGCCGCGCTGCTGGGTGTGGCCCAGGTCAGCGACGTGATGACGGTCGAATCCGAGCACGTCTTCACCCGCCCGATCTACGCCGGCAACGCCATCATCACGGTCGAAACTCCGGCCGACGACACCGTCGTGGCGACCATCCGCACCGCGTCGTGGAAAGCCACCGCCGACGGCAACAGCGCGCCCGTCGAAGCCGTCAATTGCGACGTGGCCGTGCCCGCGCACACGCGTTTTGTCGGCCTTGAGCAAGCCAAGAGCGACCGCCCCGACCTGCAAAGCGCGGCCCGCGTCGTGTCCGGCGGCCGCGGCGTCGGCAGCAAGGAAAACTTCGACATCATCTACAAGCTGGCCGACAAGCTCGGTGCCGGCGTGGGCGCCTCGCGCGCCGCCGTCGATGCCGGCTATTGCCCGTCGGACATGCAGGTTGGCCAGACCGGCAAGATCATCGCCCCGGAGCTGTACATGGCCATCGGCATCTCGGGCGCCATCCAGCACCTGACCGGC